>JAILIG010000091.1 GCA_024695445.1 Oscillospiraceae bacterium
TCGTGATTGCAACGCATACAGACCGCGGACATATCCACAGCCATATCCTTGTCAACACCTACACGCTGACCGGCAGAAAGCTGAATGCCAATAAAACGACTTTGGATCGTGTCAAGGAATACTCGGACAGGGTGTGTCTGGCATTCGGTATTCAGCCATATGATAAAAGTCAGGGGAAGGGAAAAACTGTCAGCCATCATGAGTGGGAAAAACGCAGACAAGGAACTTCATGGAAGCAGAAGCTGCGCACAGAAATCGACAGCCTGATCGGTTCGGTCAAGAATCTGGACGAGCTGCTCTATGAACTGGAACTGAAAGGCTATGAGGTGAAGAAAGGCAAGTACATCTCCTTGAAAGCGCCGGAACAGCAGCGGTTTATCCGCACAAAAACGCTGGGGGAAGAATACACAGCGGAGAACCTTTCTTCACGAATCCTTTGGGGTGATTTCGGCAGCGGTGCTGTGCTGAAGGACGAACCGTCGCCCCTGCGTGAATGCTACGAGACAGTCATCGGGCAGGTAATCATGCTTGCCGCGGAAAAGAAAAAGGTTCCGCGCCGAATCAGCAGCACGGAACCCTATTCGCCGGAAAATGATCTGGATGTACATCGACTGTCAGCACAGCTGACAATTATCAGCTGTGACCGTATTCGTTCTATCGGAGAACTGGAAGGAAAGATCGAAACCGCAAAAGCATCCTATGAGCAGGCACGACAGGAAATCAATATCCTGACCACCGAGCAGGAACGGCTTTCCTCCCTGATTCAGCAGGCGGAAATCTATTTCGATTTGTCAGGGAAAACTGATTTGACCGACATGGAACAACTGCGGCTGACGGTCAGCAGGCAGAGTGTGCTGAACAACGGTATCGCAGGTAGAGCCGACCTTGATCGTCTGAAAGCCAAATTGCAGGAAACCGATAACCAGATCGTATCGCTGAAAGAGCCACTCAGGAAGTGTCAGCAGACATATACGGTATACGCTGATATTGCCAAGACCTACCGCGAGATTTCACAGGGCGATTATATCTCCAAACTCGTCGAGGAAGAACGCAAGCGGCAGGCTGCCGAAAAGTCGCGCAGGAAGAGTGTGTCACTTTGAAATAGCCTAAATAGCCTAAGCTGCAATTCACATCTTGACTTTAAACCGCAAAAGTGATATAATGAAGGCATACAGGAATATGCCATAAAACTATGTTGATAGAAAGGAATCGACCTATGGCATCAATCAGAAAAAGAGGAAATACATACCAGATCCGGGTTTCCTGCGGCTATAACACATCCGGGGATCAAGTTGTTCAGATACAGAACTGGACGCCCGACTCAGGGATGACGCAAAAACAGATCGAAAAAGAGCTGAACCGAAGAGCCGTGGAATTTGAGAACGCCTGCAAATTCGGGTTTCAAAGCACGGTTATCAAGTTTCAGGATTTCGCGGAGCAATGGTTCCGGGAGTATGCGCCCGCAAAGCTCAAGACACAGACAATCCGCAGCTATCATTCGAGCGAGGCAAAGGTTTACAAGGCGATCGGGCATATGCGCATGGACAAGATCACAACGCGCCTTTTGCAGCAGTTTGTGATGGATGTTGCGAATGAGAAGCGCTTCAATCACAAAGGCGAACCGATGCCGCCCTATGCGCCGAAAACTGTCCGGAATTACATCACCTTTATCTCTACGGTATTTGACTATGCTGTGCGGATGCAGATGCTGTCGGATAATCCGTGCAGAAATGTGGTGATCCCGTCGATCCGGTCGAAAAAGCGGGATATTTACTCGCTGGAAGAAGTGCAGCAGATGCTGGAGCTGTTTGAGCAGGAAACCGAAGCCAATTACAAGTATACGATCTTCTTCACGCTGGCGGCATTTACCGGACTGCGCCGCGGCGAGCTGCTGGGGCTGGAATGGAAGGACATCGACTGGAAACATAATATGCTCAGCGTGGTCCGGACTTCCGAATACACAAAGGAAAAGGGTATCTATACAGATACCCCGAAAACGGAAAGCAGTCAGCGCGTGCTGAAGCTGCCGGATGAACTGATGCAAAAGCTGAAAGCATTTCAGGAATGGCAGAATGGCTGCAAACGTGAACTCGGCAGCAAGTGGATCGAATGTGACCGGCTGTTCACGAAGACAGACGGCTCCCCGATGGGGATGCGGCAGCCCTACAAGTTTTTTGAACGGTTCTGCAAGAAAACGGGTATGCGCTTTGTGAACATACATTCTTTCCGGCATTTTAATGCGTCCATTTTAATCAGCAACGGCGTCGATGTCAAGACGGTACAGGGCTGTTTAGGTCACAGCAGTGCGACAACGACTTTGAATATTTATGCGCATTCCTTCCAGGCAGCACAGGTCAGAGCGATGGACAGCGTGGCAGACTGCATCCTGAAACGTGACACCAAAAGCAGCGCCTGAAATGCGAATTTTCAGAATAATGGACAAATAAAGGACAAAACCACGATTTCTATAAAAATCAAAATCCGGAAACCGCGTATCTGCGCGATTTCCGGAGCCTAAAATATGGCAGGGGCAGAAGGAATCGAACCCTCGGCACACGGATTTGGAGTCCGTTGCTCTACCAGCTGAGCTATACCCCTAAGACCAGATTATTATAACACAAACGGCACAGTTTGTCAAGGGGGAAATCAAAAAAATTTTGAGACGGGAGCCGAAAAGCTTGAATCTGTGCGATTTTCCCTTGTGATTCGTGAGATCCGGGGCAAAATGCGGCCGCTGCGATCTCCGGATTCTGCATCCAACTGTCCGGAAACTGTGCGCAATCCGCTTTCATTTCATACGAAATGCAGAAAAACACTTTGCTTTGCGGGAGCCCTTGCAATCGGCGGGAAAATCTGTTATAATATATGTTGCGGGAGTAGGCTTGACGGCAGACTGCCGCAGAGAATCTGAAAGGAGGCGTATTTCCCGACGGGGAAATACGAGTGAGAGATGATGGATTCCAAAGTGACGCCGGATGAATATTTCGGCAGCAATGTCTTCAATGCCCGTGTCATGGCGAACTGCCTGCCGCATAAGGTCTATGAAGCGGTCATGAGTACCCGCACGCTGGGAACTCCGCTGCCGAAGGAGGCAGCCGATGTTGTGGCGAATGCGATGAAGGACTGGGCGATTTCCAAGGGCTGTACGCATTACACCCACTGGTTCCAGCCGATGACCGGTGTCACTGCCGAGAAGCACGATGCGTTTCTGACGCCGCGCGGCAGCGGGGTGATTCTCGAATTCTCCGGCAAGGAGCTGATTAAGGGCGAGCCGGATGCGTCCTCGTTCCCGTCGGGCGGTCTGCGCGCGACTTTTGAGGCGAGAGGCTATACCGCATGGGATCCGACCTCCGATGCGTTTATCAAGGACCGCACGCTCTGCATTCCGACGGGCTTCTGCGCGTATACGGGCGAGGTGCTGGACAAGAAAACGCCGCTGCTGCGCTCGATGGAAGCCGTCAGCCGCGCCAGCGTCCGGATGCTCCGGCTGTTCGGCAATCAGACCGTGCAGCGTGTCATGACCAATGTCGGACCGGAGCAGGAGTATTTTCTGATTGACAAAGCGTCCTATGACGCCCGCGAGGATCTGATCCTGACCGGCAGAACGCTGTTCGGCGCGATGCCGCCCAAGGGCGAAGAAATGGACGATCACTATTTCGGCAATCTGACGCAGCGTGTTTCGGACTTTATGCGCGAACTGGATGAGGAGCTGTGGAAGCTCGGCATCTACGCGAAGACCGAGCACAACGAGGTCGCGCCTGCGCAGCATGAGCTGGCGCCGGTCTATACGACCTCCAACATTGCCGCCGACCACAACCAGCTCACGATGGAGCTGATGAAGAAAACCGCGCTGAAGCACGGTCTGGTTTGCCTGCTGCACGAAAAGCCGTTTGCGGGCATCAGCGGCTCCGGCAAGCATAACAACTGGTCGCTTTCGACCGATGACGGACAGAATCTGCTCGATCCGGGCGACACGCCGCAGGAGAACATGATTTTCCTGCTGACGCTCTGCGCGATTCTGAAGGGCGTGAAGGAGTATGCACCGCTGCTGCGGATTGCATCGGCCTCCGCGGGCAATGACTGCCGTCTGGGCGGAAACGAAGCGCCGCCGACCGTGATTTCCGTATTTATCGGTGATGATTTACAGCGTGTGCTGGATGCGATTGAGCAGGGCAAGACGCTGATCGGCAGCGGCAAGGAGCGCTTCAACCTCGGTGTCGATGCGATGCCGCAGTTCCGCAAGGACGCAACCGACCGCAACCGCACCTCGCCGATGGCATTTACCGGCAACAAGTTCGAGTTCCGGATGCTCGGTTCTGCGGATTCGATTTCCTGCTTCAATTTCGTGATGAACACGATTTTTGCGTCGGAGGTCACGGCGTTCTGCGACGAGCTGGAACAGGCCGCCGATTTCAAGACGGCACTGAACGATCTGCTTGTCCGCACAATCCGCGAAAACAGGGACATCATCTTCAACGGCAACGGCTACGGCGATGCGTGGTTTGCCGAGTGCAAGCGCCGCGGTCTGCCGAATTATCCCTCGACCGTGGAAGCGCTGATGCAGTATGACCGTCCGGAGTTTGTGCAGATTTTCGAGGCGCAGAAGGTTCTGACCGGCGCCGAGATTACATCCCGCAAGGAGATTCTGCTTGAAAATTACAGCAAGACGGTCTGCATCGAGGCAAAGACGATGCTCGACATGGCGCGCAAGAAGATTCTGCCGGTTGTCATCTCCTATACAAAGGAGCTGCTGGACGCCGTTTCCCGCAAGCATGAGATGTTCGGCGACCTGCGGATGAATGCCAGAGTGGAGGAGGCACTGGCCGAGAAGATCAGTGACCTGACGGCGGCGCTCTATGATGCGATCGAGGATCTCCGCGAGCAGATTTCCGCTGCGGCAAATGCCGGTGATGCCATTGAAACGGCACAGGCATACCGCAGACTGGTCGTGCCGGCTATGGAGCGGATGCGCACGACGGCGGACGCACTGGAGGTGCTGGTGCCGCAGGATCAGTGGCCGTTCCCGTGCTATTCCGAAATCCTTTACAACATTTGATGTGCGATGCAGAAGCCCAAAAAGGTGACGGGTGCCGGAAAAGTGCTGGCCTTGTCGGCAGCTGTGCTGATTCTGCTCACCGCAGCGGCCTGCATTTATCTGCGGCACTATATGCACAAGGATACGCTGATACTTTCCTGCTTTACAAAGCAGGAGGCAGACGGCACATATTATGCGCAGGCTCCGGATTCCCGCAGCAGCATTCGCGTGGAATCGGATGTGGACCTGATGCCCTATCTGGCAGATTCCGATGCAGTGCTGACCGTTTCCGGCGAGGTGACGCGGCTGCGGATTGCGCATTTTGACGGCATGGGCGTGTATCTGCCCTGTCTGTGCTATGATTACCGGATTCACGCCGTGATCTCGGCGGAGCCGGCACCGGAGGAGTGAAAAGCCACTTGCAGAACGACGAACAGCGGAATCGGATGCTTTCGGCGCTGCTTTCATGGTTTGCGGAGAATGCCCGCGACCTGCCGTGGCGCGCCGACCGGGAGCCGTATCATGTCTGGCTCTCGGAGATCATGCTCCAGCAGACGCGTGTGGAAGCGGTAAAGCCCTATTATACGTGCTTTTTGAGCACGCTGCCGGATATTCCGGCGCTGGCGGACTGCGATGAGGAGCTGCTTCTGAAGCTCTGGGAGGGCCTCGGCTATTACAGCCGTGTCCGGAATCTGCAAAAAGGCGCAAAACAGATCATGACGCAGTACGGCGGAGTTTTTCCGCGCACCTATGCGGAAATCCGTGCAATCTCCGGCATCGGGGACTACACGGCGGGCGCCGTCGGCTCGATCTGTTTTGACCTGCCGGAGCCTGCGGTGGACGGCAATGTGCTGCGCGTCATGACGAGACTGACCGCGGACGGCCGCTGCACCGATGAACCGGCCGTGAAGCGCGAAATCCGCGAGACACTGCGTGTTTTGTACCGGCAGACGGCTGCCGGCACACGCGGAACGCTGACGCAGGCGCTGATGGAACTCGGCGCGACGGTCTGTGTGCCGAACGGCGCGCCGCACTGCGGCGTCTGTCCGCTGCGAGAGGACTGTGCGGCACACCGGAGCGGCTGCGAGATGCAGTTTCCGGTGCGAAAGCAGAAAAAGGCCCGCAGAACCGAGCATTACACCGTGTATATTTTGCAGTGCGGCGACAAAATCGCCGTGCGAAAGCGCCCTTCAGCCGGGCTGCTGGCGGGACTTTGGGAGCTGCCGCATCTGGACGGGCTCATGGAGGCGCAGCCGGCGCTCGATGCAGCAAAATGCTGGCAGACCGGCACGGCGGAGATTGTTTCTGTGCGGCGGCGCAGTCATATTTTTACGCATATTGAGTGGAAGATGAACTGTGTGCATTTGCTCGTGACGCAAATGCCGGACTGCTTTACATGGGTTACGAAAGCACAGCTTCACGCAGAGACGGCACTGCCGACCGCGTTCCGCATCTGTCTGCCGGACGGGTTTGACGGAGCGGAAACGGCGTTTCTGACAAACTGAGGAGAGGGGGCCTGTACGATGCCGCATTCATCCGGAGGCGGTTCTCACAGCGGCGGCAGCCACGGGGGCAGCCACAGCAGCGGAGGAAGTCACAGCAGCAGCGGCGGCAGCTCCTCCACTTCACCGGTCAGAAAGAGACCGTATCCCGGCGCACACCGGTACCGCTATCGCCGGTTCGGCTCAGACCGCTATTTCTATTCTTCCGTCGAGCCGAAAAAGATTTTTCATCCGGCAAGACTGCTGATCGGTCTGTTCTATATTCCCTTCCTGCTGCCGATTATCGCGGGGATACCCACGCAGCTGCGGAAAGCTTTTCAGAAGGGACCGGACGAGATCATCATTCAGGATGAAGCAAATTTGCTCGGCTCACAGGACTCCCTGCAGGAGGAAATGCGCGCCTTTTACAAAAAAACTGCCGTTACGCCGGCGGTCATTACGGTTCACAACGAGGACTGGAACAGCCGCTACAATACGCTGGAAAGCTATGCGTACGACCGGTATGTCCGGGAATTTGACGATGAATTGCACTGGCTGATTGTGTATTCCGAACCCAAGAACCCCGATCCGAAGTTCGTGGAATGGTACTGGGAGGGAATGCAGGGTGATGACACCGATCCGGTTCTGACAGACCATGTGACATCGCAGTTCACTTCTTATGTCTATGAGAATCTGAAGGCGGTCAGTGAGAATCAGTCCGTGGGAGAGCAGACCGTGAGCACGGTGTTATCAAACGGCTTTCATCTTGTGACGGACATTGCCGAACGGCCGGGGCTGTTCAGCCGTCTGAAAACCGTATTTTCTTTCTGGCCGGTGCTGCTGTTCCTCGGCTTCCACGCTTACTTCATGATGGGGCTGAACGAGCTGAAATACCGCAAGGCGGAGCTTGTACCGGACGATCCGAATGAGATTCCGGCCGTTCCGGACGGCACAGACCGTTTCGATGGGATGCAGCAGTCATACGGTACACAGCAGCCCTACGGCACACAGCAGCCTTATGGCGCACAGCAGCCCTACGGTACACAGCAGCCCTACGGCGCGCAGCAGCCCTACGGTACACAGCAGCCATACGGCACGCAGCAGCCATACGGTACGCAGCAGCCATACGGCGCGCAGCAGCCATACGGCACGCAGCAGCCGTGGCCGGCGGAAATGCCTTCCCTGCAGCCGGCAGAACCGGAGCCGACCTATGAGCTGCCGCCGCTTCTGGAAGCCCCGAAGCCGGATCCGGACGAATTGCAGACAGATGTCTGCCGCTGGTGCGGAATTCGGTATGTCCGCGGCATTCAGTATTGCCCGGGATGCGGCGTATCTCTCGCGGAGTTCCGCCGCGACGATCCGCCAAATACAGGAACTGTTTCATAATTCAGAGAATCGGAAAGGAAGTTTGACACATGACCTACAAAGAGGAATTCATCAGATTCATGACCGAGTGCGGCGTTCTGACCTTCGGCGATTTCACGCTGAAATCCGGCAGAAAGGCCCCGTACTTCATCAATACCGGCAATTACAAAACCGGTGCGCAGCTCTGCCGTCTCGGCGAGTATTATGCACACTGCATCACGGAGCACGGCCTCAAAGCCGATGTGCTGTTCGGACCGGCCTACAAGGGCATTCCGCTGGCGGCAGCCGCGGCCATCGCGCTGTATAAGGAGCACGGCGTGGAGGTCGGCTATGCCTATGACCGCAAGGAGGTCAAGGATCACGGCGAGGGCGGCATGATTGTCGGCTCGAAACTCGAAGCCGGCACCAGGGTTGTGCTGATTGAGGATGTGATGACATCCGGCAAGGCACTCCGCGAGGTGTACCCGAAGCTCAAGTCCGTCGCCGATGTGGATATCACCGGCATGATTATCACGGTGGACCGTCAGGAAAAGGGCCTCAACAGCGAAAAATCCGCTGTGCAGGAGGTCAAGGCGGAGTTCGGCGTCGATGTGTATTCGATTGTCACGGTCAGCGACATCATCGCCGCGATTGAGAGCGGTGTGGTGGACGGCAAGGCGTATCTGCCGCAGATGCTTGCCTACCGTGAGCAGTACGGCGTGTAACGCACGCAGGATCCGATACGGACAAAAGCCCCGAAGCATTCAGAGGATGCTTCGGGGCTTTGTGTGATTATGCTCAAGTCCCGGTCTGTTCTTCATAGCCGGTGCAGTGTGCCGTGCGGATGATGAGATTTCCTTTCCGCGTCGTACCGTCGGTGCCGCAGAACCGGAATTTCCCGTATCCGCGGACCGAAACGCTGTCATTCTCTTTGAGCTGGACGCTGCTGTTTTCGGTACACCGCCCGTTCAGAAAGACTTTTTTTGCACGGAACAGCGTCAGGCAGTCACTCCGCGAGAGCTTGCAGACCTTTGCGATGATGCCGTCGATGCGCAGAGAGGCGACCTGTAAGGTCTGCTCGGTATAGACCGCCCGCAGATGCTCCGGCGCGGCGGTGACGGGTTCGCAGCGGACCGTCGTATGCCGCACGCGGCTGAGCTCGCGGCAGAGGTAGTCCGAGACAGATTCCGCACAGAACAGAAACGCCGTTTTCTCCGTGACGAGAATGTCGCCGATGACATCGCGTTCGATTCCGAGGTGCATCACGGCGCCGAGCACATCGCGGTGGGTGAGGCTGTCCGCAAATTTCTCCTGAAGCGGGGAAATCCGGAGGCAGACGATCGGAAACGGCACCTCATAGCCGAGCTGCTCTGCGTCGCCGAAGCGCAGCATCACGCGTCCGGCATCGGGAATGCCGCCCCAGACGGTCACGCCGCAGCGGGGCAGAGAAGCAGCCATTGCGTAGAAATCGGCAAGCTCGGCTTCGTTCAGAAAGGGCGAGAAGGTAAAGCTGCCGGTGCGCTCGGACTGTGCCGCCAGATCACCGAGGCGGTGCCGGATGAAATCTTCCATGGTGGTTCTCCGTAGACAGCAGCCCCTCTCTGTCTGTCAGCGGCAGAGAGGGGAGCGGGTTTATTCTGCTTTTGCCTCTTCAAAGGTGATGTTGTTGTCCTTCAGTTCCTTTGTGAGGTCGTCGTAGGCATTCTTTGCGGCATTGTCGTCGTGCAGCTTGACGCGGGTGTCCTTGTCGAGCTTTTTCAGTTCAGTGATGAGCGATTCCAGATCGGTGGTCTTGTTCTGGTAGAGGTAGCTGCTGCCGCTGACCGTGACATCCACCGAAGCGATCTGCTCCACGGTTGTTGCCGCAGTCGATTCCGGCGCCGAAGTCACCATGCTGCTTCCGGTGCTGCTGCCGCCGTTTCCGTCCCCCTTGCCGAAGCCGAGGCCCTTGAGCCAGCCGAGCTTGAATGCGAGGAACACGAGCAGCGCGAGAATCGCAAGAATGATAATAACAATCAGCTTGCCCTTGCCTTTTCTTTTCATTTGCATGATAGTCTACTCCTTCTGTTTTAGAATGGTGAAATATCCGTTTCCGAAATATACAGATGCGGATAATCTGCTTTCAGCGCCTTGAGCGCATTCTGCACCGTCTGATAAGCGGCTCTGGAGCCGGGCTTTTCCCCCTCATAGAGGAATTCGCAGAGGACGGTGTCCTCTTTCTGATAGCGCATCTCCGAGAGAATGCTGCGGAGCTGCGCACTGCTGACGGATCCGGATTCCAGCATATGCGGCACACTGTCACCGCGCCGGACGCTGAGCATCCAGTCGGTGTTGTCGAGCTCCAGCCTCAGCTTGAGGTTCTGTCCGAGCCCGTAATACTGCAGTGCGGCGAGGTCGGCAGCGCGCTGTGCGTCGGCTTCGTTGAGCTGCCGGAGCGCTTCTTCTGCCTGTTCCTTCTGCGCCTGTGCATCGGCGAGCTGCGATTCTGCCTTGTTTTTCAGATCCTTTGCCTCATCCATGACGCTCTGTGCGGCCCGCTGATCGGCCGCAGCACTTTCCTTCGCCTGATCGACATCCATGCGGGAGAACAGTACGAAGAAAAAGAGCAGCAGCATCGTGACATCGAGCAAAGTCGTGAAGTCCAGCAGAACCTCATGTCCGCGTCTCATAAATCCTCCTGCCGTGCGGCGCCCGGCCGTTCTCTGGCATCGAGAAATCTGCCTGATTTCGCAAGCATTTCCTCGGCGTCATGTGCGGCAAAGGCCGCGTGCAGCACCTTGAAAATGACGGCGAAGATGATGCCCCATGCAGTCGAGGTCAGTGCTTCAAAGAAATGCTGCTTGACGCCTTCCATTTCGCCGGTCAGATCGAGTCCGACCAGAGCCTTGACCGTTCCGAACATACCGAGCAGCGGAAAAATGGAGATACAGGTCGTGAACAGCGTGTAGAAGATGCTGAGGCGTCTGCGGGAGTTGATGAGTGCGTTGAGAGAGCGTTCAGAGGGCGATTCCGAAAACCAGTGCTGCACATCCCGTGCCTTGAGCCGGACAACAAAGAGCAGCACACCGGTCAGCAGTGCCCATCCGCCGATATACCAGTCTGCGGAAAAGAGATGCGGAAACATCTTTCCCCAGAATTCAGGCTTCATGAAAAATCACCTCGTTCGACAGAATCCGTCATTGCTATTATACTCCCAAACGCGTGTTATGTCAAGTCCGTGTTTGCTTTTTGTCCGGTATTTCCGCAGAAACGGTCACGGTGCTCCGTGCTGTCCGGTGCCGCCGGAACCAGGCTTCGGATCCGCGCTTGATTTCCGGCGGCACCTGTGTTATAATGTAAGGCGGAAATACTGATGAAGAAAGGAGCGCGATTCCCTTGCACCAGACAGCGGCATCCGGCAGGAGCCGGGGCATCGTCCTGATTTTATGCTCGGCGTTCTGCTTTGCGCTGATGAATCTCTGTATCCGGCTGACGGGCGATGTTCCGACGCTGCAAAAATGCTTTTTCCGGAATTTCTTTGCACTGATGATTGCCGCATCTTCGCTCATCCGGACGAAAACACCGCTGAAAATCGGGAAGGGCAATCTGAAATACCTGCTGCTGCGCTCGGTTTCGGGCGGGCTCGGCATGGTCTGCAATTTCTATGCCGTCGATCACATGGCGATCTCGGACGCTTCGATGCTGAACAAGCTGTCGCCCTTCTTTGCAATCATCTTCTCGTATTTCCTGCTGCATGAGAAGGCGTCGCTGCCCGAATGGCTGGCAGTCGGTGCGGCATTTGCCGGCGCGATGCTTGTTGCCAAGCCCTCCTTCGGCATGGAGTTTCTGCCCGCACTTGCCGGCATCGCAGGCGGCTTCGGGGCGGGGCTTGCCTATGCCAATGTCCGCAGGCTCGGAATGCGCGGGGAAAACAGCATGATAATCGTGGCGTTTTTCTCTGCGTTCACTTCGCTGATGCTGCTGCCGAATCTGCTGTTCCGGTATGTGCCGATGACCGGCCGGCAGTGGATGTTCCTCATTCTGACGGGCATTGCGGCAGCGGGCGGACAGATCTTCATTACGAAGGCATATGCCTGCGCCCCTGCAAAAGAGATTTCGGTTTACGATTTTTCAATCGTGATTTTCGCGGCTTTGTTCGGATATCTCTTCTTAAAGCAGCGCCCCGACTGGCTCAGCGTCGCCGGCTATGTCATCATCATCGGGACAGCCGTATTGAAATGGCGCTATGTGACGGCGGAGAGCCGCCGCAGTCAGCCGGAAGAAAACAGTTGATGAGAGCTCCTTCGTCTGTTCCGGGCGGGGGAGCTTTTTCCGGCCTGAAAGCCGGATGCACTGACACTTTTTTGCGCAGCGCATTTTTCTGTGTGTTCAGATTTCGCTTGAATTGGTCAGTGATCCGGTGCATAACCGGTCAGGCGGTTGCCGAAAATTGTTGATAGAAACTGTGCAAAAAGCCGATTTTAAAGAAAGATACTTTACATTCGTGCCGGTTTGTGATATAATTCGTACCATATTCGTTTATAATATTCGTCCGAAATTGATGTTCATTTATTGCGATATGCAGAGGGTAATCCGATCTATGAAAAAATCAGATATCCGCGCACAGTTCTTTAAGTACATCCTGTTCAACATCATCAGCTCACTCGGCATCTCCGTCTATATCCTGATCGACACATTTTTCATCGAGCGCGGTATGGGAACGGAGGGCATCGCGTCGCTGAATCTCTGCCTGCCGGTCTTCAACTTCATGAACGGCTTCGGGCTGATGCTCGGTCTGGGCGGCGGCGGCAAGTTCTCCATGCTGTACTGCCGCGTGGAGCGAAAGGAAACAGACAGAGTTTTCGTGAATTCCTTTTCGGCGGCGCTGGCAGTCTCGGCGTTCTTCCTGAGCATCGGGCTGTTTTTCAGCAAGCCGTTCACATCGTTTCTCGGCGCAGACAGCAGCATCTTTGAGATGTCGCACAGCTATCTGAAGACGGTTCTGCTTTTCTCGCCGGCATTCATTCTGAACAATCTGTTCGCGTGCTTCATCCGCAACGATTCGGCGCCCGGTCTGGCAATGGCCGGCGTGCTCGGCGGAAGCTGCGCCAACATCATTCTGGACTATGTGTTCATCTTCCGGCTCGGCATGGGAATGCAGGGTGCGGCGCTGGCCACCTGTCTTTCCCCGATCATCAGTATGCTCATCATGAGTACGCATTTCATCTCCGGCTGGTCGGCCTTCCAGATGCGCGTGATGCGCCCCTCTTTTACGGCCATCCGTGAAATCGCCGGACTCGGCCTTCATGCGCTCGTGACAGAGGCATCCGGCGGCATTGTCGTCATGATCTTCAACGCGATCATTTACCGGATGCTCGGCAATGCGGGTATCGCGGCATACGGTGTCATCACCAACTTCGCCATTGTGTTCCTCGCAGTCTATGCGGGACTGTCGGGCGGCGTTCAGCCGCTGATGTGCAGCTTCCACGGCAAAAAGGACAGCGAAGCGCTTCGGTATCTGCTGCGGCTTTCCGTCACGACCGCGATCGTGATGGGCGGCATTTTCTATACGCTGCTCTGGTATCATACAACCGGCCTGGTCGGCATCTTCAACAGCAGCGGAAACGCCGGGATGCAGGAGATTGCCGAGCACGGTCTCCGGCTGTACTTCATTTTCCTGCCCTTTGCCGGCATCAATGCCGTCATGGCGGTGTTCTTCACCTCGAATGAAATGCCGGCTCCCTCGCATCTCATTTCGCTGCTGCGCGGCGCCGTGCTGGTCATCCCGATCGCACTGATCTGCTTCCGTCTGCGTTCGGTCAGCGGCATCTGGATGACGGTTCCGATTGCAGAAATGCTGACGGTGCTGACCGCGGTGATGATATATGCACGCACCGTAAAGCCTGTCGATCTGTATGCGCTTCCGAAAAAGCGGATCAGACGCAGAGCTGTTCGCTATTACTGAAAAAAAGCGCTCCTTTCTGTCAAAAGAAAGGGGCGCTTTTGCATAATCAGCGATGCGTCAGTTCAATGAAGGTCAGGCCGGTGCTGGTCTTTCGGTAATAGCGGAGCAAAAAGCGGGCGATATCGCGCTCATACGGATCGGGACGGTTCACATTGCCGCTGACCGCAGCACCGATGACACCGCCGAGCACTGCGCCGACCGGTCCGCCGAGCAGCAGGCCCGGAACAGCACCCACAAGTCCGCCGCCGAGGGTATCCCCGACATTCTTCTCATAGAAATACTTTGCTTCGCCTTCGAGATGCAGCATGACCTCGTCACGGCGCACGGCTTCTGCAAGCTCTGCATAGGTTCTGACTGTGACCATAATGTGTTCCTCCCTTTTTTGCCGGTGCTTCCGGCTTTTGATACATTATACTGCAAAAAACGCCCCTTGTCAAGCCCGCCGCCGCATCCTTGTGACGCGGCATCTCCGTCCGCGTTCCGGCTTGACAAATCCGGTGCGGTATGGTATGATAAATCTGTTCTGATGCCGGTTAAAACCGTGCTGGGAAAGGAGAACTGCATGAAGAAGATAACAAAGCAGCGTCTGCTGTTTGCAGCGGCAGTGCTGCTGTTTTCGGTGATTTGCTGCCTGACGAACATCATATCGGGCGACGACTATCTCGGCTATTACTCACGCGAGGATTCGGCTGTGTCCTACATTGCCGGCATCAGCGGGCGGTATTTCTCCAATCTGATTGCGTACCCGATCATCCGCTATCCGGCGGCGCGCTTCTGTCTGTATGTGCCGATCCTGTTTCTCTGCATCTGGCTGCTGGCGGACTGCGTGCAGATCAAAGAAAAGCGCATCGGGATTTCGTGGCTTGCGCTGGGACTGTTCTGCACGATGGTGCCGGAGATGTTCGCGCAGGTGCTGATGTGGCTGGGTGCCTTTGCACCGTATGTGCCGCCGATGATTTTTGCGATGCTGTTTCTCCGGACGGTATTCCGTGAATTTGCCGGGAAGCCGGTGAAATCCAAATGGGCGGTGCCCTGCTTTGCGGCGGTCGGCTTTGCCGGAGCGCTCTGCACGGAGCATATGGCAATCTACGCCTGCTGTCTTTCGGTATTTGTCCTGCTGTACGCCTTTTTCCGCAAGGATCTGAAGCTCCGCGCCTATCAGATCGCATACGCGGCCGGAACGGCAGCCGGAACGGTGCTGCTGTTTTTGAATCCGAATTACTCCGCGGTCGCAAACGGCACAGAGGAGCACACCTACCGGTTCATTGAATCTTCTCCGCTGGACATCATGATGCAGCTTTATATGAAGGTCATTGTCTTTTATTCGCAGCGCCTCTGGATTCTCAATTTCCTGATAGCGGCGTCGCTTCTGCTGCTGTACCGCAGGGCCGACCGGAGCGGCTGGAAGCCGGACAAGTGCCGGTTTGCAAAGGCAGCGCTGACGATTGCTTTCCTGTTCCCGCTGTACTTCTGCATCAATTACGGCTATGTGCGGCTGGAGTCGATTGACGGTGCGATGCGTCTTTCCGCGCTGGAAACGGCATTTTCGTTCCTGCACCTGATTTCGGTGCTGTATCTCGGCGTGATTCTCTGCAAGCGGCAGAGCGGGCTGCGCCTGACCGTATTTCTTGTGAGCACGGTGATCTGCACCGCGCCGTTCTGCATGGCAAACCCAGTATCGCAGCGCTGCTTCTTCTCGACCTTCTGCTTCTGGGTGCTGGCGGCACTGGAAATCTGCACGCAGGCGGTCTGCGCGCTGGACGGTGAGACCGCCGGATACTGCCGCAGGGGCGCCTTCCTGCTCGGAGCGGTCATGGCAGGGTATCTGAGCTATATCAACATCCTGAACTTCGTCACATTCCGAATCAATGTGTCGGAGGTCAGGGCACAGCTTGCGGAGAGCCCGAACCGGGCGGTGCTGATCGACGAGCCGTATATGCGCTACACGCCGTCGTTCTTCTTTAATACGGTGTTTGACAAGCTCGACGAATATGCGAGCGGATCGAAGGAGGATTATCTTACCTGTATGCTGCGCTATCACGGGATTCCGAAGGAACAGGTCGATCCGGAGAAGCTGGTCGTGACGCATCACAGTCTGTACGATTATCTGCTGTAATTTTTGGTAAATAATAAAAATATCTGATACCCTCTTGACAAACTGCCTGCGATGCTGTAAAATAATAGCAACATGAAAAACCGTTGAAGCGGAGATAACGGTGCATATGCTCCTACAGAGAGCCCGGAATGCTGAGAGCCGGACGGAAGACAGTGCATCAAATGGCCCGCGGAGGGCGCAGTCGGCCGATTCGTGCCGGTAAAACTGCGACGGGAGGACATCCGTCAGTTGTCAGGGATATGCTGGTATCCTGTAAAAGTGCGTGCGGAATTTCCGTGCGAATCAAGGTGGCACCGCGAGTTTGCAAGTCAGACCCGTCCTTGACTGAAAGAGTTGAGGACGGGTTTTTTATGTGCAAAGGAGCGGAAAAATGATGCGTATTCCCGGAAGACGATGGTGCCGCAGAGGCAGAAGTATGTGAAACTAAATTTCTGACAGGAGTTGTCAAGATGAAAATAACACCCACACTGTCCGAGGCAGTCGCCTGTGCGGCGAGCGGCAAATATGCCGTCATGCCGGTATTCTGCGAGATGCTTTCGGATTCCCTCACGCCGATCGGCGTGCTGCGCATCCTGCGGAATGTCTCCGCGCACACCTTTTTGTTCGAGTCCGTGACCGAGCACGGAACCAGCGGCCGCTACACATTTCTCGGCTATGATCCGAAGCTCGAAATCAGCTGCACCGACGGCACGATGCGTGTCGGGGAGCTGACCGTGCAGACCGATGATCCCGGCGCGAAGCTGCGGGAGCTGATGCAGGCATACCGCAGCCCGAAGCCTGCCGGTCTGCCGCCCTTTACCGGCGGTCTGGTCGGATATTTCGCCTACGATTATTTCGCCTATCAGGAGCCGACGGTCCGGACAGCGACCGCGGACACCGATCAGTTCCGCGACCTCGACCTGATGCTCTTTGACAAGGTCATCGCCTTTGACCACTTCCGGCAGAAGATCATCCTGATCGCCAACATGAAGCTCGACCATCCGGAGACAGAGTATCACCGCGCCGTGCTGGCACTCAGCCAGATGCGCGACCTGATCCGGAACGGGATTCCGGCATCCGAGCCGGAGAGCCGCATGACCGGCGAGATGACGCCGATGATGAACAAGGAAGCCTACTGCGAAATGGTCGAACGCGCAAAGCACCACATCCGGGAGGGCGACATCTTCCAGATCGTGCTCTCCAACCGGTTCAGCGCACCGTTCACCGGCACGCTGCTCAACACCTACCGGATGCTCCGGACGGTCAACCCTTCGCCGTATATGTTCTTCCTCTCCGGCACGGATGTCGAGGTGGCAGGTGCCTCTCCGGAAACGCTGGTGCGGCTGGAGGACGGCGTGCTGCACACCTATCCGCTCGCGGGAACCCGCCGGCGCGGCAGTACACCGCAGGAGGATGCCGCACTGGAGCAGGAGCTGCTCGCCGACGAAAAGGAGCTTGCCGAGCACAATATGCTCGTCGATCTGGGACGGAACGATCTCGGCAGAGTCAGCCGGTACGGCACCGTGACCGTTGAAAAATACCACGGGATCCTGCGGTATTCTCATGTCATGCACATCGGCTCGGTCGTGCGGGGCGAGATCCGGGAGGACTGCGACGCGATTGACGCGCTGAACGCGGTTCTGCCGGCCGGCACGCTCTCCGGCGCACCGAAAATCCGTGCCTGCCAGCTCATCGGGGAGCTGGAGGGCGCAAAGCGCGGCATATACGGCGGCGCAGTCGGGTATCTTTCGTTCTGCGGCGATCTCGATACCTGCATCGCAATCCGCATCGCGTTCCGCAAGAACGGACAGGTCTTTGTCCGGAGCGGCGCGGGCATCGTGGCGGATTCCGTTCCCGAAAACGAATATCAGGAGTGCGTGAACAAGGCGGCTGCGGTCGTGAACGCCCTGAAGGAAGCGGAGGCGCTGAACGATGATTCTGCTGATTGACAATTACGACAGCTTTTCCTATAATCTCTGCCAGCTCATCGGAGCGCTCAATCCGGATATCCGCGTCATCCGCAACGATGCGATGACGGTCGCGGAAATCGCGGCACTGAAGCCGAGCCACATCATCCTGTCGCCCGGTCCGGGCCGCCCGGAGGATGCCGGCGTCACAATGGATGTGGTGCGGGAGCTCGGCGGAAGCGTCCCGATCCTCGGCGTGTGCCTCGGGCATCAGGCGATCTGTGCGGCGTTCGGCGCTGAGATCGTTCACGCCAAGGCGCTGATGCACGGCAAGCAGTCCGAGGTGGTGCTCGATCACACATCCGCACTGTTCAGAGGACTGCCGGAGCGGGCGCAGGTCGCAAGATACCACTCGCTCGCAGCCCTTGAATCCACTGTGCCGGCCTGCCTTCATGTCACGGCACGCACGGCGGACGGCGAAATCATGGCCGTCCAGCATGAATCCAAGCCGGTTTTCGGCGTACAGTTTCATCCGGAGTCGATTCTGACGCCGGACGGCAAACAGATGCTGCAAAACTTTCTGCAGCTCGGTCAAAGGGAGGAAACCGATATGATCTCGGAAGCAATTAAGAAGATTGTTGACAAGCGCGATCTGACATTTGACGAAGCATACACCGTCATGAACGAAATTATGGACGGCAAAACGACACCGACGCAGAATGCGGCATTTCTGGCAGCGCTCTCGACCAAGAGCACCAAGGCGGAGACGATCGAGGAGATCACCGGCTGTGCTGCCGCGATGCGTGAGCACGCGCTTCATGTCGAGCACGATTACGATGTGCTGGAAATCGTCGGAACGGGCGGTGACAATGCCAATTCCTTCAACATCTCGACGACCTCTGCGATTGTCGCGGCTGCCGGCGGCGCCAAGGTTGCGAAGCACGGCAACCGTGCGGCATCGTCCAAATGCGGTGCTGCGGACTGTCTGGAAGCGCTCGGCGTCAACATTGAGCAGAGCCCGGAGCGTGCGGCCGAGCTGCTCGGCGAGGTCGGAATGTGCTTCTGCTTTGCGCAGAAATACCACACCTCGATGAAATATGTCGGCAGCATCCGCCGGGAGCTCGGCGTCCGGACGGTGTTCAACATCCTCGGCCCGCTGACGAATCCGGCAAATGCGCGCCGTGTCGTCATCGGTGTGTACGACGCCTCTCTGGTCAATCCGATTGCGGAGGTGCTGATGCGTCTCGGCGTCCGGCGCGGCATGGTCGTCTACGGCCTCGACCGTCTGGACGAGATTTCCGTGAGCGCGGAGACGCTGGTCTGTGAGTTTGATGTCGAGCAGGCCAAGACCTACACGATCGCACCGGACGACTTCGGTCTGGAGCAGTGCGACAAGTCGGAGCTGGCAGGCGGTACGCCGGAGGAGAACGCTGCGATTACCCGTGCGATTCTCACAGGTTCGGAGCAGGGCCCCAAGCGCAGTGCCGTGCTGATGAACGCAGGCGCAGCACTTTATATCGCCGATCTGGCGCCGTCGATGGCAGAGGGCGTAAAGCTCGCCGCCGAGCTGATCGACAGCGGAGCGGCTCTGCAAAAGCTCGAAGACTTCATTGCGGCATCGAACCGCTGAGCATATGGGCACGATTTTAGAGGAGCTGGCAGCATTTGCTGCGGAGCGCACCGCAAACGCGAAGCGCCGCCGTCCGCTGTTCTCTCTGCGGGCGGATGCCGAGCAGATGCCGAAGGGTGATTTTCCGTTCACCGCGGCGCTGTCCGGTACGCAGCTCGCCTTCATCTGCGAATGCAAAAAGGCATCGCCCTCAAAGGGGCTGATTGCGCCGGATTTCCCGTATCTGCAAATTGCAAAGGAATACGAGGCGGCGGGCGCGGACTGCATTTCCGTGCTGACGGAGCCAAGCCGGTTTCTCGGCGATGACCGTTATCTGTCGGAAATTGCCGCGGCAGTCTCGCTGCCCTGTCTGCGCAAGGATTTCACGGTGGATCCCTACATGATCTACGAGGCCAAGCTGCTCGGCGCATCGGCGGTGCTGCTGATCTGCGCGCTGCTTGACAAATCGCGGCTTTCCGAGTATCATAAGATAGCGGAGTCTGTCGGGCTGTCTGTTCTGGTGGAGGCGCATGACGAATCCGAGGCGGAGACCGCTGCGGAGATCGGTGCAAAGATCATCGGCGTCAACAACCGCAATCTGAAGGATTTTTCCGTGGACACCGGCCGTGTGGGCGCACTGCGGTGCTGTGTGCCGGCCGGAACGCTCTTTGTGGCAGAGAGCGGGATGCAGTCTGCGGCGGATATCCGCCGCGTGCAGGAGGCGGGCGCAGATGCCGTGCTGATCGGGGAAGCGCTGATGCGCGCACCGGACAAAGCGGCCATGCTGCGTCAGTTAAAGGGGCTGGACGGATGATCCGCGTGAAGCTCTGCGGGCTGATGTCCGTGCAGGACGCTGCGGCGGCCGGTCAGTGCCGCCCTGATTTCGCCGGGATGATTCTCGCGCCCGGATTCCGCCGGACGGTCACGCCGGAGACGGCAGCCGCCATCCGGCAGACGCTCGATGCTGCGATTCCGGCGGTCGGCGTTTTTGTGGGCGCGCAGCCGGATGAAATCGCAGCCTATGCAAACCGCGGTATCATACAGTATGTGCAGCTTCACGGCAGCGAGGATGCGGCAGATCTCCGCCGGCTGCGGCAGGTCTGTGCGCTGCCGGTCATTCAGGCGTTTCGCATCAAATCGGCGGATGATCTGAAAAAAGCGGCACAGTCTAAAGCCGATTATATTCTGCTGGACAGCGGCACCGGAACCGGCGAGCGTCTTGACTGGACGCTGCTGAAGGACTTTCCGCGTCCGTATCTGCTGGCGGGCGGTCTGACGCCGGAGAATGTCGCAGAGGCGGTCCGGATGCTCCGTCCGTTCGGCGTGGATGTCAGCAGCGGAATTGAGACGGTCGGCAGAAAGGATGCCGGAAAAATGCGCAGATTTACGGAAGCTGCGCGCAGCATATAACAGAAACGGAAAACGGTTCGGAGAAGGGCATCGGCAACCCGCTTTTGCCTTTGGGAACATTCAACAGGAGGAACGCTATGACAAATCAGGCAGGACGCTTCGGCGTACACGGCGGTCAGTACATCCCGGAAACACTGATGAACGCCGTCAACGAGCTGGAACAGGCCTACAACTTCTACAAGAACGATCCGGCATTTCAGGCAGAGCTTTCGGATCTGCTCAACAACTATGCAAACCGCCCGTCGCGGCTGTACTTCGCAAGGAAGCTGACCGAAACGCTGGGCGGCGCAAAGATTTATTTAAAGCGCGAGGATCTGAACCACACCGGCGCACATAAGATCAACAATGTGCTCGGACAGGCACTTCTTGCGAAGAAAATGGGCAAGACCAGACTGATTGCAGAGACCGGCGCGGGACAGCACGGCGTCGCAACGGCGACCGCAGCCGCGCTCATGGGAATGGAATGCGTCGTGTTCATGGGCGAAGAGGACACGAAGCGACAGGCGCTCAATGTCTACCGGATGCGGCTGCTCGGCTCGGATGTCATTCCCGTGACGACCGGCACCGCGACCTTAAAGGATGCCGTTTCCGAGGCGATGCGCGAGTGGACAACCCGCATTTCGGACACGCATTACTGTCTCGGCTCGGTCATGGGCCCGCATCCGTTCCCGACGATCGTGCGCGATTTTCAGGCGGTCATCTCCCGCGAGATCCGCGCACAGATGCTCACGCTGGAGGGCAGACTGCCGGATGCCGTACTGGCCTGTGTGGGCGGCGGCTCGAATGCAATCGGCTCTTTCTACCATTTCATCCCCGACAAGTCGGTGCGCCTGATCGGCTGCGAGGCGGCCGGACGCGGCATCGACACCTTTGAGACGGCTGCCACCGTCAACACCGGCAGACTCGGCATCTTCCACGGCATGAAGTCCTACTTCTGCCAGGACGAATACGGCCAGATTGCGCCGGTCTATTCGATTTCCGCCGGTCTGGACTATCCGGGCGTCGGTCCGGAGCACGCATGGCTGCACGACATCGGCAGAGCGGAGTATGTGCCGGTCACCGACGATGAGGCGGTCGAAGCCTTTGAGTTCCTCTCGAAAACCGAAGGCATCATTCCGGCGATTGAGTCGGCGCACGCCGTTGCGCACGCGATGAAGATTGCGCCGCAGATGGATAAGAACCGGATCATCGTCATCACGGTCTCCGGCAGAGGCGACAAGGACTGCGCGGCCATTGCGCGTTACAGAGGGGAGGATATCCATGAGTAAGATTGCAGCCGCATTTCAGGGCGGAAAGGCGTTTATCCCGTTCATCACCTGCGGAGATCCCGATCTGGAAACGACGGGCAAAATCGTCCGCGAGGCTGCCGCAAACGGCGCCGACCTGATCGAGCTCGGCATCCCGTTCTCCGATCCGACGGCCGAGGGCCCGGTGATTCAGAGCGCCAATATCCGTGCGCTCTCCGGCGGTGTGACAACCGACCGGATCCTTGAGTTTGTGCGGACACTGCGGCAGGATGTGACCGTGCCGCTCTGCTTCATGACCTATGCCAATGTCGTATTTTCCTACGGCATCGAGCGCTTTGCGAAAAAATGTGCGGAAATCGGCGTGGACGGCATCATTCTGCCGGATGTTCCCTATGAGGAAAAGGATGAATTTGCACCGGTCTGTCAGCAGTACGGCGTTGATTTTATCTCGCTGATTGCACCGACCTCTGAGGACCGCATTGCGATGATTGCGAAAGAGGCGGCCGGCTTTATCTATGTCGTGTCGAGCCTCGGCGTGACGGGCGAGCGTGCGCAGATTCAGACCGATCTGACTGCCGTGATGCAGAAAATCCGGGAGAACACGCAGATTCCGTGTGCCATCGGCTTCGGCATCTCCGGTCCGGAGCAGGCGCATGATATGGCACAGCTTGCGGACGGCGTCATCGTCGGCTCCGCGATTGTCAAGCGCATCGGCGAAAACGGCAGGGATGCCGCACCGGTTGTCGGCGCGTTTGTCCGCGAGATGAAGCAGGCAATTACAAAATAAGGAACGGCGTTTTTCTTGACAACGGAGTCCGTTTTTTGCTATAATGGATTTGCAGCAGGGGACTGCGGAATTCAAAAAACGGGGGCATTGTCATGAAAAAGAAACTGTCTGTCTACTGGAAGCTGATTCTCGTGTTCGCCGCACTGATCCTGACCGGAGCTGCACTGAGCCTTCTTCCGGCATTCTGCGACTGGTGGGGCGATCATGTTCACCCGGTTCTGGAGGGCGGCCTCGGCAGATTGACAGCGCGTATCCCGTTTATACTCGGCGAGTGGCTGATTGTTCTGGCGATTCTGCTTTGTCTGCTCAGCCTGATTTTTCTGATTTTGCTTCTGTTCCTGCGCAAAAAGCAGGGCTGCCGCCGTTTTGCCCGCGGCTGGTACAAGTCGATGCTGATGATTCTCGTCTGTGTCGGACTGCTGTATACCGTCATATGGTTCATCCCGTTCTGCGGGACGGTGCTGGGACAGGGCAATAAAGACCGCCGCAGGGATTTCAGCTTTGACGAGGTACATAAGGTCTATTGCTGGATCGCAGAGGGCATCAATACAGCGGCAGAGGAGATTCCGATTGCCGAAGACGGCACGGTTTCATTCCCTACGGTCGAGGAAAACCGCCCGAAGATCGTCGCGGCGCTGCGTGATTTTTCATCGGAGTGCCCGCGCCTGACCGGCTTTTATCCGCCGGTCAAGACATCGTTCTTCTCCGAGCTGCTCGATCATATGCGGATCGGCGGCGTGACCTTCCCGATGACCGGCGAAGCGCTGCACAGCAAGTATTCGCTGGAGCCGCATTATCAGCCGGTGCTGGACGCGCATGAACTCAGCCATTTCAAGGGCTATTACAACGAAAGCGATGCGAATTTCATCGCACAGATTGCCCTGAGCCGGAGCGAGGATCCGTATCTGCGCTTTGCTGCGTTTGCGGATATGATGAATTATTTTGAAACGGACTATCAGGAGGCTGTATCGGAGCTGGAAGCGCAGTGGGAGCAGGAAGGAAAGCTGCCGCGGCTGCCGGCGGATTTCAGCCTGAAGAATCCGGAGCATAAAGCGCTGTTTCTCGAACGGGCAGAGCAGGCCGAAGCGATGCTTCCGCAGCGCCCGTACATCAGTGAGCGCGTCATACATCTCATGGATGCCTCGTGGAACATGGGGCAGGCGGTTTATGACGCAGACAGCCACCCGCTGGACGAGATGCCCGCTGTGAGCGAGATCGTCTCCGATGTGGCGGATGTCGGCTGGGATACACAGGCGGCAGTTCTGCAGGAGCACAGCTACGACGGCGTGACTTTGCTGCTGCTGCAATATCTGGACGGAAAACTCTGACAGCCGGTTGAAACAGACAGAACGCAGAATGAAGGAGTGTTATACAGAACTATGATGAATCTGGAATTTGAACGCAAGCTGACCATTCCGAAGGAAGTCAAGGAGATGTATCCGGTTTCCGCGGAGCTCAGTCAGATTGTTGCAGAGCGCGCAAAAACGATCGAAAATATATTCACCGGCAGGGACCGCCGGCTGGTGCTGATGATCGGCCCGTGCTCTGCGGACAATCCCGACGCCGTGATGGATTATCTGTCCCGTCTGCGCCGTGTGCAGGAGGAAGTGGAGAAGGAAATCTTCATCATCCCGCGTGTTTATACAAACAAGCCCCGCACGACCGGCGACGGCTACAAGGGCTTGCTGCATCAGCCGAACCCGCAGGGCAAGCCCGATATGTTCAAGGGCATTCTGGCGACCAGAGCGCTGCATATGCGCGCACTGCAGGAGACCGGTTTCTCCTGCGCGGACGAGATGCTTTATCCGGACAACCACCGGTATTTGGACGATCTGCTGGCCTATGTGGCGGTCGGTGCGCGCTCCGTGGAGAATCAGGAGCACCGTCTGGTCGCCAGCGGCCTGCCGGTCCCTGTCGGCATGAAGAATCCGACGGCAGGAGATTTGTCCGTCATGATGAACGCGATTACCGCCGCGCAGCACAAGCACACCTTCATTTACCGCGGCTGGGAAGTGCATTCGCAGGGCAACCCGCTTGCGCACGCGATCATGCGCGGCTACATGAACCAGCACGGCCAGTCCCTTCCGAACTACCACTACGAGGATCTTGCGCGTCTGGCGGAGCTGTATGCGGCGAGCGAGCTTCAGAACCCGGCAGTCATTATTGACACGAACCACGCCAATTCCGGCAAGCGTCCGCTGGAGCAGCCGCGGATTGTCAAGGAGGTTCTGCACACCTGCCGCTATAATCCGGAGATTCAGCAGATTGTCAAGGGCTTCATGATCGAGAGCTACATCGAGGACGGCGCCCAGAAGGTAGACGGCGGCTGCTACGGCAAGTCAATCACCGATCCTTGCCTCGGCTGGGAGAAGTCCGCACGCCTGATCTACGACATCGCAGAGATGCTGTAAGGTTCAGGCCGGATTCCCTGCAATCGGCAAGAGCACGCATTCCGCATCGGAGTGCGTGCTTTTCCTTTGAACTGCCGCTTCATAAATATTTCAGCATTTGAGCACTTGCATCTTCATAAAAAACAATGTATAATAGAAGATGCAGCAGAGTGTCTGCTGATGCGGCTGCAAAAGATGTATGGAAAGTAAGGATGAAACATATGGAAAAGATACTGGTCTGTGATGATGAGCGCGACATCGTCTCAGCGCTGAACATCTACCTCTCCGCCGAAGGCTGGCAGACCGTGCCGGCGTATTCCGGCAGCGAGGCACTGGAAATTGTCCGGAAGGGCGGCATCCAGCTTGTCCTCATGGACATCATGATGCCCGGCATGGACGGCATCACCGCCATGAGCGAGATCCGCCGGTTCAGCAATGTCCCGATCATTCTGCTGACGGCAAAATCCGAAGACTCCGACAAAATTCTGGGGCTGAATGTCGGCGCGGACGATTACATCACAAAGCCCTTCTCGCCGGCGGAGGTTGTCGCCAGAGTGCGTTCGCAGCTCCGGCGTTATCTGCGGCTCGGCGCGGCAGAAACCGATGATCCGAATGTCCTGACCGTCGGCAGCATTTCCCTCGACATGAACGCGAAATCTGCGACACTGGACGGCGTGCCGGTTCCGCTGACACCGATTGAATTTGATATCCTCTCTCTGCTGATGCACAATGTCGGCAAGGTTTTCCCGCCGCGTGAGATCTATCAGGCGGTCTGGAAGGCGAACCCGGTGGGCTCGGAGAACACGGTCGCAGTACATATCCGGCATCTGCGCGAAAAGCTGGAAATCAACCCGCAGGAGCCAAGACAGATCAAGGTTGTCTGGGGACAGGGCTATAAGCTCGAAAAGCCGTGATCCCAGCCCTTACATCCGCAGTTTCTGAGAAAGTGAGGTGAGGCATTTGAGCCGTCCCGGAAAGAAAACGATCGCCATAAAGCTCGTGTCCGTCGTCTGCTCGATCATCTTCCTGTGGGCAGCGGGCGTGTCGATGCTCTGCGTGCTGTTCAATCTGGCTGTCGGTTTTGCGGATTCCGGCACCGACTTCAACCAGGCGTTTCTCACGCTGACCAAGAACAACGACGACAGCTCCATTCGCTCCTATGCCACACTGACGCTGCGGCAGCAAAACGGCAGCTACCGGCCGCAGACGGCCGAGCAGCAGGCCATGCTCCGCAATATGATCAACAGTTTTCAGTCGCAGTTTGATCCGGAGCGGACGAATCTGCGCTTTGCCGTGACCGATCTGGACGGCAAGCTGCTTCTTTCAAACGATCCGGATTATGAGCTGCATCAGAAGCGGCTGGCGTCCGATGTTGCGACGGAAAACCTGCTGATCGTCGATCAGAACTACCAGACAATCCAGCATTTTGAGACCGGCTTTGAGGCATTCAGCACATTGCTGCATACCGACATGAAGCAGTTTCTCACCGATGCCGACGATTACAAATTCTGGTATTTCGCCGATGATCTGGTTGATTCTGCATATCACAACGGGCTTTCTGCGATTCTGCTGAACGGCGAGTATACAGATTTTCTGACCTTCCCGTCGCTCCGCGATGCGCAGGAATATCCTTATGAGCAGTATTACGGCGAGGATGTGAGCTGGATCCCGGTCAGCAATCCCGACGAGGAAACGGTTCAGACGGCACACGCCCCCGCATACAGTGATCCGCCTGAGAGCGGCAGCTCCTCTCTTTTCCAGCGCACCGAACAGACTGATTCGCCCGGTTCGGGTGCAGGTATGCTCATTGTCAAGGTGACGGCATATGCCGAGCATGAGCGGCTTGAAAATATATCGCTGGATCAGTATTTCCTGCAAAAGCAGAACGGTACGCAGCTCCGTGCGGAGGATCCGGAGCTTGAAAAAGCGCTTCAGTCCGGGCTGGATGTGACAATTACCGCATCGCACCGCGAATCCGAGCCTGTTTATGTTCACACCTATCTGCCGGAGGATTTGCCGGTCGATGATACGATCCGCGCAAACTACGAGCTGTTCCGGGTGCTGTTTGACCGTTCAGAATGGTTTGTCGTGTCGATGTTCCTGTTCATCATTCTGACGATCATCGCCTCAATTTCGATGTGTACGGCCGCAGGACACCGTGACCGGAGTGAGGAGCTGAACCCGTCCCGCGTGCATTCGATGGCGTATGAATTCTTCTGGCTGCTGCCGCCGCTCGCACTGGTGATGAGCTTCCTTGCGATGGCATTGCTCACCCGTGAGGAAGCGTCCTACCGGATGATTGCGCTCTTCGGACTGGGGCTTTCGCTCTGCATTTCGCTCTGCTGCATCCTCTGGCTGTATACGACGGCAGTCCGCATTAAATGCGGAACCTTCTGGAGCAGCTTCTTCTTTGTCCGGGTTGCCGGCGGTCTGTTTTCCCTGCTGCGGAACCGCCTTGTGACCAGCGCATTTGCAGCGCTTGTACTGGGCTTTTTGTTTGTCATCAACGCCATGCTGCCGGAAATCTATCAAACACCGCTGGTGCTGCCGGTTATCGGCATCGACCTGCTGGCGATTCTGTTCATGATGTACTGCATTTATGCGTATTTTGAACTGCACGGCCATGTCAGCCGGATGGAGACCGGCGACTTCACGCCGGCGGAGCACACGCTGCCGCTCAGCGGTGATTTCAAACGGTTTGACAGCTCGCTGAACGAGATCACGGACAAGGTCGGCGACATTGTTGCACGGCAGACCAAGGCGGAGCATCTGCGGACCGAGCTGATAACGAATGTCTCGCACGACCTGAAAACGCCGCTGACCTCGATCGTCAACTATGTCGATCTGCTGAGCCGTCAGCAGATACCGACGCCGGAGGCAGCAGAATATCTGGATGTGCTGCGGCGGCAGGCGGCAAGACTCAAGAAGCTGACGATCGACCTCGTGGACGCTTCCAAGGCATCGACCGGAAACCTGACGGTTGAGCTGGTGCCGACTGCGCTGCAGGTGCTGATTGAGCAGCTTTCCGGCGAATACGAGGATCGCTTTGCGGAACGGGAGCTCTCGCTGATCTGCAATCTGCCGGCTGAGCCGCTGATGATTCTCGCAGACGGCAGACAGATCTGGCGCGTCTTTGATAACCTGCTCGGAAATGCCTGTAAATACGCACTTTCCGGCACGAGAGTCTATCTGGATCTCTCAGCGGATGCAGAGACCGTGACCGTCTCGCTGAAAAACATCTCGGCCACGGAGCTGAACATTTCCCCGGACGAGCTTATGGAGCGGTTTGTCCGCGGAGACAGCTCGCGCCATACCGAGGGAAGCGGTCTGGGCCTTTCGATTGCCCGTGACCTGACGGCATTGCAGCACGGCAGACTGATGCTGCACACGGACGGCGACCTGTTCAAGGCGACGCTGACCTTCCCGCGTTATGAACTTCCGGACGCACCGGCTGACGAGGAGCCGCCGCTGCCGTTCACATGAAGCGGTGCATTTCACAGAAAAAACACGCGCGCTTTCCTGCTTTTTGGAAAGCGCGCGTGTTTTGCTGCCGATCAGATTCCGGGCCGTCTGCCCGATTGATACGGAAAGGACTGCATCGCGGCCGCAGCAGACTGTTCAGTCCGCGCGTTTTTCGAGCATCGAGACACGCAGAATCAGGATCTCGGTCTCCTCACCTTCATGGATGCTCTTTTGCTTGTCCAGCTTTCCCTCGACGGTAATCCTGTCATAGTCGCTGATGCCGTCGTAATTGTCCCAGTCGAGCTCGATGCCGATGCCGTGGCCGCTTTGCGGATCCTCGGCGTATACGGAATAGAATTTTTCGTCGCCCTCCGTGCCGGGGTAGAGCGTGCCGACCATGTGATAGATGCCGCCGAGATAGCTGTCGGGGTTCTGGTACATATCGTAGATTGTGTCATACATCACGCTGGTCTTGATATACTGCATCTGTTCGGATATGCTCGACGACGGATCGCCGCAGGCTGTCAGCAGGAGCAGTGCGCAGCCTGCCGCGGCAGTTTTTCGTAAATTCATGAGAATTCGCCTCCGGTTTCGATGTGCATACGGTGCAGCAGATGCGCAGAAGACCGCACTTCCGTCCGCCCGGTATTCCTGCACTCATTATAGCATGAATTCCCGGAAAAAGCAAGAAGGCATCCGGAAAAAACGGATGCCTTCGCGGGATCTCCGGCGGACCGCGGCGCAGAACTCCGGCGCGGTGTCCGTTCGGCGATGTTTACTCTTTGTTCTGCGGTGCCGTGAGCAGCAAGGTAATCATCAAATTGACATCATTCTGCGTCAGGGTGCCGCTGCAGTCAAGATCTGCGGCGTCCAGTCTGTCGTAGTTCAGATCCGCCTTGACGAGCGGGTTTTCCGCGATGAGCCCGCACAGCAGACGCACATCGGCTTCATCGGTCTTGCCGTCCCCGTTCAGGTCGCATTCAAACGGCTTCGTCGGATCCTTGACGCGCAGCGGAATGAAGTGCCGTTCATACTTGTCCGCATAAGCCTGTGCGGTGCTGCCCTGATATCCGTATATGACGGCAGATTCCGGCAGCGTGCTGCTGCTGTCCTCGAGGCCGCACTCCGGCGCCTCAATGATGACGACGCGCAGCTTGCTGCATCCGGAAAGGGCGTTTGTCCCGATCTCCTTCACAGAAGCCGGCAGAACCACTCTGGTCAGCGGGGCGTCGGTGAAAGCTCTGGCCGGCACCACCGCGGCGCCGTCGCGGAAGGTGACATCGAGCTCTGTGCCGCCCGTGCGGAAGGCGTGGCTGTTGATTGCGTTGATTTCCTTGCCGATCGAAACGGTTTTGAGCTGCGGGCAATCCGCAAAGCTGCCCTGGGAATCGTAATTGCCGCAGAGAATTTCACTGACGGAATCCGGCAGATAGACGGTTTCAAGCGCTGTGCAGCCGCGGAAGCACTCCGACGGAATGCACGCAGTTCCCTCGCTGATGACAACCTTTTTCAGTGCGCTGCATCTGTAGAATACCGCATCGTCAAGTGTGCAGCCGGGGAGCATGGCCTCGGTCAGAGCCGTCTCGCGGAAGGCCTCCTTGCCGATTGCCTTCAAAGACGGCGGGAACACGGTCCCGGTGAGGTTGATACAGCGGGAGAAAGCCTCCTTGCCGATTGTCTCTAAAGTCTCCGGCAGAATGACAGAAGCAAGCTCGGTGCGGCCTTCAAAGGCGTTTTCAGGGATTGCCGTGACGCCCTCGCGGAAGATGACCTCCAGCCCGGTACCGGTGGTGCGGAATGCAAACTCGCTGATTGCGGAAATGCCCTTTCCGATCGAAACGGTTTTGAGCTGCGGACAATCCGCAAAGCTGCCCTGGGAATCGTAATTACCGCAGAGAATTTCACTGACGGAATCCGGCAGATAGACAGTTTCCAGCGCTGTGCAATAGCGGAAGCACTCCGACGGGATGCGCGCAGTCCCCTCGCCGATGACAACCTTTTTGAGTGCGCTGCATCTGTAGAATGCCGTGTCATCGAGTGTGCAGCCGGGGAGCACGGCCTCGGTCAGACCTGTTTCGCGGAAGGCCTCCTTGCAGATTGCCTTCAAAGACGGCGAAAATACGGTTCCGGTGAGGTTGATACAGCCGCAGAAGGCCTCCTTGCCGATTGTCTCTAAAGTCTCCGGCAGAATGACAGAAGCAAGCTCGGCACGACCTTCAAAGGCGCTGTCCGGAATCGCCGTGACGCCCTCGCGGAAGATGACCTCCAGCCCGGTACCGGTGGTGCGGAACGCAAACTCGCTGATTGCGGAAATGTCCTTGCCGATCGAAACGGTTTTGAGCTGCGGACAATCCGCAAAGCTGCCCTGGGAATCGTAACTGCCGCAGAGAATTTCCCTGAGGGAATCCGGCAGATAAACGGTTTCAAGCGCTGTGCAATAGCGGAAGCACTCCGACGGGATGCGCTCAGTCCCCTCATTGACGGTGACCTCTTTCAGAACAGCGCATCTGTAGAATGCTGCATCGTCAAGTGCGCAGCCGGGGAGTACGGCCTCGGTCAGACCTGTTTCGCGGAAGGCCTCCTTGCCGATTGTCTTCAAAGACGGCGGGAACACGGTTCCGGTGAGGTTGATACAGCCGCAGAAGGCCTCCTTGCCGATTGTCTCTAAAGTCTCCGGCAGAATGACAGAAGCAAGCTCGGCTCGGCCTTCAAAGGCGCTGTCCGGAATCGCCGTGACGCCCTCGCGGAAGATGACCTCCAGCCCGGTGCCCGTGGTGCGGAACGCAGCCCGGTTGATTGCGGAAATGCCCTTGCCGACCGAAACGGTTTTGAGCTGCGGGCAATCCGCAAAGCTGCCCTGGGATTCGTAACTGCCGCAGAGAATTTCCCTGAGGGAATCCGGCAGATAAACGGTTTCCAGCGCTGTGCAATAGCGGAAGCAGCTGCCCGGAATGACCTCCGCTCCCTCGCTGACCGTGACGGATTTCAGCGCAGTACACTGATAAAACGCAGCGTTGCCGAATGCGCAGCCGGGCAGTGTAAGCTTTGTGAAGGCGGTGCCGCGGAATGCTTCCTCACCGATTTCGGTCAGGCTTTCCGGGAATTCAATGTCCGTCAGGGATGTGCAGCCGGAAAAGGCTTCCCGCCCGATGACGGTGACGGTCTCCGGCAGACGGACGCTTTGCAGCTTTGCAAAGCCGGAAAAGACAGAACTCTCAAGTTCCGTGACGGGATGCTTTTTGTCCGCATTCCGGATCTCGACGCTGGTAATCTGATTTGCATACTGTTGGAAGGAGGGGCTGCCGGTCTGCGTGACGGTGCCGGAGCAGCTGATGACCAGCGCACCGGCGGTATCGAGCGTCCAGGTGCCTGTTTCCCCGACGGTTCCCGCAGCCTTTTCTACGGGGACGGTTTCGGGCAGAGTCGAAGATTCGTCCGGACCGGTCGTTTCCGCGGGCGCTGTGGTTTCAGCCGGTGAATCGGTGACCGCGGACGGAGCATCTGTACCGTCTGCGGGGGCGGCAGCCGCTTCCGTTACTGCGGATACGGTTGCTGCTGTGCTGACTGCCGATGCCGGAAAGCACTGCGCGGCGCCGGACAGCAGCAGGGCTGCCGTTAGAATGGATGTGTACCGTGTCAGTTTCATATACTTCTCCTTTGTTCGTGAAACAGCTCCGTCTTTTCCGCGGAGCGGGCATCATATTCATTATTATATCATTATTGCAGCATGATTGCAAGCGTGCAGCCGCTTCGTTTGTCCCGATTGTTGCGGATTTTGCATCCTGAAAGTCAGAAATTGCGGAGGAGCGGGCAAAAAAACACAGGGCAATCGCTGCCCTGTGTCGGATTTGTTTGCCCAGATCAGTCAAAATCTGTGCGCTTTCTCAAAGTAGCCCATATTTGACACGATCATTTTCAGAGCGGAATCAACAGTCTCCCGATAGATACCGGTTTGCGCTGCGGATATCACTGCACATCCCCGGTCAAACGGCTTCGTACATCTGACAGTCAATCGGAAATACGGTGACAGCTTCTGACTCCGTGCCGCTGTTTGTCAGTCCCGAAGCGACGCGGCGATTTTGTCGAGAATGCGGTCTGCCGCCTGCTCCTTGGACATGAGCTCCAGTGCAGTTTCGTCCTCCGCCGTAATGAGCGTCAGGATGTTCGTGTCGGTGCCGAAGCCCGCACCGGCCGTGCGCAGGCTGTTTGCACAGATCATGTCGCAGTTCTTGGATGCCAGCTTCTTCCGGGAATTTTCGAGCAGATTTTCGGTTTCCATCGAGAAGCCGCAGAGGAACTGTCCTGCGCGGCGGTGTGCGCCGAGCCAGCGGAGAATATCCTCGGTGCGCTGCATCTCGATGACCAGGCTGCCGTCCGATTTCTTGATCTTGTTGTCCGCGACCGTGACCGGCGTGTAGTCCGCCACGGCAGCCGCCATGACGATGATATCGGAATCTGCCGACCGTTCGGAAACGGCGCGGAACATCTCCGCGGCGGATTCGACGCGCACGAGCTCTGCAAAGCGCGGCGGAACGGCATCGGTGTGCGCCGCGACGACCGTGACCTCCGCGCCGCGCCGCACCGCCGCCTGCGCGACGGCAAAGCCCATTTTTCCGGTGGAGCGGTTGGTGATGAAGCGCACGGGATCGAGCGCCTCACGGGTTGCGCCGGCCGTGACAAGCACGCGCTTGCCGGTCAGATCCTTTTCATGTGCGATCTCCCGCATGATATACTGGAACAGCACGCTTTCCTCCGGCATTCTGCCGTCGCCGGTGTCGCCGTTTGCGAGCCGGCCGGTGTCCGGCACCGCGATTTCATAGCCGAACGCGGCAAGGCGGCGGAGATTGTCCTGCACGATCGGATTGTGATACATATTGTGGTTCATCGCCGGCACGACGATTTTTTTGCAGGGGCAGGCCATGACCGTTGTCGTCAGCATATCGTCCGCGATGCCGCAGGCGATTTTGCCGATGACATTTGCCGAGGCGGGCGCGATCATGACGACATCCGCCTGCTTTGCGAGCGCGACATGCTCCACGCTGTACTGGAAATTCCGGTCAAAGGTGTCGATCAGACACCTGTTGGAGGTCAGCGTTTCAAAGGTGATCGGGTTGATAAACTGCGTGGCGTTCTGCGTCATCAGGACCTGCACATTGCAGTGAAGCGCAGTGAGCATCCGGACGAGGTTCGGGATTTTGTAGGCGGCGATGCTGCCTGTGACGGCAAGCACGACGGTTTTTCCGTTCAGCATGGCGGGTTCCTCCGTATCAGTTCCTTCGGTTTCTCCGCGGATTCCGCGGGCATCTGTCTTATTATACCATTTTTTCGGAAAAAAAGAAAGCCTCTTTTCCGATTTCAACAATATTTTGTGAAATTTTTCCGGAACCGGTTTACTTTTCCGCCCGTCTGCGTTATAATAAAGCTGCTGTATTGTATCCCCGCAAGGGGAATGATAACAACAAGGAGGAAATCCAACATGAAAAAAACAGGCAAGACCAAAACCCTCGTGATCCTCGGAATGCTGACAGCGCTGCTGCTGCTGTTCTCATTCACGCCGATCGGCACCGTTCCGGTCGGACCGCTGTCGGTCACACTGAACCCCATTCTCATTGCAATCGGTGCGATTGCGCTCGGACCTGTAGGCGGACTCGTCGTGGGATCCATGTTCGGTATCCTGAGCTTTCTGCAATGCCTCGGCATCGGCGTGGCAAGTGGCATGGGTGCCATACTCTTCGACATCAATCCGTTTCTCGCCTTTGTGCAGCGCTTTATTCCGCGTGCGCTGGACGGTCTGCTGGTCGGTCTGATCTTCCGTGCCGTGGAAACGCCCCTCGGCAGCAGCCAGTCGTGCTTTGTGGCCGGCTTTTCCGCAGCCTTCCTGAACACGCTGTTCTTTATGAGCGCACTGGTACTGTGCTTCGGCAACACGGAGTATTTGCAGGGCCTGATTAAAGGCAGAAACATCTTTGTATTTGTCTGCGCGTTTGTCGGCTTCAATGCCGTCGTGGAAATGATCGTCACAACGATCGTTGCCGGCATTGTCGGCACGGCGCTGTACCGTTCCCGCATTCTCCCGCTGTCCGCAGACCGGACCGTGCGGGAAGCATAACCGGAGTGCAGTATGGTTTTTGCAGTCGATATCGGCAATACGAATATTGTGGTCGGTGCGTTTGACGACAGCGGCATCATCTTCACAGAGCGCATCTCCACGGCACCGCTTTCTGCGGAAATTGAATACACCGTTCTGCTCCGGACGGTGATGGGGCTGCACGGGCTGAGCCCGTCGTCGTTTACGGGCTGCATCCTGTCCTCCGTCGTTCCGCCGGTGACGCCGACCATGCGGAATGCGCTGCTGCGGACCGTGGGGCAGGATCCGCTGATTGTCGGCGCAGGCATCAAAACCGGACTGAAGATCCGGCTGGACAATCCTGCGGCGCTCGGAAGCGACCGTGTTGCGGATGCCGTAGCGGCTGCACAGTTTTATCCGCTGCCGGTCATTACGGTCGATCTCGGCACTGCCACGACGGTTTCCGTTGTGGACAGCAGCCGCACCTTCATCGGCGGCCTGATTATTCCGGGTGTGCGCGTGGCGCTCAGCTCTCTGACGAGCCGTGCCTCCCAGCTTCCGGAAATCAGTCTGGAGCCGCCCCGCCGCGTGATCGGCGCCAATACCGCCGACTGCATGAAAAGCGGCATTATTTACAGCACCGCCTCTGCGATTGACGGCATCACCGCCCGCATTGAGGAGGAGCTGTCGGAGCCCTGCACGGTTGTTGCGACCGGCGGAAACGCTCCGGTCATCATCCCGTTCTGCAAGCGGAGCATCGTGCTGGATGAGCAGCTTCTGCTCAAGGGCCTGATGCTGATTTACCGGAAAAACCAAACCTGATACAATACAGTTTTTTCACACGCCGCCGGCTCAGACCGTGCGGCGTGTTTGACTGTCTGCGCCCCGGAACGGCTTGTGCTTGACAAAATCCGCGATATGAGATACAATAGGAATATACTCACTGCAAGGAGGCGTACTATGAGAGTCCGGTTTCATCTGCCCGATTTTGCGCGGCTGACACGGTTCAATATGATCTTCATAACGATGCTGGAAAAGAGTCCGGAGTTCTTCCGCGAGGGTGTGGAAATCGCGTCTGTATACGGCGTATTCCCGCCGTCGATGTGGAACGGCGGCAGACTGCAGCACGGGGCCTGCGACAAGACCTTCGTCCGCTCGGTTGTCAAGGCGTTTCAGGCCAAGAACATCCCGCTGCGGTTCACTTTCACCAATCCGATGCTGGAGGAAAAGCACCTGAGCGATCCCTTCTGCAATATGGTCATGCACGCCGCGGATAACGGCCTGAACGAGTGCATTGTTTTCTCGCCTCTGCTGGAGGATTACATCCGAAAGAACTATCCGAACTACAAGCTGACAAGCTCCACCTGCAAGCGGATTACCGATCCGGATCAGCTGTACGCGGAGGTTGCGCGGGATTATCACATCGTCGTGCTTGATTACGACCTCAATCACGAAATGGATGTGCTGGAAAAAATACCGGACAAGGAAAAAGTCGAGATTCTGGTGAATCCGTGCTGCAATCCGAAATGTCCGCACCGTTCGATGCACTATGAAGCAATCGGCAAGGAGCAGATCGAAGTAGCGGAATTCTTCAAAAAGCCGACCAGAGTGCCGTATCAGCCGGAGCGCTTTGAGCAGAAGCATCCGGAATATGCCCCGATTTTCTCCTGCAAATGCGAGCAGCGGTCGCTGTTTGACATCACCGGTCTGAAGAACCACATAACGCCGGATGAAATCTGGAATACCTATGTGCCGATGGGCTTCCAGCAGTTCAAGATCGAGGGCCGGACCTTTGATCCGTTCAATCTGCTGGAGCATTATATGTATTATATGGTGCGTCCGGAGTGCAGGGACTATGCGCGCATGGTCTTCCTGCGCAATCTGATGCGAAACGGTGTGCTGCATTTTTCGCAGAGCTGAACGGAAAGCGGTGTCTCTGACAGACGGATCATACGGCACCGCCCCAGGTCCGCCAAAGGAACGCAGCCCCTTTGCACTCCCATGCAATAAAAAAAGACGCCGCATTGCCTGTTTTGGCAGATGCAGCGTCTTTTTTTGCTCAAAAGTGAAGGATTACAGCCCCAGCCGTTTGGCGAGCTGACCGAGCGGCATGGCGCCGACGGTTTTGGCCTTGACGGTGCCGTTCTCAAAGAGCAGCAGCGCGGGAATCGAGTCGATGCGGTACGAAATCGCCGGCTCGGAGACCTCGTCCACATTGACCTTGACGACTTTGATATCCGGATAGGTTTTGTCAAATTCCTCCAGCACAGGTGCCATCATACGGCACGGGCCGCACCACTCTGCCCAGAAATCAACCAGCACTCTGCCGGTCGCGTTCAGTACCTCTTTCATAAATTCCGCGTTGCTGTTTGCGTGAATGACTGCCATGATTGTTCCTCCGTTCTTATTTTTCCTTGTAGTAGAGCCTGCAGTGGCAATAGCCCTCGAATTCCGGATCGGCGATCTGCTCGCGGAATTCCTTGCACATACAGAGATTGTCCTCTGTTTTTTGCAGCCGGCAGGGACAGTAGCCGTCCTTCTTTTTCAGTCCCTCACGAATCGCAGCCACAACCTTTTTGTCCTCGTTGAAACGGATTTTCATTCTGCCGCCTCCTTTTTCATAGCGTGCCCTTCTGCACGCCGATGATACCGTCATCATATCATATTTCAGAGAAAAAGTCAAGCGGAGTGACAAAAAGCAGCTGTCTCCCGTTCAAAAACAAGTGTGTTTTCTACAAAAACGGTGATTTGCCGCAAAAAAGCTTGACAAACGGCGCAGTTCGTAGTATAATCAAGCTGTTCACATAGTACGAACAGGTGTATTTCTGACAAGTACATGAAAAATATCGGAAAAGTGCTTGACAAATCGTGCATCATGTGATATGATAGAGGCACGGACAGAGGCGCGGGCTTGATGAGTCCTGCCGGATCAGGGTGCCGACCCGACGCGGAATGCTGAATGCAGCACGGCCGCGGGAATCCGGTGGAAAAGGCAAGACCGCCGAAGCGTTTG
>JAILIG010000125.1 GCA_024695445.1 Oscillospiraceae bacterium
GGTCCGTGTGCTCCTCTGTCTACGCTTAAACCTCGCCTCACGGCTTTGGCTCCAAGACTGAGTACCGGCTGCCCGCTGCGGCTTTGCCGGGCAGGGAGTTTCACCCTGTTATATTACTGACGCCGAACTGGCGCACCTCTAAATAAAATATAACTGTATTATGTACTTCAGTCAATCCGACTTCAGCAAAACCGACTTCAAAAATTCCGACTTTGAGGCTGCGCGGAGAATAAACTGTCACTATGTGATCGCGATGATGATAAAATTAATCGAATAATACTACTGTTTTGTTTCTGACTCCGTTTAGCACAAGCATATGCACACCTGTAGAGAATCTGATGAAATCTTCAAATTAATCAATATTTTCTCTTGATAATGGACATACACATTTCCAGACGGCAAAAAAATGTAAACATTTTCATAAATATTGAATATTTTTTCATTTTTATGCTGAATCAGGCACTTTTTTACTTCCTTAATGATTATGATTTATTGTATCCTTATAATTGCTTGAATCTATGGAGGTTTCGTGATGGAAAACACAGAAAAAGCTGACAGACAGCTGATGCTCGGAAACAAGGCAGTCGCAAGAGGACTGTATGAAGCAGGCGTCTGTTTTATTTCCAGTTATCCCGGCACGCCCAGTACCGAGATCACGGAAGAAGCAGCGAAATATGATGAGATTTACTGCGAATGGGCACCGAATGAGAAGGTCGCGATGGAATCTGCCTTCGGCGCAAGCCTTGCCGGAAGAAGATCCTTCTGCGGACAGAAACATGTCGGCCTGAACGTTGCGGCAGACCCGCTGTTTACAATGTCCTATACCGGTGTCAATGCCGGCATGGTCATCGGTGTGGCAGACGACGCCGGAATGCATTCTTCGCAGAATGAACAGGACAGCCGTCACCACGCGATTGCCGCGAAAGTCCCGATGATCGAACCGTCGGATTCCGCGGAAGCGCTGGAATACACAAAGCTGGCTTATGAGATCTCCGAACAGTTTGATACGCCGGTGCTGCTGAAGATGTGCACGCGCGTCGCGCATTCACAGTCTGTCGTTACACCCGGTGAAAGAAACGTTCCTGTCAAAACATATGAAAAGAACATCGTCAAGTATGTCATGATGCCGGTCAATGCCCTGAAGCGTCATCCGATCGTTGAAGAACGGACAAGAAAACTGGTCGAATATGCCGAGACTTCCCCGCTCAACCGCGTGGAAATGGGCGGCACAGAGATGGGCATCATCACAGCTTCAACTTCCTATCAGTATGTCAAGGAAGTCTTCGGCGACACTGTCAGTGTCCTGAAGCTCGGCATGACGAACCCCCTGCCGGAAAAACTGATCCGTGATTTCGCGGCAAAGGTAGACAAGCTGGTCGTTGTGGAAGAGCTTGACCCGATCATTGAGAACCATGTGAAGCAGCTTGGTCTGGAAGTTTCCGGCAAAGACAAGCTTCCGATGATCTATGAATTCTCCCAGAACCTCGTGGCAGAAGCGCTCGGAAAGAAAGCACCTTCCGGAATCGCTCTTGATGATGTGATCCCTGCACGTCCGCCTGTGATGTGTGCCGGATGCCCGCACAGAGGAATGTTCTATACACTGAAGAACAACAAGTGCACAGTCCTTGGTGACATCGGATGCTATACGCTCGGTGCTGTCGCTCCGCTCGGCGCAATTGAAATGACGCTGTGCATGGGCGCCTCCATCGGTGCTGTTCACGGCTTCAACAAGATGCTCGGCAGGGAGAGCGAAGGAAAGACAGTCGCTGTCATCGGCGATTCCACCTTCATGCACTCCGGCATGACCGGTCTTGCGAACGTGGCCTACAACCAGTCCAATTCCACTGTCATCATCCTCGACAACTCGATCACCGGCATGACCGGCCACCAGCAGAATCCGACCACCGGCAAGAACCTCAAGGGCGATCCGGCAGCAGCCGTCGATCTCGTCGCGCTCTGTCACGCAATCGGCATCAAGCGTGTCCGCGTCGCCGATCCGTATCATCTGGCGGAAATGGAGCAGGCAATCACCGAGGAGCTCGCAGTCGATGAGCCCTCTGTCATCATCTCCCGCCGCCCCTGCGCTCTGCTGAAATATGTCAAGCACAACCCGCCGCTCAAGGTCGATTCCGACAAGTGCAGAAGCTGCAAGATGTGCTTAAAGCTCGGCTGCCCGGCCATTTCCATGAAGAACGGCAAGGCCTGCATCGACCACACCCAGTGCGTCGGCTGCGGCATCTGCGGCGAAATCTGCAAGTTCGGCGCGATCGTCAAATAAGGAAACGGCCTTTTCATGCGGAAAACCTGAACTGTTCCGTATCTGTAAATAATCGTCTGATGAGGAGAAAAAATATGGAAACGAAATCTGTAATGATCGTCGGCGTCGGCGGACAGGGCTCTCTGCTTGCCAGCCGCATCCTCGGCAATGTGCTGCTTTCGCAGGGCTTTGCCGTCAAGGTCAGTGAGGTCCACGGCATGAGCCAGCGCGGCGGTTCGGTCGTCACTTATGTCAAATACGGCGATACCGTCTGCTCCCCGACCGTCGAAAAGGGCGAGGCGGATGTCATCATCTCGTTTGAGCTGCTCGAAGCGGCCCGCTGGGCAGGCTATCTCAAAAAGGGCGGCAAAATCGTCACCTCGACGCAGACGCTTGATCCGATGCCCGTCATCACCGGCGCGGCCTCTTACCCGGAAGGCATCGTCGAAAAGCTCAAGGGCATGGGGATTGATGTCACCGCCGTCGATGCACTGGCCCTCGCGGAATCCGTCGGCAGTGCAAAGGCTTCCAATGTCGTGCTGATGGGCGTCGTCTCGAAGAAGATGGACTTTGACGAATCCGTCTGGCAGGATGCACTCAATGCCTGCGTGCCGGAAAAATTCATCGAAATGAACCGCAAGGCATTTGCGCTGGGGCGCGAGGCATAACGGACATAACAGCCGATGACTGTAAAACTATATGAAAGGGATGATCCCAATGGCAAAGTTCTGGCGCGAGGACATTGAAACCATGTCCCCCGCAGACATGAGAGCCCTGCAGAATGAGCGGCTCAAAAAGCAGGTGCGCCATGTCTATGACAATGTTCCCTATTACAGAAACATGATGGACAACAAGGGTGTGACGCCCGACGATATTCAGTCTGTGGACGATCTGAAAAAGCTGCCGTTTCTCTCGAAGGCCGATCTGCGCGAGGCATACCCCTACGGGCTGCTCGCCGTGCCGCTGACCGACTGCGTGCGCATCCAGTCCACATCCGGCACGACCGGCAAGCGCGTCGTCGCCTTTTATACACAGCATGATGTGGACCTCTGGGAGGACTGCGTCGCCAGAGCCATCACCGCGGCAGGCGGCAATGAGGACGATGTCTGTCAGGTTGCCTACGGCTACGGCCTGTTCACTGGCGGCGCCGGACTGCACGGCGGCTCTCACAAGGTCGGCTGCCTGACGCTGCCGATGTCCTCCGGCAATACCGAGCGGCAGATTCAGTTCATGCAGGACCTCGGTGCGACGATTCTCTGCTGCACGCCGTCCTACGCCGCATACATCGGCGAAACGCTGCACGACATGGGGCTCTCCCCCGATGACATTCAGTTAAAGGCGGGTATCTTCGGCGCAGAGCCGTGGACAGAGGAAATGCGCCGCTCCATCGAACAGTCCCTCGGCATCAAGGCATACGATATCTACGGCCTGACTGAGATTTCCGGTCCGGGCGTCGCCTTTGAGTGCTGCGAGCAGAAGGGAATGCACATCAATGAAGACCACTTCATCGCCGAGATCATTGATCCGGAGACCGGTGAGGTGCTGCCGGACGGCTCCGTCGGCGAGCTGGTGTTCACCTCGATCACGAAGGAGGCCTTCCCGCTGCTCCGCTACCGCACCCGCGACCTCTGCGTGCTGACACGCGGAAAGTGCGCCTGCGGCAGAACGCTCGTCAAAATGGCAAAGCCGATGGGCAGAAGCGATGACATGATGATCATTCGCGGCGTCAATGTCTTCCCGTCGCAGATCGAGACCGTGCTGATCGAACAGGGCTACTCACCGAACTACCTGATCGAGGTGGACCGCGTCAACAACACCGATACACTGGATATCAGCGTCGAAATGACCGCAGAGCAGTTCTCCGACAAGATGAAGGACCTGCAGGACACCGAGCGCGAGCTGGCAGCCGCCATCACCACGATGCTCGGCATCCGCCCGAAGGTGCATCTCGTCTC
>JAILIG010000157.1 GCA_024695445.1 Oscillospiraceae bacterium
AAGCTCATCACCTGAATCGTCATCGCGTCGGTGATGTGCGGCATGAACAGGTTTTTGATCTGATCCTTCAGCTCCGAAACGGAGGTGTTGGAGGAATCCAGCATGAAGTCCGCCGATGCCCTGAGCGGCTGCAAATGCGACTGCTCGTAGCGGATGGCCGCCGTCAGGTCGCCCTCAAAGCGCTTGGCCAGCGGGTGAATGCGCCGCATCGTGCGGAACCGCTTCAGCAATACCGCCTCCGAAGCCTCCATGCACAGCAGGCGGCAGCGCACCTCGTCGTGCAGTTCTTTTTTCATGGTGCGGTACGCCTCTGCAAGCTCCGAGTGCCGGTCGCAGGAGCGGATGTCCACCACCGCGGCCACTCTTGCAAAGCGTCCGTCCCGTTCGCAGCAGCGCAGCACAAATTCCCGCAGCTCAAACAGCGGGAGATTTTCGACTACATAATATCCGATGTCCTCCAGCGCGTCCATCGCGCAGGTTTTTCCCGCGCCCGCCATGCCGGTGACGACAATCAATTCCATCATATCCGTTTACATCCGTCCGGGCGGGCAGCTCCCGCCGTATTTTTCAGACTGACCGTTTTCCGGTTCCGATAAACCGGAGCAGCGCCTCCATGTCATCAAATTCGTCGTAATCCCCGATGATGCCTTCCCTGTGGTACACGATGCCGGCCTTCTCATTTGCCTCCAGCCGGTCAAGCAGCGCGTCAATGCCGTATCTGCGGGCGTATTCCGTAAAGGCCCGCGCCTTGATCTTATCGGCAAAGAGCCCCTTCCGGCAGTCCGTCTGCGGACATTCCCGGCACGCGGAAATGCCCTTTTCAATGCAGCATTTCCGGTTCTCGCACCACTGGGCATCCTCGCACCAGTCGAGCTCCAGAAAGCCGTCCTGCCCGCAGCCCCTGCATTTGACATTTTCGCTGCACAGGCAGCAGGCCAGCCCGCAGCGTGCGATTCCGAGTTCCCGTTTCATATGGTTCTCCTTTTTTGCCGGCTTACAGCTTCCGGATCGGGAAATACAGATAGTTCTTTCCCGTACAGGGATCTGTGAAATCGTGAACCGCGCCGGCCAGAGAGAGCTGATGTGCCTTCAGGTATTGCAGCATCTCCGGAAAGGTCCGGTCGCTTTCCTGCTCCGTATACAGATATTCATACGCCGGAATGACCCATTTCACCCAGCCTTCGGGCGGCTCTGCGTCATCTCTGCACTCCGCGCCCGCAAGATACAGTCCGGTCTCGAAATTCTCCCACGGGAGAAAGGACCGGGTAAGATCGGACATCGCGCCCCAGAAGCCGGCCGGATTTCCGGCGGCATCCCGCCTGACCAGACCGGCGATCTCCTCAAAATGCGCATTTGCCTCCTGCCACAGCCTCTGCACAAAGCCGGCACCCTCGGCCGTGGAGCCCTCTCTGCCGATGACTGTGAACGATGCCTTTTTGGTTCGTTCGACTTTCATATCCGCACCTCTCAGAGAATTTCCGGCTCCAGCTCCAGCTCATAGCCGGTCTGTGACCTGACGGTCTCCTGCACATGACGGCAGACCGCCATGATATCGGCATAGGTCGCGCCGCCGCGGTTGACGACAAAGCCCGCGTGCTTCTCGCTGACCTGTGCGCCGCCGACGCGGTAGCCCTTCAGCCCGCACTGGTCAATCAGCAGCGAGGCATAGCTGCCTGCAGGGCGCTTGAAGGTGCTGCCCGCGCTCGGATATTCGAGCGGCTGCTTTTCCTGCCGTCTCGCAAGAAGCTCCTGCATTCTCGCACGGATTGCCGCCGGATCGCCCTTTTTCAGCCGGACCGCCGCTTCGAGGATGAGCGCATCCTTCCGCTCCATGAAAATGCTGTGCCGGTATGAGAGCGAAAGTGCCTCCGCCGGCAGAGTTTCCCGGCTGCCGTCCCCGTTCAGCACGGTCACGGACTCCAGCACCTGCGACATTTCCCCGTCATACGCGCCCGCGTTCATATAGACCGCGCCGCCGACCGTGCCGGGGATGCCGTATGCAAATTCCAGCCCCGTCAGGCCGCGGCTGAGCGCCGCCAGACAGAGGTTTTTCAGCGAGGCACCCGCCCCGCAGACGATGACTTCACTGTCCGCCTCCGACGGCTCGGACACCTCTGCGAGCTGTCCGCCCAGCACCAGCACGACGCCGGGATAGCCGGTATCCGGCACCAGCAGATTGCTCCCGCGCCCGATCAGCCGGAACGGCACGGCATTTTGCCGCAGATACTGCAGAATGCGCTCGGCACTCCCGGAATCCTTCACCGTGAGAAACGCCCGGCAGTTTCCGCCGACGCGAAAGGTCGTATGTGCAGAAAGCGGCTCATCCGCCGCAAAGTCCGCGTTGTACTGCCGGCACTGTGCTGCCAGCGCATCGAGATTCAGCATCAGGAATCCCCCTTTTGTCAGATTGAAGCTGCGGAGGCCGCGTCAGGCAAAGACAATGCCGCGCTTTTCGTGCGCCAGCTTCATCACGCGCTCCGCATCGAGATTGACGATGAGCTCCTGCGGATAGCAAAGCTCTTCGAGCAGCTGCTCCGCAATCGGCGTTTTGCCGACCTGCCCTGCGTAATGCGAATCGGTGTTCACGACCAGCGGCACGGCATAGTCCCGGCACAGGCGGTAAAACACGCGGGCATTTTCCAGCGCGCCCGGTTTCCACTGCAAAGAGCTTTCGTTCATCTCGACCAGCTTGCCGGACGCCTTGAACAGTTTCACGCCCGCCTCGTAGTCAAACGGGAACATCGCCGTCGTCGGGTGTCCGATGACATCGACCAGCGGGTTTTCGCAGACGCCGCGGTAGCCCCGCAGCACCAGCTCCGGTGTGCGGTCAAAGGTCACGCAGGCCGTGTGATACGACGCGATTACCCATTCGCAGAAGGACAGCTCCTTTTCGTTCATGTCCAGCACGCCGTCCTCGTCCATGATATTTGCTTCGACGCCCTTCAGCAGCCAGACACTGCCGATGCGCCGCGGCAGCACCTTGTAATTGTGAAAATGCCAGCGGTGCGGTGCATCCGGCGAGCCGATGCCGTGGTCGGTGATGCCGAGCAGTTCAACGCCCGTTTCCGCTGCGGCCGCAGCCAGCTCCGCAACGGTCGAATAAGCGTGCGTCGAAGCGACTGTATGTGTGTGTAAATCTGCCTTGATCTGCATATATCTCCTCAGAACGAATCAAAATCCTTGACGGTCTCGGTGCCCTTCATGTCCTCAAGGCCGAGCTGATGCAGCAGCTCCTGCGTCGCGTTGTAGCCCATCTTTTTCTGACGGGAATTCATGGCGGCAACCTCCATGATGACCGCGGTGTTTCTGCCGGGCTTGACCGGAATCGTCATCGACGGCACCTTGACGCCGAGAATGTTTGCATACTGTTCGTCCACGCCCATGCGGTCGTAGATCTTGCTGGAATCCCACGGCTCCAGTTCAATGATCATGTCGATCTCCTGCTGCAGCTTGACGGCGCCCATGCCGAACAGCCGCCGGACATTGATGATGCCGATGCCGCGCAGTTCCAGGAAATGCCGGATATTCTCCGGCGAGGTGCCGACCAGATTCGTGTTGGAGACCTTGCGGATTTCGACGGCATCGTCCGCGACCAGACGGTGTCCGCGCTTGAC
>JAILIG010000097.1 GCA_024695445.1 Oscillospiraceae bacterium
CCGCCGCGGGCTCCGCGCAAAAAGCTCGACCAAAAACTTTAGTTTGGGCTCCCGGCGGGTTTCAGATCAATGCACGCGGGACTCCCCCGTCTGCCGTGATTGCGCCGTAGCAGTGCGGGCGGCGGTCACGGTAAATGCCCCAGTCCAGCCGCTGCTGCGCAATGTCGTCCAGATCATAGCGGACAGTCAGCACCGTTTCCTCATCCCGGCCGGCAGAGGCGGCAATCGCGCCCGTCTCGGTCGTCAGGAAGGACGAACCGTAAAAGCACAGCGCCGAGGACTGCCCGCCGTTCTCCGGGCATGGGGTGACGGTCTCCGTGCCGATGCGGTTGGCCGCGATGACCGGCATAATGTTTGCCGCCGCGTGCCCCTGCATACAGGTGCGCCAGTGCTGCGAAGAATCCGTGTTCAGAATCGGCTCGGAGCCGATCGCCGTCGGGAAGAACAGCAGCTCTGCACCGTTTAGAGCCAGCGAGCGCGCCGTTTCCGGGAACCACTGGTCCCAGCAGATGCCGACGCCGATGCGGGCATAGCGCGTCTGCCATGTCAGAAAGCCCGTATTGCCGGGCGAAAAATAGAATTTCTCCTGATAGTAATGGTCGTCCGGAATGTGCGTCTTGCGGTATACGCCGAGCAGGCTGCCGTCTGCGTCGATGATCGCCGCAGAATTGAACAGCCGGTTGCCGTCGCGCTCGTAAAAGCTGACCGGCAGCACGACGCCCAGCTCCGCCGCCAGCTCCATGCAGCGCAGAACGGCGGGGTTCTCCTCGGTTTTGGACGCAAATGCGTAATACTCATAGCGGCGCTCCTGACAGAAATACTGCCGTTCAAAGAGCTCCGGCAGCAAAATGATCTGTGCGCCGTTTCCGGCTGCCTGCCGGATCAGCCGCTCGGCCTTTGCAAGGCTTTCTGCGGGGTTCGGGCTGCAGGCCATCTGCACCGCAGCCACCGTGACATTTCTGCTCATATCTGCCTCATTTCTGCCGTTCAGGCGTTCGCTTCCCGCTGCTGCCGTTCTGCCTCCTGCCGGATCAGTTCGAGCGCGGTTTTATGGTCTTCGTTCGGATACTGCTCATACTTGAATTCCGCAAATCCAAGCGGCGTATATTTGTAATAATCGTCCTTGTAGTGAATGCAGTCTACACGGTGTTCAATCAGATAGCGGAGGCGTTTGAGATCGACGGATGATTCGAGCAGCAGGCTGTAATACAATGTCTCCATGCCGGCGGCGCCGTACCGGCTGAACATCAGGTCGATCAGCTCCCGGTCGTCGCACCAGAAAATGCCGCCCTCCCAGTTGTGAAACTGCTGCTCAAAGACCGTCGGAAACCGCTCCAGCACATACCGGAGAATGCGGGGCGAATGCCGGACCGCCTCCCTGAGCGGGGACACCGTTCCGGAGACAATGGATTTTGTGAGGCTGGCGCCGGCCTCTGCGACGGCCTGAAAGCCTTCGAGATTATCGTGCGCCGCACAGAAGGAAAGCGGCGTGCCGAAATACTCAAATTTGCGGTCGAGCTCGGCCTTGGGTGCGGTTTTTGCGCGCTCGATAATCGCGGCCGTATCGTCGGCGTAGCAGGCATAGACAAGCGTCTGCATGAATGCTTCTGCCTTGGCGAGCTGCGCTGCGAAGTTCGCTTTCTCCTCCGCATTCTTCGGCTCCAGCCCGAATTCATGCCGCAGGATAAAGGCGTTCAGGCAGCCCTCGTAGATCTGTGCGTCGTAAAACTGTGCGGACAGCTCCCGCACTTCGGTCAGCTTTCCGTTTTCGTAGCGGTATGCGCGGAATGCCTGATCGTGATCCATCATCCAGCGGAAATGCTGCTCCCAGCGCTTGTAAGGCGGTGTTTTGCCGAAGCGGGCGCCGAAGAGGTCGGTCGAATTCCGTGTGTACTCGCTGCCGATGACATGAAAAAGATCCATGCTGACGCGATGATTGGTGTCCATGAGGAGAATGTAGTCGTCGTGCGGCAGCATATCAATGATCGCATCATACCACGGGCGGTCGTCATCCTCAGAAAAGCCCGGATCTTTTTTCTGCTGCTCCTGCCGCTGCCAGTCCAGATACGCGGTGAAATCCGCCGGTACCTTGTTTGCGTGCAGGATGGCGTCCGCGAGCTCCGGCGTCTCCCAGAGGATGTTTTCAAGATGCTCCCTGAGCTTTGTGCCCTTCTGCGGGAATGCGGCAAATTCGATTTCGGTCAGCTCCGGACAGTTCCGGAAGGCGTGCGCGAGCGTCTGCACATTCGCCGGAATGCGGATTTTGCGCAGACCGCTGCCGGAGAAGGCGTCGGCACTGATGAGCGTCAGCGATTCGGGCAGGGTGATTTCATGCAGCGCCGTGCAGTTTTTGAAGGCTTCTGCGTGGATTTCGGTGATGCCTTCGGGCAGCAGCACCTCCCGGAGCGCGCAGCAGAAGGCGAAGGTTCCTGCGGGCACAGCGGTCATTTTCTTCGGAAATTCCATTTTCACGAGCGCTTCGCAGTCGTTGAAGACATGGTCATACATCACCGTGATGCTGTCCGGCAGGGACAGATCGGCAAGGGAGACGCAGTTGGAAAACGCCCAGCGGCCAAGCTCCTGTACGCCGTCCGGCAGATAGCAGGTTTCGAGCTTCGGGCAGCCGGCAAATGCCTGATGACCGATGCGGAGCAGACCGGTCTGTCCGGGGGCAGGGCGGGGGATTCCGACGCCGCACAGGGCTTCACAGTTTTCAAAGGCCTGATCGCCGATCTCGGTCACGAGTACATTCATCGTGACGGTCGAGAGCGTTTTCTGCTTCCGGAATGCGCATTTTGCGATTTTTGACACATCAATCGGCAGCACGATGTCCGTTTCGCCCGGTTCCAGTCTGCCGCGCTTTAGTACGGTGCCGTTCATTTCAAAATTCGCCATGATGTCCTCCCTTTCCTCGGCGTTTGGTTATTCAGCACCGGGAAACCGGTACAGCATCTGATATTCCTCCTCCGTCTCGCCGACGGTTTCAAAGCCGAGCCGCCGGTACAGTCCTGCGGCACGGTTTTTCTTCTGTACCGAGAGGGACAGCCGCCTGACGCCCTCTGAGCGCAGCAGATGCAGCATTCCCTGCATCAGAGCCGTGCCGATGCCGTACCCGCGCCAGCCCGCGGCGACCGCGACGGCCAGCGACGGCGTTTCACTGTCCAGATGCCCGTAATCGTTCATGATGCGCGTCCAGACGGCACCGACGATCCTGCCGCGGCAAATGCCCGCCAGTGCGCGGTCCTGCGCCTCTGAACCGAAATTCCGCAGATAAACCTGTAAATCGGGCGCGTCGAGGATTGCTGCATCGGGCGGCGCCGCGCCCTCCGGAATGAAGATCGCATCATACAGAAATTCGCGCAGACACGGGAATTCTGACGGCTTCATCGGGCGGATTTCCGCGGAAATGCGGCCCGCCGGCACCTGCTGTGTGATGCAGTGGATGTTTCCGCCGCCCAGCAGGATGCACCGCGCAGACACGGGAACGACCTCCCGCCCGCGGATTTCACGGCGCAGGATGCGGAGTGCGCGGGCGTCATCTTCGGCGTATTTCCCGCCGAACTGCGGCACCAGTACGCAGTCGTTTCCGAAGTAGAAGTTGACATAGGATGCGGCCAGACGCTCACCCGGCTCGCGGGTGTCCTCGCCCTCCGAAAATTCATAGTCTCCGCACTCCTCTGCGGTCACGCAGACGGGCGACGACGGCACGGGCAGCTTCACGATGCGGAAATGCCGCCCCTTTGCGTCGGTTTCTTTGGAGAGGACTTCGTAGTCGGCGCGGCACATGGCGTACTGCGGATCCTGCTTGTTGTCGCACCAGCCAAGGACGATCTCGGCGGGGCCGATGAACGCCGCGATGTTGTCGATGTGCTCGTTGGTCTCGTCGTTGTAGATGCCGTATGGAATCCAGACGACCTTTTCCGCGCCGAGATATTCACATAAATACGCGGAAATCTCCTCTTTGGTCATCGCGGGATTGCGCCCATTTGAGAGCAGGCAGGCCTCCGTGACCAGCACGGTGCCTTCGCCGTCCGTGTGGATCGCGCCGCCCTCCAGCACAAACGGTCTCGCGTCATAGCACGGAACCTTCAGCGCCCCGCAGACTGCCTCCGCAACGGCGTCGTCGTTCTGATAGTCGGGGTACAGCCCGTCAAATTCGCCGCCCCATGCGTTGAACTGCCAGGAAATACCGCGGATGTCGCCGCTCTGATTCCGGACGAAGGTCGGGGCGGTGTCCCGCGCCCATGCGTCATCGGTTCCGATGTGCAGGAGCCGGACGGATTCCGGCAGCATGGCCCCGGCCGCCTCCTCCGTGCGGTCATCGACCAGCATATACACCTGCTCGCACTGCGAAAGCCTTGCGGCAATTTCTGTGAATGCGCGCTGTGCAGCGGTCGGATCGGTACCCCAGGAGCCGGGGCGCGAGGGGAAGATCATCACGGTTCCGTGATGCGGCGCAAACTCCGCCGGCATCGAAAAGCCGTCTTTTTTCGGTGTGGTCAAGGCCGTCACCGCCTTTCTGTGTGTGGTGATGGACAATCAGGAAAACGGTTCCTGCTGGAAACCGGGGTTCGGGAGCTTTTCCGTTTCATAGACGGGAATGCAGAGCAGATAATCGTCGGCTGCGGTATGCACGACGGAATAGCAGTACGGGATCAGGTAATGATCCGGCAGGAACATTCCGATCACGGGGATCAGGGAGAGCAGGCGGCTTTTCTTCTGCACGCCGGCCTTGGCATAGGCAGACGCCCGGCTGCTCTGGATCCAGCTGCGGACCTCGGCCCTGCTGTCCGCCTGCGTCCACGGCTCCGTGAGCGCGTAGGGAATCTTTGCCGTGCCGGTGACATCTGCGATATACAGTGCTTCGGCATCGGCGAAGAACAGATGAAACCGGTTCTCCCAGCGAAGATCGCTTCTGCGGCCGAAGTCTGCCGGGTTCTTCGGAAACAGCATCTCGATTTCAACGGCACCGTCGGGAATATGCATTTGGGCAAGGGCACTTTCAGAAAGCCGTGCAGCGTATTTTTTTCTGGACGGTCTGTTCAGCCAGATCGCGCCGGCTGCCAGAATCAGCAGCCAGCCGAAAATCGCCAGCAGACCGAAGGTCAGAACCAGATCGGAGCTGATTCCGGCGAGGTCGCCGCCGATCCACAGCACCGCCGTCAGCGCGGAAAAGGCCAGCGCGGCCCGCTTGATGTTCTTTTCGGCACGGTCCGCTTTTTGGTTGAAGGTGCGGATGGATTCCAGAAGCTCCGAATCGGGCGCCTGCACGATGAGCGCCGCAGGGGATTCGCTTTGGTCAAACAGATTTCTCAGCATACAGCAGGGTTCTCCTTGAAATTGATGTCAGATTGATTCCGGGATGCGCTCCGCAGCACTGCTGCTGCCGGAGTACTGTCTTTGCTTCGGCTGCTCCGTTGTCATGACAGCCGCCCTTTGAAATCGGCATAGCCGAACTGCCGGATGATTTCGCAGTCCCCGTTCTCATGCTGAATCGCAATCGCGGGGAGCGGCATTCCGTTGAAGGTGTTGTTCTTGACCATCGAGTAAATGGCCATATCGCAGAAGGTCAGCCGGTCGCCGATTCTGATTTCCCGGTCAAAGCTGTAATCGCCGATGATGTCGCCCGCCAGACAGGTGCGCGAGGACAGCCGGTATTCATACGGCTTTTCGCCCTGTTCGCCGGAATCCTTGAGCGGCGGACGGTAGGGCATTTCCAGCACATCGGGCATATGGCAGGCGGCGGACGCATCGAGAATCAGCACTTTGATGCCGTTTTCGACGCTGTCCATGACGGTCGTGTCGAGCCAGCCGGCGTTCAGCGCGATCGCCTCGCCCGGTTCGAGATACACGGTCACGCCGTACTGCTCCCGAATGCGGCGAATCAGCGAAATCAGCGCCGGCACATCGTAGTCCGCCCGCGTGATGTGATGTCCGCCGCCGAGATTGAGCCACTTCATCCCGCCTGCAAATGCGCCGAATTTCTCCTCAAAGGCCGCAAAGGTCGTGATGAGGTCGTCGGCATTCTGTTCGCAGAGCGTGTGGAAGTGCAGCCCCTCCACGCCGCCGAGCAGATCGGGGCGGAAGTTTTCCCTTGTGACGCCGAGGCGCGAGCCGGACGCACAGGGATCATAGATCGCGTGGTCGCCCTGCGTGGAGCATTCCGGGTTGACGCGGATGCCGACGCTGACGCCGGCCTTTTCCCAGACGGGGCGGTATTTTTCCAGCTGGCGGAAGGAATTGAAGCTGATGTGGTCACAGATCCGGCAGAGCTCGGCAAATTCGGCCTCGTCATAGGCCGGGGAGAACACATGGTTCTCCTTCCGGAATTCCTCTGCGCCGAGCCGTGCCTCGTAAAGCCCGCTGGCGGTCGTGCCGCTGAGATATTCTGCAATCAGCGGATACACCGCAAAGCAGGAAAATGCCTTTTGCGCAAGCAGAATTTTCGCGCCGCTCTCCTGCTCAACCCTGTGCAAAAGCTCCAGATTGCTCCGGAGCTTTGCCTCGTCAAGAATATAGCAGGGAGTCGGCAGGGCTTCCCGCCGCATCATTCCACCGTCTGCGGGTGCTCATCGACCACCCACGGCAGACCCCATTTGTTCAGCATATCCATGAACGGATCGGGATCGAATTCCTCGATCGTTCTGGCACCGGCCTTGCGCCATGTGCCGTCCGCGACCAGCGCTGCACCGATCATCGCCGGCACGCCGGTCGTGTAGGAGATCGCCTGGGAGCCGAGCTCACGGTAGCATTCCTGATGATCGCAGACATTGTAAATGTAGATCGTCTTCTCCTTGCCGTCCTTCACGCCGGTGAAGATGCAGCCGATGTTCGTCTTGCCGACGGTGCGCGGGCCGAGCGATGCCGGATCGGGCAGCAGTGCCTTCAGGAACTGAATCGGGACAATCTCCGTGCCGTTGAAGTCAATCGGCGTGGTCGAGAGCATTCCGACATTTTCGAGACACTTCATATGCGTCAGATAGCTCTGGCCGAAGGTCATGAAGAAGCGGATGCGCTTGACATTCGGGATGTTCTTTGCGAGGGACTCGATCTCCTCGTGGTGCAGCAGGTACATATCCTTTTTGCCGACCTGCGGGAAATCGTATTCGCGCTTGATCTCCATCGGCTTTGTCTCAACCCAGCGGCCGTTCTCCCAGTAGGAGCCGTTTGCGGAGACCTCGCGGAGATTGATTTCCGGGTTGAAGTTCGTGGCGAACGGGTAGCCGTGGTCGCCGCCGTTGCAGTCCAGAATGTCGATATAGTGGATTTCGTCGAAATAATGCTTCAGGGCATAGGCGGTAAAGACCGAGGTGACGCCGGGATCGAAGCCGGAGCCGCAGAGCGCGGTCAGACCGGCCGCCTTGAACCGCTCGTCATATGCCCACTGCCACGAATAGTCAAAATACGCGGTGAAGCCGAGCTCCTTGCAGCGCTTTTCGTAGATTGCACGCCATGCGGGATCGTCGGTGTCCTCCGGCTCATAGTTTGCCGTGTCGATATAGTGGACGCCGCCTTCAAGACAGGCCTGCATGATTGTCAGATCCTGATACGGCAGTGCGAGGTTCAGCACGGCGTCTGGCTTGTAGTCCTTGATGCGTGCGAGGACAGCGTCCTTGCTGTCCGCGTCGAGCGCCGCCGTCGTGATGACGGTTTTCGATCGGCCCTCTGCCTCGATCTTCGCCTTCAGCGCGTCACATTTTGACACGGTGCGGCTTGCGATGCAGATTTCCGTGAATACTGCGTCGTTCTGACAGCATTTCTGGATTGCGACGGATGCCACGCCGCCGCAGCCGATGATTAAGACCTTGCTCATGATTTTCGTTCCTCCAGTTCAAATATCGTTCAAGGGGATGCGCTGCCGGTTCCGGCAGACAGCCCGCAGCACCGTCCGCTGTGCGGGCTTTACACGGTCCAGAGCCATACGCCGATGCCGATGAGAAACAGCGCCATCACGCCCGGCAGCAGCAGGAAAAAGAAGTACCGCTTCGGATCGAGCATCTCGTCGTGATACTGCGGGTCGATGTAAATGACGCGGGTGTCTCCGATCTTCGGATTCGCGTAATTCATTGCGATGCTGTCCCGGATCTGATGCGTCGTCCCGCCGCTGAAATACTCATAGACCGGCACATAGACGGTGTGCCGCGACCGTTTCCGGATCAGGTCGGTGCAGAGCGCCTCGACGCGCTCCCTGCACCAGCGCTTTTTATGAATCAGCCCCGCTGCCATATAAGCCAGAATTCCGGTGCCGGTCAGAATAAACGCCACGGACTTGAAGCGGTGACGAAACTGCTCGCTCTCCGGCAGAATGCGCAGTCCGAAGCCGTCTGAAAGCAGCGCCGTCAGACCGGTGAGCAGCATCACCGCGCCGATGATCAGCAGTGCAGCCGGCAGACGCCACTGCGGCTTCACATCAGCCTTTGTCTGCCGTGCAATGCGCAGACCGATCAGGAAAAACACGGCGCCGAACGCCGTTGCCGCCATCCACGGCGTGTGCAGGATCTTATACGCGATCAGCAGTACAATCAGCAGAATGACGGCCAGCACGATGCACCCGCGCTTTTCCTTCGCGGTGTATTTCGGCTTTTCCGGCTCCTGCTGCGCAATCAGGTCATTCCAGTCCATTCGCTGTCTCTCAGTCTCCTTTCCGCTTTCCGGACAGATTCAGGCCGCTGTTGTTACTCCGCCGGCTCCGGTGTCAGTCTGAGCTGCACCAGATAGCAGACCTTTCCGCCG
>JAILIG010000002.1 GCA_024695445.1 Oscillospiraceae bacterium
TTTGACGATCTCACATGGGCGGATGTCCTGCCAGCCAAATAACCGGAATCACTGGATGCCGGCGATTTTGCAAAGCTCCTGCAGATCATCGCGGGGGGAGACGCTGACTGAATCATCTCTGTCAATCTGAAAGGATGATGCCTATAACTGCGCATTTAACTTTTTTCGTGAATTTGTCTTCGCTCTTGCCATTTCGGGTGTTGCAGAAACATGGGGGCCGAAATCGTTCGGATAATACTATTTTCATCTTGACGGAATGATACCTATATGATATAATCAATTCAGAATACTGCGGCATTGCACTGCTGGTTTCTGTGCAATGCCGCGACTGCTTTTAGAGGTACAACATGAAATATGCGCTCAAAAACCTGTCTGCACTGATTCGGAAAGAAAGAATTGTCTTTGCAATGATGTTTGTCAGCGTGTTTTTTTCGGCGCTGCTGCTGAATTTTTCATACGGCGTCTACCGGAATTACCACACGAAGACAACGGAAGCGGAGATCAACAACACGATGCTCCGTCCCCGGATTGCGGACGGACAGACACTGACGAAAAAGGATCTGCAGGCATATTCCGAAGCGCTCAGTCAGGAACTGCTGGATCAGATGGAAGTGATCTGTGCAGAAACAGTCCCCGAAGACGGTCCCGGTGCTGATATGGGCGGCACCTTCAAGATGCGGTACCGGATGGTAAACGGAAAATATGACATTAGCTGGCAAAGAGAATCATACGCCAGGACGCATCAAATCAAATCCGGGCGGTTTCTCAGTGACGAAGAGGCAGAAACCGGCGCGTTTTCTGCCGTAATTTCAGATACGGACAATATATTTCCGCTTGATTCGGAAACAGTCACCCTGTTCGGAAATGAATACACGGTTGTCGGAAAATGCCGCATTGACAGCGCCTATCCGATTGTTCCGTTCCTCTCGCTGCCGGATGCTCTGCCGTTTACATCGCTGCTGATCGTTTTTTATGAAAATGTGACGCGGGCGCAGTACCGTGAACTGGTCAAAACCGCGGATTCCGTCATTCCCGGAATTCTCGTCTACGACGAACCGGAATTTCCAGACGAGGATTCTCTGTATATTTACCGGAACATCATGCTGATCTCAGCCTTGATTTCACTTGTTTCGGCAGCGAATCTTGCGATGCTGTATCTTTACATGGTGCGGAAGCGCAGCCGTGATCTGGCGATTTTCCGGATCTGCGGATGCACGCGTTCCAAAGCAATCCGTCTGTATGTGACCGAGTGCCTGCTGATTTCCGTTCCGGTTTATCTGGTCGGTCTGCTGGTGTATGTGACTGTGCTGAAAAAGCAGCTTTCCGCGATTTATGAACACATGAACGAGGTTTACACACCGCTCTCCTATCTTGCGGTATTTGCAGTCTATCTGCTCACGGTTTTCCTGATTACCGAAATCGTTGTCCGGCGTAAAATCACAAAAACGGTTATGAGCAGTCTGAACGGAGGTGTGTACAGATGATGTTCCGGACTGTCCGGAAGAATATCAGAAAAGAGCTTCTGCTGAATCTGCTGACCTGCTTGCAGCTGGCCGCAGCCATGACAGCCGTTGTCATCATGATTTCCGCATTTTCGCTTCGATACCGATATTATTCCGCACTGAAAGACGAGCTGAATTCCAAGGGAATATACAGTATATTCTCCCTTGGGCAGATGCTGGACAACAATGAATTCCTCGACGATCAGGGCGTTCTTTCAAAGCTCAGCGGAGCCAAACGGATCATCGGCACCGCAGAACCGTTCGCCTGCCGGACCGTACAGCATGAGCATGATACCAGAATCCTTGCTTATACAGATAATCTGGTCACGGCATATCAGCCGAAGCTGCTGTCCGGCAAATGGGTGTCTTCTGCGGCGGAAGCGGAGATGCAGGAGATCGTTGTGCAGCAGAACTCCTTTGGCTGGAAGACCGGCGATGAAATTGAGATCGAATTCTACTGTCAGGACGGCAGTATGCGCCGGTATCCGTTTCGTGTTTCGGGCGTATTCAAAAGCGAAACAAAGCTCCCCGGCGGTGCAGGGACAGACCTTCAGAATCTGAATTATTCATACTTCTATGAAACCTGTGATCATCTGGCGCCTGGCAGAACGCTGCTGATTGCAAATCTTGAAACGCTGAAACGGCTCGACAGCGAAATCGTCATTGGGATGACCGGCAGTTCTCTGATCAGCTTTGCTGATGATATCACAGATGAACAGCTGGAGGAGAATCAGAATATTCTGCTCGAAAGCGGCGCTTATACAGCAGAATCGCTGCAGCGGCTGCAGCCCGGAAACCGCCGGTATCTTCTTCGGCAGCTGTACGACCAATTCCCCGTGATTCTGGTTCTGCTGATCCTGACCTGTGTCAGCTGCATGAGCAGCAGCGCCCTCACAACCAGAAGCAGGCTCAGGGACTATGCTGTCTTTTATGTCTGCGGTCTGCGTTGGAAACAGTGCGTCCGGCTCAGTCTGATGCAGGCACTGCTCTGCTGCGTCGTTTCCTTCTGTGCGGCGGCTGTCATCCTGAATACCATACGCGTTACTCCGTTGGCAGACCGGTTTTATGTGGCATGGTCTGCGGAAAGCATTCTGGGAATCGGCGTAATCAGTGTTGTATATCTGATTGCTTCCATGCTGATGCCGCTGCATCTGATCGGGCACAACACGCCGAAACAAATACTGACAGGAGACCGAACATGATCATACTGAACCAGATCAAGAAAATTTATAATCAAGGAAAAGCAAACGAGTTCGAGGCGCTGCACGGAGCATCGCTGGAAATCGCAGACGGTGAAATGGTCGCTGTCATCGGAAAATCCGGAGCAGGCAAATCGACACTGTTGCACATCCTTGCCTGCATCGACAGTTATGAAGGCGGGGAATACCGTATTGATGACAAGCTGGTCAAGGGACTGTCTGAAAAAAAGCTTGCACAGATCAGAAATGAGAAGATCGGCATGGTCATGCAGGATTTTGCGCTGGTAGAAGATTTTTCGGCGATTGAAAATGTGCTGCTGCCGCTCGATTTTGCGAAGCAGAAGAAGGCGAACCGCAGGGAACTTGCGATGGCTGCACTGAAATCGGTCGGGATGGATTCCATGGCGAAAAAGACGGTCAGCCAGCTTTCAGGCGGGCAGAAGCAGCGTGTGGCGATCGCGCGGGCAATCGTCAATGAGCCTTCAGTCGTTCTGGCAGATGAGCCGACCGGTGCGCTCGACAGCAAAACCGCTCAAGAGATCATGGATGTGTTCAAAGAACTTCACAGCCGCGGAAAAACGATTGTCATTGTCACACATGACATGGGAATTGCGGAGCAATGCGAGCGGATCATTGAGATCGCAGACGGATGCGTGACAGATTGACGGCTGCGTTTGCCGGTCAGCTTAGCGGAAGTATAAGAAATATGAATCCTCCCGCGAACAAACAATCGTTTCAGCTGAGGAAACGACAACCTCTGTAACAGTTACAGATGAAAACGTCGATTCAACAGGGCTAATTGATTTCTACTCGCTCTCTTTATCCGGATCCACCAGAAGTGTTTATATCACAGCAGCCACCTACGG
>JAILIG010000003.1 GCA_024695445.1 Oscillospiraceae bacterium
GCCGTCCGCAGACGGCGAAACTCTCTCCGCATTAAAAAGAGCTCCGCAAGGGGGTGAATTGCCGCCTTGCGGCAAGAGGGGGACGCCCTGCGATAGAGGGCGTCCCCCTAAAAAGACGATGATAACTTTTTCGACAGACTGTGATCACTTTCAGGAAAGTGATCACCTTGCCTGTTCGGGGCAGTTCAAGATGATCAGATGATCACATGATCACTTTCAGGAAAAGTGATCACCTTGCCGGTCAGGGGATGCCGGCCAGCACGGTACCCGGATAATAATGCGCCAGAATGCCCGCGCAGTCCGTGCCGCGCCGCGCCAGCTCGTTGGCGCCGTACTGGCTCATGCCGACATTGTGTCCGAAGCCCTTTGTCGTAAAGACCAGACGGTCTCCGCGTGCGGTCACCGCAAAGCACGCCGAGCGCAGGGAGAGCAGCTCCCGCAGCGCCTGACCGGTCAGGACTTCGGAGCCGCAGCGCACCGTCCGGACCGTGCCGGACGCGCTGACATCCGTGATCTGAAACCATTCCGCGGGTTCCTCCGGCAGAACGATCTGCGGGTATTTCCCTGTCAGTGCCTTTCTGACCGTTCCGGCGGCAAGCACGGTCTCCTCCTCAAAATGCGGCGCACTGCTGTCCCACTCCGAGCCGACCGGCACAAGATAGGGCAATGCACCGCCCCAGACATTTTCCGAGGCCTCGGTCTTTCCGGCGGATACCGCATGGAACGCCGCAACAATCGGTTCCCCGTCCGCATACAGCAGCAGATTGCAGACGGCATCGACCGCATCCGCAATTTTATCATAATTTTCCGCGAAATGCGCTCCGCCGGCAAGCCGCATCTGCTCTGCGGAATAAAATGCCTGATAGTGCGCGCTGTCGTCGGAGAAATCCGCGCCGCGCAGCGATGCGTCCGGACAGCGCTGATTCTGAAGCCGGATGCGCTCGGCGTAGGTGTGCGAGACAACGGCCTGTGCCTTGAGTGCTTCGGGGGCGTAGGAGGCGGGCATCTCCGCCGCAACGGCGCCGATCAGGTAGTCCCGCACCGGAATTTCTTCGATCTCACCGCTTCCCGTCCGCAGAACCCGGTAGGCTTCCGCCGGTGCCGGAACGGTTTGTCTGACTTCTGCGGCGCTGACTGCGGCAGACGGGCGCTGTACCCCGGAAATCAGGCCGCTCTGCTCCGGACGCGGGACCGTCAGGACGGCAGCAGCAGGCGCCGCGAGCATCGCAGCGGCGGCAAACAGGTAAAACCGGAACGGTTCTTTCATCAAAATCTCCTCTCCGGGCACCGGATGCCCGTGAAAATACTGACGAAACATGAAAACTTGCTGAATATCCATTGACAGCAGGCCAAAAAGGAAGTATAATAATTATGTATGTATATCTCATCGAAAGTCAATCCGAGAGGGAAATGAAAGGACGGATTACGGACAATGAATTCCGAACAGTCGAAAGAGCTTCTTTACAGTTTATGCATGGGGATGCGGGAACATGCCGCGATTGATCCCACGCTGTTTGAAAAGCTCCATGTCAACCGCGGCCTGCGCCGCCCGGACGGTACCGGCGTTGTGGCCGGCATCACAAAAATCTGCAATGTCCACGGCTATATCATGAACGAGGGCGAGCTGGAGCCGATTCCCGGAGAGCTGATCTACCGCGGCTACCAGATCACGGACCTTGTGCGTGCGGTCGAGGCAGAGGACCGCTTCGGATATGAGGAGGCGGCATTTTTGCTGCTGTTCGGTCATCTGCCGGACGCGGCGGCGCTCAGGAGCTTCCGGGAGCTGCTCTCGGACAGCCGGGAGCTGCCGGAGGGCTTTGTCATCGACATGATCGCAAAGGCCCCCTCCAATAACATCATGAACAAGCTGGCGCGTGCGGTGCTGGCGCTGTATTCCTACGATCCGTACTGTGAGGAGCGCTCCCTCGAAAATGAGGTGCGCGTCGCCGTCTCGATGATTGCGCGGATGCCCGTCATCATGTCGGCGGCCTATCAGGTCAAGCGGCAGGCCTTTGACGGCGAGAGCCTTGTCATGCACCCGCTGCGGCCGGAGGAATCCAATGCGCAGACGATTCTCTCGCTGCTGCGCCTTGACCGGCAGTATTCCCCGGAGGAAGCACATCTGCTCGACATCTGCATGATGCTGCACGCAGAGCACGGCGGCGGAAACAACTCCGCCTTTACCTGCCGCGTGCTGACCTCCTCCGGCACGGATCCCTATTCTGCATATTCCGCTGCCATCGGCGCCCTGAAGGGCTTCCGCCACGGCGGCGCAAACCATAAGGTCATCGAGCAGCTGGAGCTCTTTAAGCGCGAGATCTCCGATCCGGACAATGAGGGCGCTGTGGCAGACCTCATCCGCCGCATTATGCGCAGAGAAGCCGGCGACGGCGCCGGTCTGGTCTACGGCATGGGCCATGCGGTCTATACGCTCTCCGATCCGCGTGCCGTTCTGCTCAAGGAGAAGGCGATTCAGCTCGCAAAGGGGACGGAGTTCGAGGAGGACTTCCGGATGCTCAGCACGATCGAGCGCCTGACGCCGCAGCTCGTTGCGGAAAAATCTGCGCGTGCCGCTGCCAAGAGCATCTGCGCCAATGTCGATCTGTATTCGGGACTGGTCTACCGGATGCTCGGCGTGCCGGAGGACCTCTTTACGCCGATGTTCGCCGTTTCCCGCATCGCGGGCTGGGCGGCACACCGCATCGAGGAGGTGCTGACCGGCGGCAGAATCATCCGTCCGGCCTACCGCTCGATCACCAAGGCAACGAAGTACATCCCGCTCGCAGAGCGCGGATAAGCCGTGAAAGCGGCATTTCTGCGCTGGGCGGCTGCCGCACTGCTGACGGTGCAGCTCCCCGCGTGCAATTTCTCCGCGAGCGTGGAGACACTGCTCTCGCCCCCGCGCCTGACTGCCGAACAGGAGCAGATCTATCAGGCTCTGCAGGCGAGTGCGGGCAATTCCATCAGCCTGAAATATCCCAAGCACGGCGAGCATCTTTCCGCCTTTACCGTGGTCGATCTCGACGGCGACGGGCTGGATGAGGCCATCGTGTTTTACAATGTCAGCCTGAATACCGACGCGGAAAACCCGCTCCGGCTCTGTATGCTCAAGCAGCAGAACGGGGAGTGGAAGGCCGGCAAGGATTATCCGGCTGCCGGTGCGGAAATCGAGCGCGTGGATGTCTCGGCATCGGCGGGCAGCCCGCACACCAATCTCATCATCAGCTACAGCCAGGTGGACGGCGGCGGTTATACGGCGGAGGTCTTTCTCTGTGAGAACGGAGAGCTCGTCCGCCCGCTGAAGGTGCCGTATTCCGCGATGTCCCTGCGCGATCTGGACGGCGACGGCAAAACGGAGCTGCTGACCGTTACGGCGGCAAAGCTCCCGAACCCCGCACAGGCGACGGTCTACTCGCTGAGCAGCTATGCCAGAGATGCTGCCGTGCAGCTCCCCGAAACGATGACGGACATCACGAGACTGGTCTTCGGCGAGCTGCCGCGGAAGGACGGCAGAGGCACCGTTCCGGCGATTTATGCGGACGGCGCATCGGGTGCGACAAATGCCCAGACCGCGGTGATGACCTATACGGACGGCGTGCTGGCAACGGTCTATACCGACAGTGCCGACCATATCCCGAATACGCTGCGGCCTGCGGGCTGCCGGACGCTGGACATCGACAGCGACGGAGAGCCGGAGATTCCGGTGCAGGCGGTCTTTTACGGCTATACGGCCGGAACGGACGGTCCGCAGGGACTCCCGATGACAAACTGGTATGTCTGCCGGAACGGGCTGCTGATGCGGGAATGCGCATCGTATTACGCCGTTTCGGACGGCTATATCTTCCTGATGCCGCCGCGCTGGGAACGCCGCGTGACGGCCGTGCAGGAGAATGAGGAAATCGTCTTTTACGAATTTGACCGGAGCACGCAGAATGAGGACGGCACGCCCGTGCTGAAAGCCCCGCTGCTGCGGCTCTGCTCGGTCAACGATCCGGTGGCGGCAAACGCCATGCAGCTCGACGGCTACCTGCTGCTCCGGCAGCAGAACGGCAGCTATTATCTCGGAAAGCGGGAAAGCGGCGCGCCCGATGCACTCGCCCTGGCCGAGAACGAGCTCGTAACAGCCATGCGCTATCCGTAACACTGCGGAGAAGCGGCTGACAGACAGCAGGAGAAATGACAGACTGAGGACAAAAGGAGGTGCCGGAAGTGAAACGGGTACTGGTATGTGAGGATGAGGATGTCATCCGCGGCTTTGTCATCATCAATCTGAGACGGGCCGGATATGATGTCACGGATGTGAACTGCGGCGAGGATGCGCTGCGGGCTTATGACGAGGCAGAAGGGAATTTTGACATTGCTGTGCTGGACATCATGATGCCCGGACTGGACGGCATCGAGGTCTGCAAGGCGCTGCGTGAAAAATCGGAGTCGCTCGGCATCATTCTGCTGACTGCCAAGGCGCAGGAGGCGGACCGGGAAGAAGGACTGCAAAGCGGCGCGGACGATTATGTGACAAAGCCCTTTTCCCCGTCGGAGCTGATCAAGAGAGTCAGCGACCTGTGCAGGCGGAAGTCTGCGGGGAACTGACGGACTGCGAAAGGAGGACGAAGCATGAAGCGGGTACTGGTCTGTGAGGATGAGGACGCAATCCGTGAGTTCGTGGTACTGAACTTAAAGCACGCGCATTACGATGTGGTGGATGTCAGCAGCGGCGAGGCGGCGCTCAGGGTTTTTGAGCAGGAGCGCGGCAATTTCGATGTCGTGGTGCTGGATATCATGATGCCCGGAATCGACGGCATCACCGTTCTGAAGCGCCTGCGCGAGAAGTCAAAGACGGTCGGCATCATCATGCTGTCGGCGAAGTCGCAGGAAATGGACAAGGTCAATGCGCTGATGAATGAGGCGGATGACTATATCACAAAGCCCTTTGCCCCCTCGGAGCTGACCGTGCGTGTCGATGCGCTGCACCGCCGCGTCACGATGAACGCCGTCCGGACAGAGGAGGACAGTCTGCTGGAATCGGGGCCCTTTGTTCTGAACCCGAACGGCCACACCGTCACAAAGAACGGCGAGCCGATCGAGCTGACCAAGGCGGAGTTCCGCATTCTCGAATATTTCCTGAAGAACAAGAACACTGCGCTGGACCGCGCCAGCATTCTGGCAAATGCCTGGGACAACTATTTCGGCGACAATAAGATCGTCGATGTCAATATCCGCCGTCTCCGCATGAAGATTGAGGATGATCCGTCCAATCCGCGGTATATCATCACGATCTGGGGCTACGGCTACAAATGGGAGGAAAAACCGGATTCCCGCCGGTGATCTGACATGGCGAGAAAAAGTATCACACGGCGCTGGATCACCAACAATCTCGGCATCATCGTCCTGATTCTGATGGTGATTGAGCTGTCGCTGATCTTCGCGGTGCAGAGCTATTTTTACAACTCTGCGCGGCAGTATCTGGTCACAAAGCTCAATGCCGTGAACGGCCTGCTCTCGCGCTATGCCGCCGACGGCACAAACATCGGCATGGAGCTGCGCAGCACACTGGAGAGCTTCTCCGACAAGGAGAAAATGGAGCTGATGGCGATTGATTATAACGGCATGATCGTCCTGACCTCGTCGGGCTTCTCGCCGGATTACGCAATCAGTATGCCGGACTACGACGCCGTCATGAACGGCGGCGACAGCGTCGGCTTCTCCACGGCGCGCACGGCGAACGGCGAGCGCATTATGGCGGTCTGCTATCCGATTTCGGAAATCAGCACCGATTTTTCGGCAATCCGCGTCGTGACCTCACTGGAGGCCATTGACCGGACGATCCACAGCTTTGTGCTGGCGGTCACGGTTGTTTCCGTGGCGATTCTGCTGCTGCTGGGACTGTCCGACCTGTATTTCGTCGGCACCATTCTGCGGCCGATCCGCGAGATCAACGCCAACACGGAGAAATTTGCACGCGGCGACTTTTCGGCGCGCATCCGGCAGGAGAGCGAGGACGAGATCGGCGATCTGTGCATCAGCATCAACCACATGGCGGACGAGCTCTCCAACACCGAGGCGATGAAAAATGAGTTTATCAGCTCGGTTTCGCATGAGCTGCGCACCCCGCTGACGGCCATCAAGGGCTGGGCGGAAACGCTCAGCGATATGTCCGACGCCGAGGTCAGCGTCGATCCGATGATGATGCAGAAGGGCCTTCATGTGATCGTCGGCGAGACGGAGCGTCTCTCCCAGATGGTTGAGGAGCTGCTCGATTTCTCGCGGATGCAGAGCGGTCACTTCACGCTGAAGATGGATACGATGGACATTCTGGCGGAGCTCGGCGACGCGGTGCTGATCTATGTCGAGCGTGCCAAGAAGGACGGCATTTATGTCACCTATGAGGAGCCGGAGATGCTGCCCTTTGTCTGCGGCGACAAGAACCGCATCCGGCAGGTCTTTATCAACATCATCGACAATGCCATCAAGTATTCCGACAAGGACGGCCATGTCTACATCACCGCGGAGGCGGCCGAGGACGGCAGCGCTGTCAGAGTCATCGTGCAGGACGACGGCTGCGGCATCAAGGCGGCCGATCTTCCGAAGATCAAGACCAAATTCTATAAGCCGAACCACACGCGGCGCGGCTCCGGCATCGGGCTGGCCGTTGCAGACGAGATTGTCTCGCTGCACAAGGGTACCCTGACAATCGAGAGCGAGGAGGGCGTCGGCACCCGCGTGACGATCACGCTGCCCGCGCAGAAGCAGCGGACGGAAACCGGCAGCTGAGAAAGAGATACGGACGGTGCATCTGCTTTTTCCCCGCTGTGACACTGTTTTTCTTTGTTATTTCACCGGAAAGGAAGCGTTTTTTTGGCAGAATACAGCTCTGAACAGGCGGCCGCAAAGGCGGAATACGCCCATAAATCGAAAATCGGCGGACAGGCGCTGATCGAGGGCATCATGATGAAGGGCGCCTTCCGCGGTGCAATGGCCTGCCGCCTCCCGAACGGGGAAATCGACCTCGAAACATGGGAGATTCCCGCAAAATTTGAAACCGATCCGAAGACCGGCAGGCAGCGGCTCATGCGCCCGTGGTATACGCGGATTCCCTTTGTGCGCGGCTGCGTCAATTTTGTCACCTCGATGATCGACGGCTACCGCTGCATGATGAAATCGGCGGAAAAGCAGTACGACGAGGAGATCGACGAATTCTGCAAGTGGAAAAAGGAGAATCCGAAGCTTGACGAGCTGCCGGAGGACGAGGTGCGGGAGAAATTTGCCGCATGGCTGACCGCACAGCGTGAGAAAACCGACGCGAAAAAGTCGAAGGAGGATCCCAAATATGTCCCGCTGGGCGCGCCCGATGCGGAGACCGTCGAAAAGCGCTGGGACTACCTGCAAAAGGCTGCGGAGAATTACAGCTATGAGGAGCCGTCAAAGTTTGAGCAGTGGCTCGACGATAAATTCGGCGACAAGATCATGAATGCGTTTATGGTGCTGGCGATCGTGGTCAGTCTCGTGTTCAGCCTCGGACTGTTCCTGTATCTGCCGCGTCTGGTCGTCGGCTGGATCAAGCCGCTGACCGAGAGCCGCGTGATCCGCTCCTGTGCGGAGGGCATCGTCAAGCTCGCCATTTTCATCGGATATATGTGGCTGACGGGCAAGCTCAAGTCCGTCCGCCGGACCTATCAGTATCACGGCGCGGAGCACAAGACCATCGCCTGCTTTGAGGCGGCGCTCCCGCTGACCGTGGAGAACATCAGGAAGCAGCGGCGGTTTCATCCGCGCTGCGGCACGAGCTTCATCTTCCTCGTGCTGCTCATCAGCATTTTTGCGGGCTGCTTCAATCCCTATAAAATCGTCTGGCAGCGCGTCCTGTTTTCTCTGGTGCTGCTGCCGCTGGTCATGGGAATCAGCTATGAACTGATTCGTCTTGCCGGACGCACGGACAACGCCTTTACGCGGGTACTGTCCGCGCCGGGACTCTGGATTCAGCGCATCACGACGCAGGAACCCGACGATTCGCAGATCGAGTGTGCAATCGCCGCGATGACACCCTGTATTCCGGAGCATCTGGAGGACGATGAGTGGTAAAAGCGGATCCCTCTCTCTCATGAAAGGAGCGATGAACCATGAAGCTGACGGATCCTGCTCTGCTGCGGGAGCTGAACCGGATTCTCCGCTCCGGCGGCATTGAAGATGCCGAGCTGGAGGCAAAGTGGATTTACGACGATGCGGCGTCCGCCGAAGAAGCGACTGCGCTCGCGGAACGCCGTGCAAAGCATGAGCCGCTGCAGTATCTGCTCGGCACATGGGAATTTTACGGGCTGCCGATGCGTGTCGGCAAGGGCGTTCTGATTCCGAGACCGGACACGGAAACGCTGGTCGATGCGGTGCGCGCACGCCTCAAGGATGCGCCCTCACAGCGCGTGGCCGACCTCTGTACGGGTTCCGGCTGCATCGCGCTGGCGCTTGCGCTGCACATGGAGAAAACCGTTTTTCTCGGCCTGGATTCGAGTGCCGCGGCGCTCAGCTATGCGCGGCAGAATCTGAGACTGAACGAGTCCGGAAATGTCAGATTTTACTGCGCCAATGTGCTCGACACAGAGACGCCCGCACAGTTTTCCGGCCTGACGGCGATCGTCTGCAACCCGCCGTATCTGACGGCGAAGGACATGGCGTCGCTCCAGACCGAGGTGACCTATGAGCCGGCGGAGGCGCTGGCGGGCGGCGAGGACGGTCTGGATTATTACCGTGCGATCACGCGGCTCTGGAAGCCGTCGCTTCTTCCGGGCGGTCTGCTCGCCTATGAGGTCGGCATCTATCAGGCGAAGGCCGTTGCGGCGATTCTGGCCGAAAACGGCTTTGAGCGCATCGAGACGGTTCCCGATCTGAACGAAGTGCCGCGTGTGGTGCTCGGATACCGCAGCTTGTCATATTCTGAATAACTGATACCGTATGATAGCAGTGCGCGAGGGCGGGAAAACCGCCTGCCTCCGCGTAATTCAAACCGAAAGGAACGATTGCAAATGGCAAAGGCAGAGATTAAGAAGAAGAGCGTCGGCATGGCGATTCCCGCGACGAAGGAGGAGCGCGAAAAGGCACTGCAGAATGCCATCGCGCAGATTGAGAAGCAGTACGGCGCGGGTGCGGTCATGCGGCTCGGACAGAATTCGACGCTCAATGTGCAGTCGATCTCGACCGGCTCTCTGACACTGGATATGGCGCTTGGCATCGGCGGACTGCCCCGCGGCAGAATCGTCGAGATCTACGGACCGGAAAGCTCCGGCAAAACCTCGGTTGCGCTTCATGTCATCGCAGAGGCGCAGAAGCTCGGCGGCGAAGCCGCATTCATTGATGTCGAGCACGCACTGGATCCGGTCTACGCGAAGGCGCTCGGCGTCAACATTGACAATCTGCTCGTTTCGCAGCCGGATTCCGGCGAACAGGCACTCGAAATCGCGGAGGCACTGGTGCGCTCCGGCGCGCTCGATGTCATCGTGCTGGACTCGGTCGCGGCTATGACGACACGCGCCGAGATCGAGGGCGAAATGGGTGATTCCCATGTCGGTATGCTCGCCAGACTGATGTCGCAGGCGATGCGCAAGCTGACGGCCGTCATTGCGAAGTCCAACTGCGTCGCCATTTTCATCAATCAGGTGCGTGAGAAGATCGGCGTCATGTACGGCAACCCCGAAACGACAACGGGCGGCAGAGCGCTGAAATTCTATGCGTCCGTGCGCCTTGAGGTGCGCAAGGGCGAGCCGATCAAGGACGGCGCCGAGGTCATCGGCAGCAGAACGCGCGTCAAGGTCGTCAAGAACAAGGTCGCGCCGCCGTTCCGCGAGTGCGAGTTTGACATGATGTACGGCAGGGGCATTTCCCGTGTCGGCGAGGTGCTGGACCTTGCCGTGGAGCTCGATATCATCCACAAGAGCGGCTCGTGGTTCAGCTACGGCGAGCGCAAGCTCGGTCAGGGCCGCGACGCGGTCAAGCTGCTGCTGGAAAACGATCCCGACTTTGCACGCGAGGTCGAACGGAAGATCATGGAGCAGCGCGAGGCCGTGATGCTCGTCTCGAAAAAGAGCAAGAAGGACGCGAAAATCAATTCCGCAAAGGAGAAGGCGCAGCAGGCCGTGGCCGATACCGGCGCAGCACTTGCGGCGGCAGACGATGCGGATGACAATTTCGAGGAATTCACGCCGGAGGATGACCTGTAAGCCGTATGCGGATCGAGGACATCACGCGGGAGAAGGGCAGGCTCTGGAAGCTGACGCTTGACGACGGGCGGGCAGTCTGGCTGCACGCCGATCTGCTCGCGGAGTCCGGCCTCAAAACCGGCGACACGCTCAGCGAGGATGCGCTCTCCGCGCTCTCTGACAAGGCGGCGGAGCACCGCGCCTTTGAGTATGCGCTCTATCTGCTCGAAGGGCGGGCGTTCTCCTACCGGGAGCTCTACGACAGGCTGATGCAGGCCAGACACGCGCAGGAGGATGCCGTGCTGCGGGCGCTGCAGCGGCTCGTGCGGCTCGGCTTCGTCAATGACGGACGGTATGCCGAGCAGCTTGCACGGCAGTATGTGGAGGGAAAACAGTACGGCATCCGCCGTGCGGCATATGAAATGCGGCACAGGGGGCTTTCCCAGTCCGACATTGACAGTGCGCTCGAACCGTATGACGATCCGGAGCGCATCTCGGAGCAGCTCCTCACGCTGCTGCAAAAGAAGTACGCAAGATATCTGACCGATCCGGACGACCGGAAGATGACCGAAAAGGTCACGGCCTCGCTCGTCCGGCGCGGCTTTACCTATCAGCAGATCCGCTATGCGCTGGAGGATTATTACGCGGCGCAGGAGACGGAATAATTCCCCGCAGGATGCGGGCACAGTTTTGGCACCGGAGGCAGGTATGAAGGTCAGCATCGTTTCACTTGGCTGTTCCAAGAATCTGGTCGATTCCGAGCGGATGCTCTATCTGCTCAGAGCGGGCGGCTATACCCTGACGGCGGATCCCGCTGAGGCGGAGATTGCCGTGGTCAACACCTGCGGCTTTATCCAGCCGGCAAAGGAGGAGGCCATCGACGAGATTCTGCAGCTTGCCGAGCTGAAAGCGGCCGGCTCTCTCCGGTATCTGGTTGTGACGGGCTGTCTGGCCGAGCGCTACCGCGAGCAGGTTGCAGAGCAGTTCCCCGAAGCGGATGCAGTCATCGGCATCGGAGCCCAGAAGAACATCTGCGCGGTGCTGGACCGTCTGACAAAAGGGGAGCGCGTGACACAGTTTGCACCGAAATGCGATATGCCGCTGACCGGCGGGCGCGTGCTGGCGACGCTGCCGTTTTTTGCAAATCTCAAAATCGCGGAGGGCTGCTCCAACGGCTGTACCTACTGCGCCATTCCAGCGATCCGCGGAAAATTCCGTTCCGTTCCGCCGGAGGAGGTTCTGGCAGAGGCGGAAAGCCTTGCGAAAGCCGGTGTGACGGAGCTTGCGGTCATTGCGCAGGACACGGCGCGCTACGGTGAGGACCTCTGCGGCCGCCCGCTGCTTCCGGAGCTGCTGACAAAGCTCTGCCGGATTGAGGGGCTGCACTGGATCCGGGTGCTGTACTGCTATCCGGAGCGCATCACGGATGAACTGATTGCAGTCATGGCGCGGGAGGAAAAGATCGTCAAGTATCTCGATATCCCGATTCAGCACTGTAATGCGGCGGTGCTGAAGGCAATGCGCAGAAAGTGTGACGCAGATTCGCTGCGAAAGCTCTTTGCAAAGCTGCGGGCGGAAATCCCCGGCATCACGCTGCGGACGACGCTGCTGACCGGCTTCCCCGGCGAGACGGAGGAGGCGTTCACGGAGCTCTGCGAATTTGTGCAGGAGATCGGCTTTGACCGGCTCGGCTGCTTTGCCTACTCCGAGGAGGAGGGGACGATCGCGGCACGGATGCCGGATCAGATTGATCCGGAGCTGCGGCAGCACCGTGCGGAAATCCTCATGGAGCAGCAGGCGGAGATCGCGTTCCGCCTCAATGCGGCGCGGATCGGGACGGTCTGCGAGGCCGTCGTCGAGGGCTTTGACGAAGCACAGCAGTGCTGGCTCGGCAGAACGGCGGCAGAGGCGCCGGACATCGACGGAATTCTCCGGATTCCGGGAACGGCTGCTGACGGCTATGCCTGCGGGCAATATCTGACCGTCCGCATCCGGGATACGGCAGACTATGATTTGATTGGTGAGGTGATCGGGCTTTGAACACACCCAATAAGCTGACACTGGCTCGTGTGCTGATGGTGCCGCTGTTTGTTCTGTTTTTCTACTGGAAATTTCCGGCGCATCTGCTGATTGCGACTTTGATCTTCGTGATTGCGGCGATTACGGATGCCGTAGACGGCAAACTGGCGCGGAAACGCAATCAGGTGACGGATTTCGGTAAATTTCTCGATCCGCTGGCGGACAAGGTGCTGGTCGTGACAGCGCTGGCCTGTCTGCTGGAGCGGCAGCGGCTGAATATCGTCATCTTTCTGCTGATTGTCACGCGGGAATTCATGGTTTCGGCGCTGCGTCTGGTTGTGGCCGGCAAGGGAACGGTCGTGCCGGCGGGCTTTGCGGGAAAGCTGAAAACCGCCTTCACGATGATCGCGCTGATTACCGCGATGGTGTACTGGTCCTTCCGGCTGGATTTCAACAGCTTCGGGCTCCGGATTCCGCAGGGTGTGTATACAGGCGCAGAGGTCTTTCTCCAGGTGTTGTTCTGGATTGCGGCGATTCTGACGGTCTGGTCGGGCGTGCAGTATCTGGTGCATTACTGGAAGGACATCAACCCCAATCAATAAGCCCCGGCATTTTGAATCAAGTCAAAAAAACTGCTCTGCTTTGGAAGGCAGAGCAGCTTTTTGTTTGCTGTGGAACGGGCGCAGCCTTTATCCCACCGTCTGCGCGGTCTCCGTGCTTGAGGCAAGCATCCGCAGAATGCGGGCAAGGTCCATTGCGGACAGCACGGAGGCGTCACCGTCTGTTTCGGCGTTTTCCAGCCCCTGTGCGGGAACCGAAACCGGATCCTCGGCAAGGAACCGTGCCAGCAGCACGGCATCCGCGATTTCCAGTGCGCCGCTGCAGTTCACATCGCCCGGCACCGCCCCGGTGAACAGCGCCGTCGCAATCGTGGTCATGTCTGTCGTGGTGTCCGTATACAGCTCCTCAAGGGACAGCACATGAATCGTGCAGCTTGCGGTTCTGCCGTCGGAGACCTCGGCCGAAACGGTCGTTTCGCCGGGCTTCAGCCCCCTGATTTTGTAGAGGATTTGATTCTGACCGGGGGTTGCTTCGACAATCTCTGCAACGGAGCTGTCCGAGACCGTACAGGACAGCACCTCGGCGCCTTTCAGATTGGCGAGCTTCACCATACAGATCTGATCCGGCACACATTCTGTACGGTTACTGCCGTTGCTCCCGAGCAGCCAGAGCTGCTCCGGCCGTTCCTCGTAATGCACCGTGAAGGACGATACATGGTCTGTCAGCCGGATGCGGTATTCCCGGTCCGTTCTGACCGTGAGAATGCTGCCCGCTTCCGGAATAATCCGGACCGCATAGTCTCCCGCTTTCGTATTGTCCACGGCGGAGGTGTCGATCGTGTAGAAACCGGAATAAAGACTGTTGTTCGCGGAGAACGAGAACGGCAGCACGGAGGAATTGTACTTCCCGGAGGCGTCGATGACAAACAGGCTCAGCACAACGCTGCCGGTGTCCGGCTCGTCCCCGACAGAGTGGAACCACGGAGATTTCGTAGGAACAAAGGTGCCCTCGTAATCGTATGTTCCCTCCGGCAGAGCGGCGGTTGTCTCTGTTTCGGCGTGCAGCACAGCAGTCGTGCTGCTGACGGCGGCTTCGGGCGCCGCGCCGGCAGCGGTTCCGGCACGGGAAAATATCGGCGTGAATGCAGCCGTCAGCATCAGCGTGAGCGCGGCTGCCAGCAGGTTTCTGGTCTTCATGGCAATGCTCCTTTCCGGACGCAGTCTGCGCACATCCCCCGAATGCAGCGCGGAGGATGCGCAGACCGTTTGGTGTTATCCGACGGAATCGGTTGTTTCGGGGAAGTAATCCTCAATGTAGACAATGTGAATCCGCACGCTGGCCGTTCTGCCGTCCGAGGCGGCCGCCGTCAGCGTCGCGTCGCCCTCCCGGAGACCGTTGAAAATGACCGTTTCATCCTTCTGGCCGCGGCGGACGGTCTCGATCTGAAGCAGCTCCGGACGGTCCACCGTATACTGTACCTCTGCGCCCCAGACATTCAGCAGCTTGATGAAGTCCGAGAACATCAGGTTTGTGGTATACTCCGTAACCGGTCTGTCCTCCGGCAGGCCGTCGCTGCGACCGAAGGAGAGCGCATCGGAGACAGACCGCACGGCAATCTCCGCGGTGCAGGCATCGCCGCACATCCGTGCCCTGACCTGAACCGGCCGGGCCGTGTATTCCTCATAGTAGGTAAAGGTTTCGGTTTCGCCGGCGCATCCGGCGACCTTGACCTGATAGGTTCCGGCCTTGGTAAAAGACGACGGGGTGTCGGTCAGCTTCCAGCAGTGCCGGTACTGCTCCCACGCGCCGTAGACGGTGACTTTTCCGAGCGCCTGACCGGACTTGTCATACAGTCTGACGGTCATCGTCAGGAGGGAGAAGTCCAGCGGCTTTCCGACATACTGCGGCTCCCAGCTCACATTGACGATCCTGGCTTCCGCGTCATAGGGCTGCGGAACGGTTGTCACATCGCTGTACGGCAGCGTCGGTGCGGTCAGTGCGGACTCCGTGCCGGAGGAGAGGGCGGTTGTGTCCGTGCCGTCAACGGCTTCTGTCCGTGCGGCAGTTGTGACCGTCAGGTCGGCTGCGTCACTTTGCGGTGCGGTTGTTTCGGTTCCGGTCAGTACGGTTTCCGTTACATGGAGCGTGATCTGTGCGGCGGCGATGTCCAGTCCCGCGAGGTCCGCCCTGCGGAGCGCCAGAAAGCCGCACCACCGGTTGCCGTGTTCCGGGAAAATCAGCAATTCGCCCATCTGCCGTTCCGCATGGACGCCGAGCACATTTCCGCTGACAGTGACGGAATTCACGGAAACGCGGTGTTCGGCGCGGTAGTCCGGAAACTCTTTCGATACAAGAACCAGCACGCGGTCTGCAAAGAAATCCGCTGTGATGCGGTCCTTCGGCTGAACCTCTGCACGCTGAAGCGCCTCAGGCGACGCAATGATGAGGGGCGCTTCCGGTACGGGCATCTCCTGCGAAACATCCGCTTCGAGAAATGTAAACGGAATTTCGCGCCCGCTCGCAACAGACAGCGCGGTTGTGCTGACCGCGGCTGTCTCCGAGACGGCCGGGTTTACCCCGGAATCTGCGGGCTCCGGCTTTCTGCTCAGCGCCGCCATCAGGCTGACAAATCCCGCAACCAGCAGCAGACAGGCCGCGGCCGCAGCCGCGGAAACCGCCATGCGCGGCAGATGAAAGCGGCGTGCTGTGCGGCCGGCATCCGCATCGCTGCGGAAATACGCAGCACCGTCCGCGGCAGATAAGACTGCCGGATTCCGTCCCGCCGCCGATACGATCATGTCGTCCGGCAGCGTGTTCATCAGTTCCATAAAAAGCTCTGCATTCATAAGAAGTCCTCCTTTCGCAGTGCAGCTTTCAGGCGTTTCCGCAGTCTGGACAGCGTGACCTTGACATGGTTTTCGGTCATGCCAAACTGCTGCGCCAGCTCCGCAACGGACGCTGCCTGCCAGTACCTGCACACGAACAGATCGCGGTGCTTTTGCGGCTGCTGCCTGAGAAACGCCGTAACTGCCTGCATCAGCTCCTTCTGCTCCAGCTCCGTTTCGACATTGTCTTTTGCCGGGAAGATCTCCGTCAGCTCATCCAGCGCCGCGGCAGCCTGCCCGCCGCCGCGTTTTTCCCTCAGGCGGCTTTTGCAGCGGTTCAGCGCGATGTTCCGGACGATTTTCAGAAGATACGCACAGTAATTTTCGGGCGCTGCGGGCGGAATCGCATTCCAGACCGTCATGAGCGCATCGTTCAGGCATTCCTCCGCGTCCGCATCACTTTCCAGAATGCTGCGCGCAACAGACCGGCAGAGCGCTCCGTATAATGCTTCGGTCTCTCTCAGCGCCTGCTCGTTTCTGTTATGCAGCATCAAAAGAATTCCTTTGTCGTCCGTGACGCTCACCGCCTTTCGTGTTCGTCTTCACCCATAAGAACAACATCTGCCGGAAAAGGTTACAGCCGGATTTGTTTTTTTGAGGGGCATCCTGTCAGAAAAGAACGAACCGGTTTCATGATAAAACCGGTTCGCGTTTCTTGTTCAGTGTTTTGCGGGTTATTCCCACTCGACTCTCAAACTCATAACTATACCTATTCAGGTTATATCATGCGTCTAAAGTTTAACCGATTGGGTATATTATTCAAGAAGAATTTGCCTATCTGATTTTTCGTTGCCAAAATGTTGCCAGTGCGGGGGCGGAATCAGAAGGCAGTCTGTGCATAGTGTTTCAGCTATTTTTATTATATCATAGTATCGGAGAAAATGCAAGTATAATATTCTTGAGAGCCAAACCATCTTGAGGTTTTGTAACGTTGCGATAAACGAAATTCAAAATAGCGACTGTCAAACTGAACGGCTGATATTGCTTAAGTAAACTGCTGCAACATACTGACAATAAAGTGCTTTCTATTCTTTTTCAGAAAAGAACCGAGTGCGATCGTATAAGAGCTATTGATGTATGAGAATTTCATGGTCAAAATATTCATTGACTGCCTTTATGACGGCAGTATTTCCGGATTTCACTCTGTCTCTGTCGAAATCATGCAGGTGATGCCATGCCTTGGCGTGTTCAGGATTGTCCAGATTGAAGCGGAAACAGGTCATCTTTACCATTCCATTTACACCCCTCCCGTATATATTTCGTATCCGGTTCTGAGATACGGCCGCTATCTCCTGAACCTGAATCCATTATACAGCTTTTCGGACCGATTCGGGATGGCTGCGTGTTGCATGGGAGTTGCATGTTTTTGCTGTATTTGTTATATTGAAAACACCCCGTGCTCTGCGGTCTGCATTTGAACACAGGCTTGTTTTGCTTTATGCCTTGTTTATTTGAAGAGCACTAAGCACTGAAAATCTTGACAGAATCAGACCGGTGTGCTACAATAAATACAAAAAACATCCCGGGAGGTGACAGTATGAGCCGCAGAGATCTTTGTGACGACGCAATCAAAAAATATTACCAGGCTATTTTCCGGTATTGCCTCGGACTGCTGAACGGAAATGTGAATGCGGCGGAAGACTGCACACAGGATGTCTTCTTGCTGCTTGTAAAAAAGGACGCAATAAATGAACTGGACTTCAGCCGGAATATCCGCGGCTGGCTTTACGCGGCAGCACAGCGAATTTGCAAAGAATATCTGAAACGCCTGGCAAAACAGAAGGAAGCTGTTCCGTTCAGCCTTGATGAGATCAGAGAACTGCCGGCTCCGGATGAAGACAATAGAGCAGATATCATTTTTGAAGCGCTGACAGACGAGGAATATATTCTTTTGAATCGGTATTATGTCACGGACCGGGGCAACCGGATCGGTTTGGCAAAAGAACTTCACATATCTGTAGATACGCTTTATCAACGGATTCGAATGATCAGAAATAAGGCAAAAAAGCCAAACGGAGGATAGTAAAGAATTGCTTTTTTGTTTATATATACGATTTTTCATGCTTCGATACAAAAAACGATTTAAAATAACCATGAATATGTGAGAGGAAGTGATGAGATGAACCATCAGGAATTGCTTCAAGCCATGCAATCCGATTCAGCCGATCTGGAATTTGTTGACGAACTGAGAAAGGCGATTCAGGCAGAAACGGAAAAACCGCTCAATGAACAAGATTATGATTTCATTGATGAAGCATCGCAGACAATCAGCCGGATAAACGGAACAGACCGCCTTATCGAAGAAAGAACTGAAACCGGAATTCAGAAGCTCAATTGCAAAATCCGGGCGTTCAAACGAAAAATGAGACTCAAAAGAGCAGGGATAATTGCAGCATGCGCCTGCATGGTTTTGGTTGTATCCAACATCTTCTCATATCATGTTTACGGTATCAATGCGTTTTCTGCGGTATATCAGATGCTGAACGGAGGAGTAACAGTTGATTTGACGAAGCCTAACGGATCTGCAGATGCCGGCGGAAATCCGTATGAGCAAGAAATGAAGGATTTGTGTGCCAGATACAAAATAGATGCATTCATCCCAACATATATACCTGCCGGATTCAAACCGACTGAGAATTATGGAAGATTTGACGAGCTTGATGAGCAGAAAAACCTCTCATTCTATTTCAAACGAAATGAATCCAAGCTGACGCTGCGTATTCTGGATTATGAAAGTGCAGACAGTATTACTCCGATCGGAATTCCGACTGATTCATACAACATTACTGAGCGAACGATTAACGGAACACTGGTCAGCATTATGAAAGAAGAGCAGGAATTCAGAGCCGTATTTCTGATAGGCACAACACAATACCTTCTTTCCGCAGATAAACTGGACTACGATGAATGTCAGCTGGTTTTGGATTCCATGCTGATGCATCAATCGTAAGAAGCGTGATGTGTGCTATGCTTTTTTAATTCAGATCGGAACCATGCCGCTGCAAAGAGTCAACGGCATGGTTTTTTACAAGAACGATATGTGAAAACAAACAAATTCCAACAGCAACATTTGTGCAATCGTCCGAAATTCAAGTTTTTTTGATCAGCCATACAAAAAACGGGCTTGAAAAACCATGAATATATAGAGGGGGTAATTTCCCGCTCAATTATGAAAGGGGATTGATTGTATGAGATTTCAAAAACTAACGGCGTTGATATGCTCACTTGGCATGGTGTTTTCCTGTGGCACTGCAACAATCGTTTCAGCTGAGGAAACGACAACCTCTGTAACAGTTACAGATGAAAACGTCGATTCAACAGGGCTAATTGATTTCTACTCGCTCTCTTTATCCGGATCCACCAGAAGTGTTTATATCACAGCAGCCACCTACGG
>JAILIG010000021.1 GCA_024695445.1 Oscillospiraceae bacterium
CTGCTTCAAGTCCTTTTCCGTGCCGTAGCCCTCCGCGAAATGTGCGGAAAGCTGCGCCGTAATGCGCACATACGCCTCTTTCAGCCGGTTCAGGATCTCGTCGAAATCGAGAAAGCCCGGCATCGTGTAAAACTGCCAGTACGCCCGCACGGCCTTTTCCGTCTGGATGCTCCACGCAAAGCACTGCACGGGATCCGCGTCGGGGCCTGCCCCGTCAAAGGCCTCTTTGCCGGAGCGGTATGCCGCAGAAAGCGCAAACATCGCAAGCCACGAGCCGTGCTGCGCGGCGCGGTCCAGCCAGACGAAATACTTTTCATAGTCGCGCTCCACGGCATAGCCGCAGCGGTATGCCTCCGCGATCAGGTATTCCGCGTCCTGCACCTTCTGCTCCGCAGCCCGGAGCAGATAACGGTATGCCTCCGCATAGTCCTGCTCCATGCCGCCGATGCCGAACCAGCAGCGCTCGCCGAGCTCCTGCAGCGCACCGCAGTCTCCGCGCTCCTCAACAGCGGAGAGCAGCTGGTCCTTCGGGATCGCCGCATACGGGCGGTACAGCGTGACCGGCCGCTTTGACGGATCCCCGTCCTTTGCGCGGAATTCCACTGCGACAGCCGGAAGATAGGAAGGATTCATGAAAATGCCCCCTTTCATCTCAAAAGTCTTTTTTGCCAAAGTGCATTATAGCATCTTCGGGCGGCTTTGTCAAGCCGCGGCGCCGATTTCATGCGATTTCGGAGCAATTCTGCGCGGAATGCGGGGATTTTTCGGTCATTTTTCCGAATCCGGCACCGTTTCCGGAATTCTGCACGATAATTAAAAACTAATTGCGGGTTTTCAGTACATAATTGCGTTTCCCCCTTGACAAACGGCTGATTTTATGATAGAATAAGAGCACATATATACAGATAGCCCTGCACGGAAAGCACACAGGGGAACAGCATATTCATGTAGATTCATGATTTTTAGGGGAAACGCGCATGAAATCAAAAATCAGCGGTGTTTCTATAGCTATGTCTGTTCATATCTGTCCTCATAGCATGAAACAGCCGCATCTTCTCCGATGATTCAGAGAGTGCGGCTGTTTTTGTCGGTCTGCGTTCAGCCGGAACGCACCGGATATACCCAAAGGATCCCTTCAGACACGACACATTCCCAGTGCCGCACACGGAGGTCATCCGGAAGTAAAAACCGAATCCTGAAAGGGGGAGAGTCTTATCCTGCACCGTTCACTGCCGCTTAGGGGGAAAAGAACATATCATATATAAAATCCTAATAGGGAAACGGGAGTGAAATGAAGATGAGATCATTCAGAAAATTCAGATTGGCGGCAGCCGCAATGGCAGGCATTTGTCTGCTGGCTGCCGGTTCGGCACTGCCTGCCGCAGCGGAGAATTCCGGCTATGCTCCGTCCGGCAGCGCAGCTGACAGCTCAGGCTCTGACAACACAGCATTTCCCGCAGCGAAGGCGGCACCGGACTCCGTGACAGGAGACCTCAACCGCGACGGCAAAATCAACGCGACAGACCTCGCGCTCTTAAAGCGCGGCATCCTTTCGGAGAACAGCGATTCCGGCTTCAAACAGGCTGCCGATGTCAACGAGAGCGGCGCGGTCAATGCCCTGGACGCAGAGATGATGCGCGATTTCCTGACGGGGAAAATTTCAAAGTTCGAGAAGGGCGAGTGGGACGGCCCCTCCGGTCCGGCTGTCTATCCGAAGAGCTACGACTTCCCGCCTGTCAGCCAGCTTCACGCAAGCAATGATGTTCCCGATCCGTTCATTTTTGCGGACGGCAGCAAGGTCGAGTCACCGGACGACTGGTGGAAGCGGCAGGCAGAAATCAGCTGTATGTATGAATACTATATGTACGGCATCTGGCGGGACGGCTCCGACGACGAAACAAGCTACAGCATCAGCGGCAATTCGATGAAAATTACCGTCAAGCGCAAAAGCACCGGCAAGACCGCATCCTTTAAGGCACTCATCAGTCTGCCGCAGAGCGTGCGGCACGAGGGCGGCGCACCGGTTATCCTCGGTATGCACAAGGGAATTTCCGAAAGCACTGCCACGGCAAACGGCTATGCCGTGATTACCTACGACAGTGACGGAATGTTCTCCGCGCCGGGAACGGCCGCTGACAACAACCAGCACACAGGTGCTTTCTACGACCTCTATCCCTACGGAAGGAACTGGGATGAACAGACAGGCGATCTGCTTGCGTGGTCGTGGGGCATCAGCAGAATCCTCGACGCGCTCTACGGAGGCGCAGCCAAGGAACTGAACATCAATCCGGACAGCTCGATCGTGACAGGCGTTTCGAGATACGGCAAGGCCGCCGCGGTCTGCGGTGCCTTTGAAAAGCGCATCAAAATGTGCGCACCGTCCTGCTCCGGAGCAGGCGGTCTGGCACTGTACCGCTACAAGTCAGAAGGCAAGTCCTACGACTTTTCCAGCAAGGGCGGATCGTCCAGATACACCTATGACCAGAATGAGCCGCTCGGCAGCCTGCAGGCAAGCGGCGAGCAGGGCTGGTTCAACGGGAGGTTCATGGAATTCAAAGCGGAAAACCAGTTCCCCGTCGATCAGCATATGCTGGCAGCAATGTGCTGCGATCCGAACCGGTATCTGTTCATCATCTGCTCCTGCCAGAACGAAAACTGGGTGAACGCGCCCGCGCAGTGGATGACCTATCTCGGCGCAAAGCGCGTGTTTGACTATGTCGGACTGGGCGATCATATTGCAATCAATGTCCACCTGCAGGGCCATGCAGTCATTGAAGAAGATGTCAAATACATGGTGCAGTACTTCGATAAAATGGTCTACGGCATTGAGCCGAAGACAGACCTGTCCGTCCTTCAGACTTCGGTATTTGCCCTGCCGCAGAACAAGGATTCCTTTGCCGATACCTTCACGGCAAAGTGGATTCACTGAGCCGGGTTTATGAACCGGATTCGGCACCGGCATTCCTTCCTGCCGGTATATCAGATCCCCGCTGACAGCACAGCACCGTAGAGGGAAATGGGCACCCCCTTTCCGGTCAGTCTCCGTCAGCGGAATAAAAAGACGACACCGATAAAGGGGGTTCATTTTTATGAACAAGAAACGGAGCGGACTGCGCTTGCTCAGACTGTCAAGTGTTCTGACAGCGGCAGCAGCAGCGGCAGTCTGCGGAACAGCAATCTCCGCCGCGGCAGCAGCATCCGGCGATATCAACCGCGACGGAAAGGTCAATTCATCGGATGCTTCATCCTTACTGTCCTATCTGCTGAAAGAAACTTCCACTCTGCCGGACTGGCGCGCAGGCGACATGGACGGCGACGGACGGCTGGATGCAGTCGATCTCGCGCTGCTGAAGCGCCAGATCATAAAGGCTGCAAGCCAGATCGAGGTTCCGGACGAACCGCAGTATATCCACCTGAAGGACAGCGGCATTTCCTATGAGGGCACCAGCATCTCCGTACAGGGCAAGACGGCCGTCATCAGCACCTCCGGCACCTATTACATCGACGGCAGCATCAAGGACGGTCAGGTTCTGGTCCAGATTCCGGACGAAACCGCCGATCCCGGCACCGTCAAGCTGTTTTTCAACGGCGTACAGATGACCAACGGCTCCGCTCCCTGCATTCTGGTCGAGAATGCGGAGAACACCTCGGTCAATCTCGTCGAGGGCAAGGAGAACACCCTCTCCGACGGCAAAGAGGCCCCGTCCGCGGAGGTCGAGCCGGAATTCGCAGTCCTGCACGCCAAGGATGACCTCACCGTCAAGGGTGACGGCGCCCTGACAATCAGCGCCGGAATTGCCTACGGCATCCACTGCAACAACGACCTGAAGCTCAACGGCGGCTCGCTCAAGGTCAACACCGAAAACGGCGACGCGATCCGCGGCAGATCCTCTGTCAAGGTCAAGGACGGCAAAATCTCCATTGACACAGAGGGCGACGGCATCAAGTCCACCAAGGGCACGCTCGACATCGAGGGCGGCACCGTGGAAATCAAGTCCGGCAAGGACGCACTCCAGTCCGAAGCCGAAATGACACTGACCGGCGGCACGGTTCTGGCCTGCGGCGACCGCGGTCTGACGGCCGGCACGACCGCTACCGTGGACGGCTGCAAGCTTCTCGCAACCGGAACCGACCAGGCAACCGAGCATCTGGCAAAAACCGCAGGCACCATGCAGGTCAGCTTCGTCAAGGAATGGAAGAAGAACAACCCGATCGCACTGACCTCCGGCGGCAAGACCGTGTTCGACATGAACACCTACAGGAAGTTCCGCTATGCGGTCATCTCCGATCCGGCGCTCGCTTCCGGCTCCTGCAAGCTCTACACCGGCGGCATCGAAGTGGTCTCCGGCAGCAGAGACACCTTCAGCGGCAATGCGGAGTACACCGAAGTCAACAACGCGGAAAAGCCCGATCTGCTCTACAAGGGCCTCTTTGACAACTCCTCGATTCACAAGATCGAAGTCAAGATGTCGAACTGGAACGACTTTATGAGAGATGCGCAGAACGAGGTCTGGTATCCCTGCGACCTCATCATCGACGGCGAGTCCTTCAGCAACTGCGCAATGCGCACCAAGGGCAACAGCTCCAAGATGTTCATGGGACAGTCCGGCGGACAGAAGTACAGCTTCCGCTTCAGACTGGACAAATACGAGAAGTATCAGAATTATCACGGTCTGACCGAATTCTGCATGAACAACTTCTACTCCGATCCGTCCTGTATGCGTGACAGACTCTGCTATGACGCCCTTCACGCGATTGAAGGCGTCGGTCCGCAGTGTGCATACACCGATATGTATCTGAACGGTTCGCTCTTCAGCTTCTATGCACTGATCGAGCAGCCGGGCGATACCCTCGCAGAGCGCTACGGCTACGACGACGATACGGTCCTCTACAAGGCGACCGAGCGTGCAGGCAACGCCGGCGGCGGTATGTGGGGCATGGGCGGCAATGACTCCTACTGCTCCTTCACCGAGAAGATGCAGCTCGACCTGTTCGATGTCAAGTTCGGCGAGGATGAAGGCTTTAAGCACATCGCCGAGCTCCAGAGAGCAATCAACAGCGTTTCCAACGGCAACATGAAGTCCCTCGAAAGCATTATGGATATTCCGAGCTTCCTCAAAGGCTTCGCCGTCAATTCGGTCATGTGCAACTACGACAGCTACAACGGCACACTTGCACATAACTACTATCTGATCTACACCAAGGGCAAGTTCTATTTCGTCGGCTGGGACTACAACCTCTCCATGGGCAACTTCATGGACGGCATGAGCTCGGCCAACTCCGATGTCAGAACGAGCCTGAGCAGCAATGACCTGCTCCAGTACCGTCCGCTCTGCAAGATCGTTCAGAGCTCTGAGTACAGCTCCGAATATCTGAAGTATGTGCGTCAGATCAGAAGCCTGTTCAGCAATCCGGAACAGTATGTCAAGAGCATCGCCGATAAAATCGGCAGCCATGTTCAGGCTGATCCGAACAACATGAGCGATTACCAGAGCTTCCTCAACAACACCTCCAAGTCGAACGGCGGCGGTCAGCAGCAGCCCGGCGGCGGTGGTTGGCCCGGCGGCGGCGGT
>JAILIG010000041.1 GCA_024695445.1 Oscillospiraceae bacterium
CTGTGTTCCGCTTCAAACTCCGCAACCGTCACGGAATGAATCTGCCGGATATCTGCACGGTTTTCATCATCTGCCAGACCTGTGAAGCGGAAATTCGGGTGATCGAACGCCGGATATTTCTTCGCATAGAACGGATCATGCGAGCGCACCATAACGATACAGTCCGAAATCGGCATAGTCGCAAGCTCATTCTGCTGCATCAGCTCTCTGCCGAGTATGCTGTTGTTTTCTGAGGTGCTGCTCTGTTTGCCTTTTGTCCGGTTCTGCCCCTTGACATCAATCGTTTCCTTTCCGAGCTGTTCCGAAATGGATTTGAGTGTGGTTTCCTCCTTTCCGCCCAGAAAGATCGTAGAATCGCAGTTACCGGTAATGACCTCCCATGTCTTTTCATATCGCGCCTTGAGCTGCGCAAGGTTCTGAATAATGACATTCAGCGACATTCCCATAGACCGGACAAATGCAATGACTTTGTCAAAGTCAGGGATTTGCCCGATGTTCGCAAACTCGTCCATGATACAGCGAACATGACACGGCAATGTCCCGTGATACTTGAAATTAGCGCGATTCGACAGCGTATCGAACAGCTGCGTATACATCATGGAAACGAGGAAGTTGTAGGTGCTGTTTGTCGCGGATAGGATAATGAACAGCGCTGTTTTTTTGTCGCCGAGCGTTTCCAGATGCACATTGTCGCAGCAGGTCAGGTTCTTGAGGTTTTCCAGATTGAAGAAAAAGGTCTTGACATTCGCGGACGATACAAACGACTGACCGGTCTCCTCCGGCGCATTGCGGATCTCCTTGTAGAGCCGGAAAGCGAGCGTATTCGGCTTGCGGCGTTCCAGCTCCAGAAAATCACGATCAAGCGGACAGAGGAACGCTTTTGCCCGCCGCGCTTCTAATTCTTCATCGGATTCATTGGGATTTTTCGTCAGGAACAGACCATCCGGCTTCTGTGAACCCTGCGGCGGATACTGTAAACCGCGCATTTTCTCGGTGATCGCGTAGAAATTGAGGTTTGTTTCGTCGCGTGTACCGGGAATGATCTTGCCGTTCTCATCAAACAGCGCGTTGTACTCAGATTCCTCGATCAGCAGAAACATCAGCGCCAGCAGCACGGTTTGTCCCTTTTGGCTCCAGAAATCGTCCTTTTCACCGTCGCCCTTCGTAGACTGAAACAGCACATCCGCCATTTTCTTGACATTGTCCTCGCATAGATCGCCGTTGTGATCGTAGATGTAGTGGAACGGATTGTAATTGTGCGAATGCTCCATCTGGATCGTGTTGAACACGCGGACTTCATATCCGGCTTCTTGCAGCAGTTTCGCAGTCGCCTGATAGATTTCGCCCTTCGGGTCGGTAATGACAAACGATGTATTGAGTTGTTGGATATTGGTTATTACCCAAAAGATCGTTTTGCCGGAGCCGGAACCGCCGATCACAAGCGTGTTGAGGTTCAGACGGTGCTGTTTCGTGTTCAGCGCAAGGTAAATATCCTTCGCCAGCACAATGTTGTAATCCACATCTGCGCAGATAAATTCGCCCTTGTCATCGTACAGATACGCGCCGTTTTCATCCCGCAGCGCCAGCTGATACGGCTTTTTCTCCTGTTCCGCCAACACGCGGATCTCCTTCTCATCACCCCACTTTGCAGAGCCGTGTTCGGTGCCGCGCCTGTGCAGGCGCTTCGGTTCCTCGCTGTACTTGTAGAGCACAAAGATACCGATCACGCAGATACCGACAAACAGCATCTTCGGCACATAGCCGTCCTTTTTTGTGATTGCGGAAAAGATCACCGCCGGATGCGACAGGACATAGCGCAGTGCCGGACTGATTTTGCTGCCGTCGATCGAGCCGTCTGCGCCGAGGGAATAATCGAATGCAGTGCCAAGAATGACACAGGCTATCAACAGCACAACCCCGACCATGCTGAGCACGATCAGGGTTGTCCGGTCTATTTTCTTTTTCGGGTGCGGGACGGTCAGCTTCTGACTCATCTTCTCGCCCCTCTCGGCGTGGGCTTCGGCATATCCGGAACATCAGGCACATCCGGAACCGGCAGATGAGGCTTAGCATCAGGAACGGGTGCGTCAGCGTGAAGCGCGTCAAGCACATTGCCCTCCGGGTGCATCTCATGACCGTTGCTGATCAGGGTGTCCGTCTTTGCGGCGGCTTCCTCACGGATTTCCTGTGCCTTCTCGACCAGAGTTTCTGCGGTCTGCGGCGATACACCGAGTTCGGCGATCTTTTCAGCCGCCTCCTGACGGTCTGCCGTAGAGAGCACGACCGATGCCTTGCCATAGGCGACCGTCATGGAATCCTGACGGACTTCCTCGATCCGCAGTACCGTTTCCGGACTCTGTGCCTCTGCCTTGCTGTAAACCTCCTTTGCCATAGATTTTGCATCCGCCTCGCTCATACCGGCTTCCATATACATTGCCGAAAGAAAATGCAGCGTGTGCTTCTTGTCCGATAGAGAGAAATCCAGCTTTTCGGTCTGTTCATGCGGCAGCGATTCGCCCTTGTCCGTGATTTCGGTTGAGCGGAACACAGTGTTGACCGTGAAGCTGTCCTTGCCGGTGCGCTGAATGCTGTTTTCGACAGAATCCATCGGCTTCTGCTTTGTGGTATACTCCATACCGCTTGCACCGGTGAATTTGCGCTCTGTGATCTTGTCGGGCGGGAAATCGTCCATTGAAAATGTCCGGTCTGCGGAAAGCAGCTTCGTATCCTGTCGCGCATAAAAGTCTGTGACACGGTCGGCTTTGTCCGTCAGCGCGTCGAGCGTCTTGCGGTCAGTGATGCCAAGCTGTGCCGTGAGCAATTCGCGCATCCGGTGTTTTGTCATATTCTGCGGCTCCAGCACGGCAAATTTACCGTTCTGATCGCGGAACACCACACGCGGCTTCTCGTCCTTCTTCGGCTGCACATACCAGCATCCGAACGGCTTGGCATACAGGCTTTCGCCTTCCAGCGTGACATTGCTCTCAATACGCGAGAACTCGTTTTGCGCGCTGCTGCTGAAATACCGCTCC
>JAILIG010000062.1 GCA_024695445.1 Oscillospiraceae bacterium
CTTTTTAGGGGGACGCCCTCTATCGCAGGGCGTCCCCCTCTTGCCGCAAGGCGGCAATTCACCCCCTTGCGGAGCTCTTTTTAATGCGGAGAGAGTTTCGCCGTCTGCGGACGGCGATGAGGGGCGCCGCCCCTCAACCCCGCAAGCCTTTGAAAAGGCTTGACCGAAACTTTAGTTTGGGTGTTTGAGGGTTTATCGGCAAGCTGTGATCATCTGATCATCCCGGACGATTTTCCAGCACCACTGATCGTTCTTCTTGACGCTCCGGATGTGCAGCTGACGCTTTGCCCGGTTCAGCGTGATCCGGCTGATGCCCTCGCTGTCCGCCATGTTCATGATCTCTCTCTGCGGCAGCTCCGGATATTCCGTCAGCCATTTCTTCAGCAATGCCTTCGCACGCTCCACAGGGCGCGGCGTCTTTGCCTCCGAGGACAGCACCTCCGCGATGTCCGCCTCGTATTCTCCGAGCCATGTGAAGGTCCCGTCCGCCAGCGAAAACGCAGCAGGTTCGGCCATTTTCGCAAGGCTGTTCTTCACCTGAAAGATGATGCGGTTGTCCGGATTCTTCGGATCCCGCGCAACGGTCAGCACGCTTCTCGCAGCCGCCGTCAGGTCGATGCTTCCAAGGCCTCTGTAAATCGACTTCGCGGCCTGCATCTTGTTCATATGCCCGATCAGGACAATGGCTGCACCGGAAAGCTCCGCCATTTCCGCGAGCGCGGACATCACCGGTCTGACTTCGTTTGCTCTGTGCATATCGACATCGCTGCCGAAATAGGCCTGCAGGGGATCGAGGACAACCAGCGCCGGCTTTACCCTCTGAATCGTCTTGTAAAGCCTTACATCGAGGATGGAAAGTGTCTCCTTCTGCTCGTTCAGGTGCATGATTTTTGCGGTGTCGGCACCTGCGGCATCAAGCCTCGGCCGCAAGGTGTCTGCGATGCCGTCCTCGGCGTTCTGGTAAATCACGAGGTCGGGATCCTGCGTGATTTCCGTGTCCGGAAAGGCACGCCCCGTCGAGACGGCAGCCGCGAGCCAGAGCGCCAGCGTAGACTTTCCCTCGCCGGGATCACCCTGAATGATTGTGATTTTCCCGCGGGGAATGTACGGCTCCCAGAGCCAGCGGGTTTCCTGCGGCGGCGTCTGACAGTAAAACATCAGCTCGCCTCCGGTTGCTGCGGACAGTTGACAGGCCATTTCTTCTGCTGTGGTCATGCTGCATACCCCTTTTCCGTTTTGATCGGAGAGCAATGCCCTCTATAAAGAGGGGCTTTCGGGGCAAAAGTTGTACGCTTCCGTGCAACTGTCTCAAAACTGTAACTATTTTTCGGCGCTTTGCACAAGCGGACTGTATATTTCGCGGTTCGGTCTGTGTATCCTGCTGCAAGGTGATCAGATGATCACTTGATCACTTTATGGGAAAGTGATCACCTTGCGTTCCCGCTCCGCAGACAAAAAAAGAGACGCCCTTCGCGCAGGGCGCCCCTCTTAGCCGGACGCGCATCCGTCTGCGCTGCCGGCCGGCTTATGTTCCGCAGTGGCGGGCGATAAACCGCTCCATGCGGTTCGCGGCCTCCGTCAGGTGCTTCAGGGAATACGCATACGAAATGCGCAGATTGTTTTTGCCGGACTCGCCGAACGCGCCGCCCGGCACGACCGCAACACGCTCCTCCTGCAGCAGCTTCTCGCAGAAGGTCTCGCCGTCCATGCCCGTCCCCGCGATGCTGGGGAACAGGTAAAACGCCCCCTGCGCCTCAAAGCAGGGCAGGCCCATCTGCCGGAAGCGCTCCAGCAGGAACCGCCGTCTGTGGTCGTATTCCTCGATCATCTGCGTCACTTCGGCATCGCAGTGCCGCAGCGCCTCAATCGCGGCGCGCTGACTGACCATCGGCGCACACATGATCGCATACTGGTGAATCTTTCTCGCCTGCGCAATGATCGGTGCGGGCGCAGCCATCCAGCCGAGCCGCCAGCCCGTCATCGCAAAGGTCTTGGAGAAGCCGTTGACCACAACCGTCCGCTCGCGCATCCCGTCAAACTCGGCAATCGAGCAGTGCTTGGTGCCGTAGGTCATTGCACAGTAGATCTCGTCTGACAGCACGAAAATATCCGTTCCGCGCAGAACCTCCACGATCTCCCGGTAATCCTCCCGCGTCATGATCGCGCCGGTCGGGTTGTTCGGGTAGGAGAGCATCAGGAGCTTGGTTTTCGGCGTAATTGCCGCTTTCAGATCCGCAGCCGTCAGCTTGAACTGGTTTTCCTCTTTGGTCGGCAGCGGAACCGGCACGCCGTCCGCCATACGAACGAGCGGCGCATAGCAGACAAAGCTCGGCTCGCAGATCAGCACCTCGTCGCCGGGATTCAGCAGCGTGCGGAAGGTCAGATCGACCGCCTCGGAGCCGCCGACCGTCACCAGCAGCTCGTCCTCCGGGTGATAGGACAGGTTGAAGCGGCGCTCCATGTAGCCCGCAATCTCCTCGCGGAGCTGCAGAAGGCCGGAGTTCGCGCCGTAGATAATCGCCTGCCGTTCCAGTGTTGCGATGGCAGCGGAACGGATCGGCCACGGCGTCCGGAAGTCCGGCTCTCCGACGCCGAGCGAGATCACATTGTCCATTGTCTCCGCAAGGTCAAAGAACCGGCGGATCGGGGACGGTGCGATCTGCTGCGCCCGCTGCGACATCAGCTGTTCATAGTTCACAGATATACCCCTCTTTCGTCGCCCGGCTCCTCCTGAATCAGGATGCCCTTTTCCTTATAGCGCTTCAGCACGAAATGCGTTCTGGTCGAGAGCACGCCGTCCAGCGTCGCAAGGCGCTGTGCGACAAAGCTCGCAATATCGCGCAGGCTGGTGCCGGTGATTGTGATGCCGAGATCGTAGCCGCCGGACATCAGCGTCACGGACTCGACCGCCGAAAAGCCGGAGATCGTCCGCGCCAGCTCGTCAAAGCCGCAGTCGGGCTGCGGGGTGATTTTCAGTTCAATATATGCCGTCACGGCGTCGCGGTCGGCCAGCTCCTCGTCCACGATGACACTGTATCCGCGGATGACGCCCTGTTCTTCCATCTCTGCGATCTGTGCGGCGACCGTCTCCTCGCTTCTGCCGAGCATGGCGGCGAGATCGGCGTTGGAAAGCCGTGCATTCTGCTTCAAAAGCGATAAAAGTTCCTTCATAGGTATCTGCTCCTTTGCTCCGGATTCCGGGTTTATTTCTTGTCCAGCTTGTCGAGCTGCTTTAAGAGAAAGCCGGCAACGCTGTTTTCCAGCTTCTTCTTTCTGCCGGCGGCAGTCGTCGGGATGCCCGTGACCTTGGCAATCTTCCGCTTGACCTTTGCCATCGGGGACTGCGCCTTTTTGCGTCTGGGCTTTGCCGTGCCGTTGTTGACAACGACCACGACAGAGGGCTTTGCAGAGGACGATGCGGGCTTCTTTCTCCGGGAAGCGGCGGCTCTGGTCTCTGCTTCTTCTGCGGGATTCTTCTTGACCGGCATAGTATTACCTCCTGATTACAATGACTCTGTTCCGGATCAGCTTGTTGTGTTTTGCGGGGAAAATCAGAATATTCGGCGTCTTGATGCCTTCGCTGCTGTCCTTCTGCACGACGATGATATCTGTGTTCAGCAGCCAGTTTGAGTCCTCTGAGAACCAGCTGCGGTTGATGATCGACACATCGGGCGGAAGCATCTGAAGCGGGATCTCACATCCGTTCACGGACAGGGAGCTTCCCATGCCGTGGCCGTTGGTGACCAGATCATCGACCTGCCCGTAAAACCAGACATAGGATGCGGCAACTTCGGATGCGGAAGCGGCCCGGTTCATCAGAAACAGCTTGAACAGCAGAAACAGAACCGTTCCGGCGATGCCGACGATCAGCAGGAAATCAAGAAAATCCCCGCGGATCACTTTACGCGACCAAAGATACAATGCCGCAAAAGTCGGCAGCATATAGCAGAGACAGCCGACACCAAGCCCTGCATCGGTCTGCTGCCGGCAGATTTTTTTCTGGAGCTCATCCGGAAGCTCGCCGACAGGTCTCCATTCGACCGGCCGCGGCACCGTAACAGGTGTCGGTTCCCCGGAAAGCGTGAACATATTTCCCCAGTTCTTCCACTTCTCCCAGTCGGCCGCCTGCGGCTCCGGCATCGGATCTGCCGGCCGCTGCACATCAAATTCATTCTGCTGCACGGTTCCCGCTCCTTTCAGTCTGCTTCAAAGCAGACTGTGCCGCCGACCAGTACCTTCCGCACCCTGCCCCTGAGCGTCATGCCCTTGAACACGGTGTTTTTCGACCTGGAATGCAGCTTTTCCGGCTCGACCGTCCATTCCTCACGCGGATTCACCAGCACGATGTCCGCCGGCTGCCCGACCTCCAGCGTCCGCTCCGGCAGATGCAGGATGCGGCGCGGATTGCTGCTCATCAGCCGCACAATGTCGCTGAGATTCAGCATTCCGGTGTGGTAGAAGGCGGTCAGTGCCGCCGCGAGAGAGGTCTCCAGCCCGACCACGCCGTTCGGTGCCGTCAGAAAATCGGCCTTTTCCGCCGCGGTATGCGGTGCGTGATCGGTGATGATGCAGTCCACGGTGCCGTCCATGATGCCCTCAATGACCGCCTGCCGGTCGTCCTCGGTGCGCAGCGGCGGGTTCATCCGGTAATCGGCGTCGCGCTTCAGCAGCAGTTCTTCCGTCAGCAGGAAGTAATGCGGTGCCGTCTCGCAGGTGACAGTTCCGCCCGCCGCCTTTGCCCTGCGCACGGCGTCGATGCTGCCTCTTGTGGAGACATGGCAGATGTGGAGCTGCGCGCCGGTTTTCAGTGCGAGAGAAAGGTCGCGTTCCGTAATCTGATCCTCCGAGGCTCTGTCCATGCCCTTCACGCCCAGCGCTTCAGAGATTTTCCCCTTGTTGATGATGCCGCCGTCAATGATCGCAAGGTCCTCGCAGTGCGACACAACGGGGAGTCCCGCTTCCTTCGCCTTTCTGAGCGCGGCTTCCATCAGCTCCGCAGTCGGAACGGGACGGCCGTCGTCGGAAAGCGCCGCCGCGCCCGCCGCCTTCATGGCCGCGTAGTCGGCGAGTGTCTCGCCTTTCAGCCCGACGGTCAGGCAGCCGGTCTGATGTACCTCGACCGGCTCCGCTTCTGCGCGCCGGAGAAATTCCGCGATCTGCGCGGGGGAATCCATCGGCGGGTTCGTGTTCGGCATACAGAGGACGCCCGTCACGCCGCCGGCAATCGCCGCGGCACAGCCCGTCGAGAGGTCCTCCTTGTGTGTCTGGCCGGGATCGCGGAAATGGACATGCATATCAAACAGTCCGGGCAGCGCAGCCAGACCGGTGCCGTCGATGACGCGGTCGGCGTGCTGCTTCAAGGCGGGGCCGTATGAAACGATCTTGCCGTCTGCAAGAAACAGATCGCAGACGCGCTCCCCTGCTGCGTCCGCCGCCAGAACATTGCGGATCAATACAGTTTCCATGCGGAATCAGTCTCCTTTCGGTGCGGTCAGCGGCGTCTTTTCCGGCGCGTTCTGCGCGTCAGACGCTTTAGGGCGGCGGCCGCTTTTACGACCTGCCACCAGCGGTCCACGGCTCTGGTAAAGAGCAGTCTTGCGCCCTCGCCGAGCGGAATCTCATCACCCGGCTTCTCCGTGCCGACAGCGCTCATCTGCCCGAAGCCTGCGCGGAAAAACGCTTTACCGTTCTTCGCCTTCCAGTTCCATTCCTTCTTCATGACCTGTCACTCCCTCTGCCGGACGCTGCGGCAGCTCCGGGACCTTCCCGAAGGCGCCCGCCGGCGGTACAGCCACCAGAAAATGGATTTTCTTGCCCATTTCCGTAAACATCGTTTCGTGCTCTGTGCGGAGGTTGTCAGCGGGCTCATCCGCGTGCAGATCGTCGGTTTTCCGGAGAATCTGCCAGCCCGATTCCGTGAAGTATCCGACCGACTCGTCAAAGAGCTCGGCATCGTCGGTCTTGAAATGCAGCTCGCCGCGCAGGAATGCCGCGTACTGGCAGAGCTGGCGCGGGTGCGTCAGGCGGCGCTTCTTGTGGCTTGCCTTCGGCCACGGATTGCAGAAATTGATGTAGATGCGGTCCACGGCGTCCTCTGGGGACAGCACGGAGGTGATGCGCTCGATGTTCAGTGCGGCGAGCCGGACATTGTCGGGAGTTCTGCCCGCGGCGGCATAGGCCGCCTCCAGCTTGCGCTTTGCCATGCCGAGCATCTCGGACTTGATGTCCAGCGCCAGATAGTTGATTTCGGGGTGCAGCAGCGCAGCCTGTGAAATCCAGCCGCCCTTGCCGCAGCCCAGCTCGACATAAAAGGGCTGCTCCGGCCTTGCCATTTCCTGCCGCCAGTGTCCGCGCAGCGCGGGTGCGTCATCCGCACAGAAGCCGCAGGCGGCGAGCTCCGGCCGCGCCCACGGTTTGAACCGAATTCTCATACAGCGAAACCGTCCTTTTTTCCCGTGATTCCATAATACCTTTTTATTATAGCACAATGTCCCGAAAAATGCAAGATGCGGCGTTTGCGCGGAGCCCGCGGCGGGCATTGATCTAAAGCTCTCCGGCAGCCCAAACTAAAGTTTTTGGTCGAGCTTTTTGCGCGGAGCCCGCGCCGGCATTGATCTAAAGCTCTCCGGCAGCCCAAACTAAAGTTTCGGTCAAGACTTTTGCGCGGAGCCCGCGGCGGGCAGTGCCCCATCCAATGATCTAAAGCTCTCCGGCAACGCAAAATTAAAGTTTCGGTCAAGCCTTTTCAAAGGCTCGCGGATTCTTAGGGCGGAGCCCTAAGTCGCCGCCCGCAGGCGGCGAAACACTCTGGACTTGATAAGAGCTCCGCCGAGGGGGTGAATTGCCGCCTTGCGGCAAGAGGGGGACGCCCTGCGATAGAGAGCGTCCCCTTTTTTTGATCACATCCGCACAGCGGATCCTTCTTTCCATCATAATACCCGCGCTTTGGCCGCTCCCCGTTTCCGGGCAAAAAAAGAATGCGTAACCTTTCCGATTACGCATCCCGTTTGATGGACCCGAAGGGGATCGAACCCTCGACCTCCGCGTTGCGAACGCGGCGCTCTCCCAGCTGAGCTACGAGCCCGTTTTTCACGACTATGATATTATAGCACATCGCGGGAAATTTGTCAAGCACTTTTCGCAAAAAGAATGCATGGGCTTGCAATTTCCGCGGGATTCATGCTATAATAAGAAAAAACGGCCGGTGCGCAGTTCTGCGCCGCGCCGGACAAAGGAAACATACGATGATGGAATCACATGAAATCTGCGCGATCTTCGCGGGCGGCCCCGAAAACGGAATCCCCTGCCTGCCGGTGCCGGCGCACGCCTTCTGCCTCTGCGCCGACAGCGGTCTGCGGCTCTGTGAGCGGCTCGGCAGGCGCCCCGATCTCGTCCTGGGCGACTTTGACTCGCTCGGCAATGTACCGGAGCAGCTCCCGCACATGACTGTTCCCGTCGAGAAGGATGACACGGACACGCTCCTCGCCGCCCGCACCGCGCTGGAAAAGGGTTATCGGGACATCCGCATCTACGGCGCCTTCGGCGGGCGGCTCGACCACACGCTCGCCAATCTCCAGACACTGGAATTTCTGCTCGATGCCGGCGCGGAGGGCTGTCTCGTCAGCTCGGAGAACTACGCCTTTCTGCAGCGCGGCGGCAGTCTGCGGGAATATCCGCGCATCGGAGACTTTTCGTTCTCGGTGTTCGCCTGGTCGGAGCGCTGCACGGGCGTCACGCTCACCGGCACTTACTATCCGCTGGAAAACGGCGTCCTCACGCGCAGCTTCCCGCTCGGCGTCAGCAACCGCATCACGGCGGAGACCGCCTCTGTCCGCGTCAGGGAAGGCACGCTGCTGATTATCGGCTCAAGACTGTAACGCCGCGGCCCGCGCAGGCATATACTGTAGCATCTCACATAGGAGGGATGCCCGATGAAGGTTGTTGTCATGCGCAGCCCGCGTCTGCTGGCGGGACTGCTCCGCCTGTTCTTCCGCATCAAGCGGGAGCCGCCCGATGCCTGACGGAAATGCAGCCGTGTCGTTCAGAAAAGGAACGCCCTCTGTCTCCTTGCGGGACAGGGGGCGCACTTCATTGCATTACGCAGATACTCCGTTTTGCTTCGGGTTCCGTATCCCCGCAGCGGGACTTCCAAGGACACACCTTTCCCGTGACGCCGCCGGGCTTTTACAGCTTCGCAAGCTTTTCCTTCAGAATCGCGGTGGCCTCCTGCGGGTTCGCAGCGCCCTTCATCCGCTTCATGATCTGTCCCATCAGCGCGCCGATCGCCGCCTGCTTGCCCGACTGATAATCGGCAACGGCCTTCGGGTTCGCCGCGATGACCTCGTCTGCGACCTGATTCAGCAGGCCGGTGTCCTGTACCTGTTCGAGCCCCAGCTCCTGCACCAGAACGGACAGTGCCTTTCCCGTTTCGCGGTATGCCGCCAGCAGCTTTGCGGGTGCGGAACGGTTAATCTTGCCCGCTTCGACCAGTCCGGCAAGCGCAGTCCAGATTTCCGCGGGAATCTCCGCCGCACTGTTCTCCGCCAGCATGAGGTTCGCAAGGAGCTTTGGCTGCCTGACGCCCGCAACGGCAGCAGAGAAGAGATTGGCCAGCGCCGGCTCCTCGCAGAGCGACTTTGCCGTCGCTTCGGGCAGCTTCAGCTCACCGGTATACTTCGCAAGGCGCTCCTCCGGCAGATCGGGAATCATCGCGCGCAGACGGGCATGATCCTCGTCCGTCAGAATGATCGGCACCAGATCGGGATCGGGGAAATAGCGGTAGTCGTTCGCATTTTCCTTGACGCGCATCGAATAGGTCTTGTCCTTTTCGGGATCGTAGCGGCGCGTCTCCTGCACCAGCTCGCGCCCCGCCTCGGTCTCGTCGATCTGACGCGCTTTTTCCGCGTTAATTGCGGCGACAACGCTCTTTAAGCTGTTGAGATTCTTGATCTCGGTGCGCGTGTAGAGCTTCGTGTCGCCGACCGGACGCACGGACAGATTGACATCGCAGCGCATCGAACCGAGCTCCATCTGGCACTCGGAGACGCCGACCCAGCGAATCAGCTCGCGCAGCCGCTCCAGATACGCCTTTGCCTGTGCCGCCGTACGGATATCCGGCTCGGAGACAATTTCAATGAGCGGGACGCCGCAGCGGTTGCAGTCCGCGCCGGAGCCGGTCTCGGTGTGGACGAGCTTTCCGGCATCCTCCTCGATGTGAATGCGCGTGATGCCGATGCGGGATTTCTCGCCGTTGACATCAATGTCGATATGGCCGTGCTCGCAGAGCGGATGATCGAGCTGAGAGATCTGGTACGCCTTCGGCAGATCTGGGTAGAAATAGTTTTTTCTGTCCATTTTCGAGAAATGGGCGATTTCGCAGTTCAGCATCATGCCGGCGCGCACTGCAAAGTTCACGACCTCTTTATTCAGCACAGGCAGCGTGCCGGGCATACCCATGCAGACCGGGCAGCAGCGCGTGTTCGGGTCGCCGCCGTGGTCGGCGGGGCAGTCGCAGAAGATTTTGGTTCTGGTACGCAGCTCGATGTGTACCTCTAATCCGATGACGGATTCGTATTTTGCCATATGAAACTCCTTTTTACTGCGATGTGCCTGACAGCGCAGTGGTTCTGTTCGTTATTTGCGGTTTACTTTCCGGTAAGCCCAGATATTGGCGATGCCCGCCGTCAGCGTCAGTGCCCCGATGACAAACCACATCGGCTTTGGAAATTTCTCGTCGAGGATTGCGGCAATCAGAATGCCGATGCCGGCCAGAATGCCGCAGACCGCGCCGGCCAGTGCAAATTTTTTCATAGAACATGACCTCCGTCATTCGATTATCCATTCTCCGGTGTTCAAATCAATGAAATCGGCAAGTGTGATTTTAGCCGTAAAACCAGCCCCGTATTCAAGAGCCTGTGTCTGACTGTTGAATAAATGCTCCTGCTGCTTTTCTCCAGGCGCAAAGCATGATTCCAAACGGACACTGTCACTTTGGCGGGTCTGGGCGGAGCCCATGACAGATCATCGCGCAGCGATACCGCTCTCATACGCGCTTGCAGCCTGATAAATCTTCGCCTCGGAGAAGGCGGGGCCGATGAGCTGGAAGCCGACCGGCAGCTCTGCGCCGTCG
>JAILIG010000108.1 GCA_024695445.1 Oscillospiraceae bacterium
CGTCCGCGGCACACAGATGCGCAATACGGTGCAGTTCCTCTACAACAACGGCGCGAAGGAAGTGCATATCCGCTCCGCCTCGCCGCCCTCGATGTTCGGCTGCAAGTATCTGAACTTCTCGCCGGGCAAATCCGACATGGACCTGATCGCACGGCAGGTCGTCCGCGATTTTGACGGCGACGACCGGTATCTGAGCGAATACTGCACCGACAACACCGAGCGCTATCAGGCAATGGTCGAGCAGATTGCGCGGCGCCTGAACTTCACCTCACTGAAGTATCACCTGCTGGCGGATGTCAAGACGGCAGTCGGGATTGATCCCGATTCCCTCTGCACCTACTGCTTCACCGGCGAGGAATAAGCCGGCAGTGCCGGCCGCCGATTCGCTTCGCCTTTATTTCGCGTGCCGTGCGGCACGGCCTCCCTGTCTTTCCGTCGGGGCGGCTCCCCGCCGCCAAGTGCGGCAGGTACGGCTCTGCCGCAGAGAAATACGGCTTCCCGCTTCGCTGCCGGAGCGCTTCCGTTCAATGGATGCCGGCAATGCCGGCCGAATCAAAGGAGTTAATTATGGGACACGAGAAGAACAGTTTTTCCGAGAGCTACGCCAGAGCAGGCGTCGATGTCACGGCCGGCTACAAGGCCGTGGAGCTGATGAAGCGCCATGTCGCCCGCACGGTGACAGAGGGCTCGATTGACAGCATCGGCGGCTTCGGCGGTCTGTTTCTGCCCAATTTAAGCGGCATGGAGGAGCCGGTGCTGGTTTCCGGCACGGACGGCGTCGGCACCAAGCTGAAAATCGCCATGCTCATGGACAAGCACGACACCATCGGCATCGACTGCGTCGCCATGTGCGTGAACGATGTCATCTGCTGCGGCGCAAAGCCCCTCTTCTTCCTCGATTACATCGCCTGCGGCAAGAACTACCCCGAAAAGATCGCAGAGATCGTCGGCGGCGTGGCAGAGGGCTGCGTGCAGGCGGGCTGCGCCCTGATCGGCGGCGAAACGGCCGAGCATCCGGGCATGATGCCCGACGAGGAATATGACCTTGCAGGCTTCACTGTCGGCATCGCGGACCGCAAAAAGCTCCTCAGACCGGACACCCAGAAGCCCGGCGATGTCCTGATCGCGCTCGCGTCCAGCGGCGTCCACTCCAACGGCTTCTCGCTCGTCCGGAAGGTCTTTACGGTCAATGAGCAGAACCTCGCACGGCATTACGCCGACCTCGGCATGACGCTCGGCGAATGTCTGCTGACGCCGACACGCATCTATGTCAAGCCGGTGCTTTCCCTGCTCGAAGCGGTCAGTGTCAAGTCGATCTCGCACATCACGGGCGGCGGCTTCTATGAGAACATCCCGCGTGCGCTGCCGGACGGCATCTCCGCGCACATCAAACGCAGCGATGTCCGCGTGCTGCCGGTCTTCGACCTGCTCGCACAGACCGGAAATATTCCGGAGCGCGATATGTTCAATACCTATAATATGGGCGTCGGCATGATCGTCTCCGTCGCGGCAGAGGATGCCGACAAGGCGGTTTCCGTGCTGAACGCGGCCGGCGAGACGGCCTATGTCCTCGGCGAGCTGGTCAGCAGCGATGAGGGCGTCATCATCGAGTAATACAGTCTGCAACATCTGACGAGGAGGTGCGCGTATGACACCGGACACGCTCCCGCCGCGCAAGAATATCATCGTTCTGGTATCGGGCGGCGGCACGAATTTACAGGCACTGATTGACGCGCAGGCACGCGGCGAGCTGGGCTGCGGCAGGATCACCTGCGTCATCAGCTCCAGACCTGACGCCTTCGCGCTCGTGCGCGCCAAAAACGCCGGCATCCCGACCAGAGTGCTCAGACGGAAGGATTTTCCCGACACCGAGCAGTACAGCACCGCGATGCTGGAGGCGTTTTACGAGGAATACGCCGACCTGATCGTACAGGCGGGCTTCATGACCATTCTGGACGAAAAGGTCTGCAGGGCATACCCGAACAAGATCATCAATGTCCACCCCGCACTGATTCCGAGCTTCTGCGGCAAGGGCTTTTACGGGCTCCATGTCCACGAGGCGGCGCTCGCAAAAGGCGTCAAGGTCACGGGTGCGACGGTGCATTTCGTCACGGAGGTCTGCGACGGCGGCCCGATCATTTTGCAGAAGGCAGTTGCAGTTGAGCCGGACGATACGCCGGAAACGCTGCAAAAGCGCGTGATGGAACAGGCGGAATGGAAAATTCTGCCCGAAGCGGTGCGGCTTTTCTGCGAGGATAAGCTGACCGTCAAGGACAACATCGTCACAATCAGCGAGTAAACCCGATGACCGGCGTGTCATGGGGAAAGGGAGGCGGCCCGGCCGCTGGAAGATTCTGCCCGAAGCGGTGCGGCTCTTCTGTGAGGACAAGCTGACCGTCAAGGACAACATCGTCACAATCAGCGACGAAACCCGATGACCGGCGCGTCATGGGGAAAGGGAGGCGGCCCGGCCGCTTGTGTAAGGATGAACTGACCGGCAGGGACTGCACCGTCCCGGTCGGTGCGTAAATTTGAACGGAGGAACCGATTTATGGCAATGCTTTCACTGGAACAGGAACTGAAATCGAACAGCTATCCGGGACGCGGCATCGTCCTCGGACGCTCGGCCGACGGCAGATATGCCGTGGCCGCGTATTTCATCATGGGCAGAAGCGAAAACTCCCGCAACCGCATCTTTGTCGCGGACGGCGAGGGACTCCGCACGCAGGCTTATGACGAGTCCAAATGTTCGGATCCGTCGCTGATTATCTATGCGCCGGTGCGCGTGCTCGGCAATAAGACCATCGTCACGAACGGCGACCAGACCGACACGATCTACGACGGCATGGATCATCAGTTCACCTTTGAGCAGAGCCTCCGTTCGCGGAAGTTTGAGCCGGATGCCCCGAACTATACCCCCAGAATCTCCGGCATCATCCGCTGCGAGAAGGACGGCTTCAACTATGCGCTTTCCATTCTCAAGAGCGCAGAGGGCAACCCCGATTCCTGCCAGCGCTTCACCTTCACCTACGAAAACCCGATCGCCGGTCAGGGACATTTCATCCACACCTATGTCGGCGACGGCAATCCGCTGCCGAGCTTTACCGGTGAGCCGAAGCTCGTCGGCATCGGGGGCGATATCGACAGCTTCACCGATATGCTCTGGTCGAGCCTCAATGCGGACAACAAAATCTCGCTCTTTGTGCGCTTCATCGACACTGCGGACGGCAGCACCGCCACCCGCATCGTCAACCGCTTCGGCGACACCCCGAAGGCGGACTGAGCGCCTGTGCGACCTATGAAGATGTTTCACGGAGCGGTCCGCACGGCACTCCGGCGGCTGGCTGCCGCAGCCCTGACGGTCTGCGCGGCGATATCCGGAACCGCTGTGCCTGCTGAGGCCGCACCCGCACTCCCCTTTCAGCTGCACGCCCCCGCCGCCGTTTCCGTCAAGTGGCAGCCGACCGATGAGACGCCCTCTGCCTGCGTGGTTTCGTACACGAAGGACAGCGAGCTGACGGCGTACATGAAGCATGACACCGACGAACGCCTCGCCATCCGGCAGCAGTACGGGTATTCCGAGCTGTGGATCAAGGGACAGCTCGACTGGTCGGTGGATTCGCCGAATGACTGGCACTATAATCAGTACTGGGACACCGACGGCTACGATGCGGACTGGAAACAGCATCTCGGCGACTGGGCGTATCTGAATTTTGCGGTCACATCGGCAAAAATCGACAGCGAGGAGATTTTCCGCAGCATGGGAAATCCCGCAGATGCCTCCGACAGCCAGTGGAACGGCACCGCGGAAGCGCCCGGCTGGAAATCTGTGCTGAAAGAGGGACAGTATGATATTTTCACCGCGCCGGACGGCAAAAAAGGCGCGAAAATTGACCTGACAAAGCATCAGATCTATGTCCGGATGCGCTGGCTGGTGATGGTCAACCGCGACGACTGGGAGCGCGAGCAGTATCTCTGCTCGGACTGGTCGCAGACCGCATCGGTCGGTACGCTGGCGGCGAAGCTCACAAGTACCTCCGCGCCGGAGGATGTCACGGAAACCACCGTGACGACGGCCGAGCTTCCGAAGCTGCCGCATCTCGCCGCACCCGCCGTGACCGGCCTGCACCTGACCGGAGACTATTCCGCAGAGGGCAGAGCAATCGCGGAATTCACATTACAGGTGCCGGAGGAAGTCTCCGACAGCGCCGAACGCATCAAGGCAGCGGGCGGCAAGCTCATCCTGGCGGCCTCCGCAGAGACGGACGGCGCCGAAAATGCGACCTTGATTCCGCTCGATGAGATCCCGCTGACCGTCGGCGAACGGCGCGTCACCTTCGCGCTGCCGGAATGTACGCAGTGCGCGCTGAGCTGGTACTACTGTCTCGAAGTCAAAAACCCGTCCACGGGAGAGCCCGTGCGGACTGCGCAGTCCGACGGCACCGACCGGCAGAACCTCTCGGTTCCCGCACAGACGGCCGCGACAACCACGGGCACTGCGCCCGCCCCGAAAAAGAGCAGCGCCGGAAAGGCCATGCGGCGCATCGGAGCGGCGCTCCTGGTGATGGCGGCGCTTGCCGGTTTTTCTGTGTTTTTCCTGCGGAAATACCGCATCAGTATCCGGAAGTAAGACGGCAGTCCGCTGCCGGTTACGGTTCACATCACACAGGAGGCGATGAGTATGAAGAAGCTCTTTTCTGCTGCGTTTGCAGTGATTCTCGCAGTTCCGGCGCTGTCCCTTCCGGCAGCCGCCGACACGCCGAAGCTTCCCTTTACGCTGGAAGCGCCGCGCAATGTTTCGATGACCTGGCTGGAAGGCAACGATTCCGACAATACCATCGAAATTCACTACTCGCAGAACAATTCCATGAGCGAGTGGAGCACGCGCAAGGGGGATGCGCATGACGAAGTCGTGTCCGAGCTCAACGGCATGGGCTATGACGATCTGTGGATCAATGCGCAGATCGACTGGTCGATCGACACAACGGACGACTGGCACTGCAATCAGTACTGGGAAACCGGCGGCTATGACGCGGACTATCATCAGCACCTCGGTGACTGGGCGTGGATTGACTGCGGCTATTCCTCGGAAATTGCAATGTCGGAGTGGATTTTCCGCTGGATGGGCAACATCGACGATCCGGAGGACGAGCGGTGGTACGGCAGGCATACGGATGATGCCGATATCCCCGGCTGGAAGGATGTCCTGAAAGAGGGACAGTACGAGGTCGTCAAGGATCCTGACGGCAGCCACGCCAAAATCGATCTCACCAACCATACCGTCTATACCCGCGTGCGCTGGCTGGTCACCTGCCGTCCGCTCGAGGGCGACGATCAGTATGTGACCTCGGACTGGTCGGAGCTTGCCGCAATCGGCAAGGACGCCGTCAAGACGGAGCTTCTGAAGCCCGGCGATGTCGCCGTACCGAAGATCAGCGACCTGCGCTATAACGGCGACGAATTCAACTCATTCCCCGTGATCGCATTCAAGCTCGCGGTCGATGAGACGCTCGAAAAGCAGCTCGCACAGGTCAGCGGCACACAGGGCGGCATTTCGCTCGAAGTCGAGGGCAGAGTGAAGGGCACAGAGCAGTGGATCAGCCTGCAGGGCGACTGGATCGTGAAAGCCGGCGAGATGACCTGCGCGCTCCAGAATCTGGCGGAGCACGAGACAAAGGTCGAAAAGGATACGCCGATCGAGCTGCGTGCAAGATACTGTGTCTCACAGCCGGAGCAGGATGATTTTTACACGGACTATTCCGAGCCGCTGGTATTCGGCGCGGAGGAAATGGCCGTCGGCACGGAGAACACCGGCACGGCAGAGGTGTCGGATGCAAAGACGACTGCCGCATCCGCAAATACGGAGCAGAAGCCGGAAAAGAAGTCGCTCTGGTGGCTCTGGCTGCTGCTTCTGCTGCTCGTTGTCATCGCCGTCTGCGTATACATTTTCATCATAAAAAAGAAGAATCAGAAAAAAGAGGGCTGACTGCCCCGAAAATATGCAAAGCGCGGCTCTGCCGCCGGAAAGGAAATTGCTATGGAAACCGAACGCCTTTTGAAGTATGGCTGCAACCCCAACCAGAAGCCTGCCCGCATTTTCATGAACGACGGCAGTGCGCTGCCGATCACGGTTCTGTCGGGCAATCCCGGCTACATCAATCTGCTGGACGCCTTCAACGGCTGGCAGCTTGTCCGTGAGCTGAAGGCTGCGACCGGTATGCCGGCTGCGACTTCGTTCAAGCATGTTTCTCCGGCCGGCGCCGCAATCGGAAGACCGCTCTCTGACACGCTGAAGAAGATTTACTTCGTCGATGATCTGGGCGAGCTCTCTCCGCTGGCCTGCGCCTATGCCAGAGCACGCGGCGCGGACAGAATGTCCTCGTTCGGCGACTGGATCTCGCTCTCCGACGAGTGCGACGCGATCACGGCAACGCTGATTGCCCGCGAGGTCTCTGACGGCGTCATCGCGCCGGGCTATACCGAGGAGGCACTCGCCATCCTGCGCACCAAGCGCAAGGGCAACTACAACATCGTGCAGATTGATCCTGCCTACGAGCCGCCGAAGATTGAGCACAAGGAAGTGTTCGGCGTGACCTTCGAGCAGGGCAGAAACGATCTCGCAATCAACGAGGAGACCATGCTCTCGAACATCGTCACGGATGCAAAGGACATTCCGGACGACAAGAAGTTTGACCTGATTCTCTCGCTCATTACGCTGAAATATACGCAGTCGAACTCCGTCTGCTATGTCAAGGACGGTCAGGCAATCGGCATCGGTGCCGGACAGCAGTCCCGCATCCACTGCACGCGCCTTGCCGGCCAGAAGGCGGACAACTGGTGGCTGAGACAGGCACCGCAGGTGCTCAGCCTGCCCTTCCGTGACGACATCAAGCGCCCCGACCGTGACAACGCGATCGACCTCTACATCGGCGAGGACTATATGGACATTCTCGCGGACGGCGAGTGGGAGCGCGTCTTCACCGAGAAGCCGCCGGTCTT
>JAILIG010000111.1 GCA_024695445.1 Oscillospiraceae bacterium
TCGCTTCTTCACAAAGTTTGTCTTTGTCCACTGCATCTCCCCCTCTCGCATGAAATCGACACCATTGTACCACAGCCGAAAGGAAAAGTCAAGTTGTGGCTGAAATGCAAGCAACTGCAAAAAGAATCCGCACGGCGGTCAGGCCATGCGGATTCGGATGAAATGTGATGGAGAAGGCGTATTTTGCGGGAACTGCTCACTTCTTCGTTCTATGGCGCGAATTGTTCGCATCTATGCGGTTTCCGTATCGGTGTGAGAGCGGGTGTATGCAGTTTGTGGGAACTCGATACGGGAACCTGACAGGGAACTCGGGGTGCAAAATGCTGCAAAATAGCGCATTTCGCTGCAGGATTCTGCAATCCGTTGCAATCCGCATTGTGATGGAAAGAACGTGCCTGCTGGAATTTGCGTATTTACGTGATTTTCAGTATCAGGGCAGTAGAGGGGCGCCGCCCCTCAACCCCGCGAGCTTTTTGAAAAAAGCTCGACCAAAAACTTTAGTTTGGGCTGCCGGCTCACTGCCATGCGGCAATGGACTCCAGCACCTTCGCCAGCTTTTCCTTTGCCTTGGCCAGCTTCTCGCGCTCGTTCTGAATGAGCTGCGCCGGCGCCTTCGCACAGAAGCCCTCGTTGCTCAGCTTCTTCTCCGTGAACGCGATCTCCTGACGCGCCTTTTCCTCTTCCTTCGCCAGACGCGCAAGCTCCTTCTCCCGATCCACAAGCTGCTCCATCGGGATGAAGATGCGGGCACAGTCCGTCACCGCCGTCAATGCGTTCTTGAACTGGTAGTTTTGGCCGAACTCCAGCTCCGTCGCGCCGACCATGTTCTCGAAGAAGATCGACGCCGCCGAGAACAGATCCACCTCCAGCGTCTCGAAGTACAGCTTTGCGCGCACCGAGTTCGGCACATTCAGCTCCATGCGGCTCATGCGCACGGCCTTGATCGCCGCGATGACCTTGTCAAAGTCGTTCGCCGTCTGCGTGAAGTCCAGCTCGTCCTTCCAGACCGGGAAGTCTTCGAGGATGATCATGCTCTCGCCGTCGGTCAGCACCTGCCAGATCTCCTCCGTGATGAACGGCATGAACGGATGCAGGAGCTTTAGCATTCCGCGGAGCACCCACACCAGCACCTGCTCGGCATCGGCCCTCGTCTGGCCGCCTGCGCGCATTCTCGGCTTGGTCAGCTCAATGTACCAGTCGCAGTACACATCCCAGATGAAGTCGTAGAGCTTCGTCGAGGCGACGCCCAGCTCGAAGCGGTCGAGATTGTCGTTGACATCCTTTGCGAGCTGATTGAACCGGCTGACAATCCACTTGTCCTCCATGCGGAGCTCTGCGGGCAGTCCCGTGAACACGAAATCGTCCGGCAGATTCATCATGACGAAGCGGGACGCGTTCCAGAGCTTGTTGGCGAAGTTCCGCGCCGCCTTGACCTTGTCGTCCGTAAAGCGCATATCGTTTCCGGGGGAATTGCCCGTTGCGAGCATGAACCGGAGCGCGTCTGCGCCGTAGCTGTCGATGATTTCCAGCGGATCAATGCCGTTGCCGAGCGACTTGGACATCTTTCTGCCCTGCGCATCGCGCACAAGGCCGTGAATCAGGACGGTCTTGAACGGCGCCTGCTCGGTGTGCTCCATCGCCGCAACGATCATGCGGGAAACCCAGAATGTGATGATATCGTAGCCCGTGACGAGCGTATCCGTCGGATAGAAATACTGCAGGTCATCGGTCTTTTCCGGCCAGCCGAGCGTCGAGAACGGCCACAGTGCCGAGGAGAACCATGTATCCAGCGTATCGGGATCCTGCCGCATCGGCTTGCCGCACTTCGGGCAGACGGCGCTGTCCTCCGCAGTGACAGTCAGCTCGCCGCAGTCGTCGCAGTAAAAGGCCGGGATGCGGTGTCCCCACCAGAGCTGACGCGAGATGCACCAGTCGCGGATGTCCTCCATCCAGTTGAAGTAGAGCTTGTCAAAGCGCTCCGGCACAAACTTGATGTCGCCGCTGCGCACAGCCTCGATGGCCGGCTTTGCCAGCTCGTCCATCCTGACGAACCACTGCAGGGACACTCTCGGCTCGACGGTCGTGCCGCAGCGGTAGCAGGTGCCGACATTGTGGACATGAGGCTCGGTCTTCAGCAGGAAGCCGCCCGCTTCGAGGTCTGCGACAATCGCCTTTCTCGCCTCGTAGCGGTCCATGCCCGCGTACTTCGGGTAATCCTCCGTGATCTTCGCGTCATCGGTCATGACATTCAGCACCGGCAGATTGTGGCGCTGGCCGACCATGAAGTCGTTGGGATCGTGCGCCGGCGTGATCTTCACGACACCGGTACCGAAGTCCATATCGACATAGCTGTCCGCAACGACCGGAATCTCTCTGCCGACCAGCGGCAGGATGACGGTCTTGCCCACGGCGTCCTTATAGCGCGGATCCTTCGGGTTGACAGCGACGGCGGTATCGCCGAGCAGCGTCTCCGGACGGGTTGTGGCAAGCAGCAGGTGGCCGGAGCCGTCCGCAAACGGATAGCGCAGATGCCAGAAATGTCCTTCCTGCTCCTCGTAGGTGACCTCTGCATTGGAGATCGAGGTCAGGCAGTGCGGACACCAGTTGATGATGCGCTCGCCGCGGTAGATCAGTCCCTTTTCGTAATACTTGACAAAGACCTCCTTGACGGCGGCGGAGCAGCCCTCGTCCATCGTGAAGCGCTCGCGCTCCCAGTCGCAGGACGAGCCGAGCTTCATCAGCTGCTGGTCGATCCGGCCGGCATACTGCTCCTTCCAGGCCCATGCGCGCTTCATAAAGCCGTCTCTGCCGAGGTCGTCCTTTGTCAGGCCCTCCTTGCGCAGCGCCTCGACAATCTTCGCCTCGGTCGCAATCGCGGCGTGGTCGGTGCCGGGCAGCCACAGCGTCGAGTAACCGCTCATACGCTTCCAGCGGATCAGGATGTCCTGCAGGGTTTCGTCGAGCGCGTGTCCCATGTGCAGCTGGCCGGTGACATTCGGCGGCGGAATGACAATCGTGTAGGGAATCTTCTTCGGATCCGCCTCGGCGTGGAAGCAGCGCTTTGCCATCCACTGCTGATAAATGCGGTCCTCAAAGGCCTGCGGATCGTAGTTCTTTGCGAGTTCCTTCATGTAAATCAGCTCCTTCTGAGTTGTCGTGCGGGCAATAAAAAGCGCCCTGCACGCAGTTTTGTTGCGTTCAGGGCGAATGTTCTCATCCGCGGTACCACCTGAATTCAGCGCGCCTCACGGCACACCGCACTTTGCGGCAGCAATTTCTCCTGCCTGTCCGATGACGGCGGACCACCCGTCAGACGGTTCTCCGTACCGGAATACGGCTTTCCCGCCCGCTGCTCGGAACGCGACTTCAGCGCCGCCGCAGAGATGCTTTCACCGTCCGCATCCTCTCTGCACTGCCGCCCCTGCGCCTACTGCTCGTTCGTCATGGCATTTCTTCAGATATACTGATTATATCAGTGTTTTTCCGAATCGTCAAGTGCTTTTCAGATTTTCGGCACTTTGCACAAAGCCCCTTTTTCGGCGAATCGCATGAATCAGAGCCGCCCGATTTGTGGAATCCGAAGAAAAAGTCTGCTTTTTGTTGCATTATTTTCCGGACTGTGTTACAATAAAATTATGCCGAACCGCCGGCTTTTCCGCCGGTTCGGCCGACAAACACATCTTTTACGAAATGAGGTGTCATCCTTGAAAAAACACATCAGCAAACTCATCTTCGGCCTGATTGTCGCAGCGTTCACCGTCTGCTGCGCGCTCAGTGCGCCGCTCAGTGAGGCGGTCGGTTCCCTCTGGTCTTTGCTGCCGCCGATTGTCGCAATCGGTCTGGCGCTCATCACGAAGGAGGTCTACTCCTCGCTGTTCATCGGCATCCTGACAGGCGGCGTCCTCTATGCCGCATCCAACGGCACGGGCTTCACCGGAATGTTCAACGCCGTCGTCAGGGAGGGCGTCATCGCCAGCATCGCCGATGCCTACAATGTCGGCATTCTGGTGTTCCTCGTCGTGCTCGGCTCGATCGTCGTGCTGATGAACAAGGCGGGCGGCAGCCGCGCCTACGGCGAATGGGCCGCCAGGCACATCAAGACCAGAGCCGGTGCCTGTCTCTCGACCTTCCTCCTCGGTGTGCTGATTTTCGTCGATGACTACTTCAACTGCCTGACGGTCGGCTCGGTCATGCGTCCCGTCACGGACAAGCACCGTGTCTCCCGCGCAAAGCTCGCCTACCTGATCGACGCGACAGCCGCTCCGGTCTGCATCATCGCGCCGATCTCCTCATGGGCGGCCGCGGTCGCCGGCACGGTCGAGGGCGTCAACGGCATTTCGCTGTTCATGCGCACGATCCCGTACAATCTCTACGCACTGCTGACGCTCGTCATGGTCTTTTTCATTGCGCGCACGGACTTCGACTTCGGCCCGATGAAACGGCATGAGGTCAACGCCGGAAAGGGCGACCTCTTTACGACGCGCAACACGGTCTATCCGCCGGATGCCCAGCCGGAGCACACCCGCGGCAAGGTCATCGACCTGATTCTTCCGGTCATCATCCTGATTCTGTTCTGCGTCACCGGCATGATCTACACGGGCGGCTTCTTTGACGGCGCCGGATTCATCAAGGCCTTTGCGGATTGCGACGCCTCCTTCGGCCTCGCGCTCGGCTCGATGGGCGCTCTGATCGTCGTCATCGGCTATTTTCTCTGCCGGCGCGTGCTCACCTTTACGCAGTGCATGGACTCCGTGACCGACGGCTTCAAGCAGATGGTTCCGGCCATCCTGATCCTCACCTTTGCATGGACGCTCAAGGCCATGACCAATATGCTGCAGGCCGGCGAATTTGTCTCCGGTGTCGTCGAGAGCGCAAATGCGATCAAGTTCATCCTGCCGATGCTGCTCTTTGTCGTGGCGATCGGACTGTCCTTTGCGACCGGCACTTCGTGGGGCACTTTCGGCATCCTGATTCCGATTGTGACCGGCATTTTCCAGAAGGAGCTTCTCTCCGTGACCGCATCGGGCGAAATCCCGACCATGGTCATCATCTGCATTTCCGCGTGTCTGGCGGGTGCGGTCTGCGGCGACCACTGCTCCCCGATCTCCGACACGACGATTATGGCGTCAACGGGTGCGCAGTGCGACCATGTCAACCATGTCTCCACGCAGCTTCCGTATGCGTTCACCGTGGCGGGCGTGTGCGCGCTGGGCTATCTGCTGGCGGGCTTCGTGCAGAATGTCTTTGTGGTGCTGGGCTGCTCGCTGCTGGTGCTGGTGCTGGTGCTGTTCGTTCTGAAAATCATCGGCGACGCACGCGAAAAAAAGGCCGGCGGCCAGTGACCGAAAGCCCGCAGGCGGCAAAACGCTCCGGACTTAAAAAGAGCCCCGCCGAAAGGAATGAATTGCCGCGCAGCGGCAAGAAGGGGGACGCCCTGCGACAGCGGCGTCCCCCTTTTTTTTGACCGCATCCGCAAAGCAGATGCTTTATTCTCCGTAAGCCGGCGCTTTACGAGGTGACAAAGCCGGGCATTAGGCTCAGTACAGCATCTCGATTGCGGCGATCTTCCACGCGCCGTCCTCGAATTTCAGCATAAACTTGTACGCTGTCTGGTTCGAGCCGTCCTGCGTCATATCAAAATCCGGATACCACTGCGCACGGATGTCATAGGACAGCGCATTGTCCGTCCGGCCGCTGAGCTTCTCCGGAATCGAATACTCCAGCGCCACATTGTCGCCGTATCCGGTCATCACCCAGAGCGCACCGTCTTTTTCGATATAATACTGATCGAGTTTGTCCTGATAGTCCTTGCCGAACCAGCGGTGCATTTCCGTGCGGAGCTGCGCAAGCGTCAGGCCGTCCGGCTTTAAGCGGCAGTATTCTCCGGAATATTCCTCGGTCTTGTCGGTCGCAAAATATCCGCCCTCGCGCTCAAAATACATTCCAAGACGCTGCCCCTGATAGTACATCAGGATGCCGAGCGCGCCGATTTCCTCTCCGGAGAGCTGTGCGAGCGGGATGCTGCACGACGCATTGACATATTCCGAGCAGACATAGCCCTCCTGCCCGCCGGCCTTGACACGCAGCCAGCGGCCTTCGTAATCCGTGACGGAGCCGGCTGCCGTGATGCCGGTGATCTCCAGTGCGGTGCCGAATTTGAGCTTTTTGAGGGTGTCAGACGAAGTCCCCGGCGCTTTCCGCAGGTTGACGCCGGAGTGCGCACAGACCGTACCGGTGCAGCGGAGCTTTGCAACATAGCTGCCGTCCAGCAGCGTGCCGATGCTGTCGAGCCAGTCGTTGCGGTTTGACTGCACGGCAGTCGTCGTGCTGATGAGCGTGGTCTCGGACAGCGTCGTGAGGGCAGGATCTGTCGTGAGTTCGGCAGACTGCCCGGTTGTCAGCTCGGTCGCGGCAGAGGTCTGCTCCGTTGTCGTTTCGGATGTCGTGCTTTCCAGTGATGCGGCAGGCTCCGTTGTCTGCGGCAGGCTGCTCCCGGACGCTCCGCAGGCGGTCAGCAAAAGTGCCGAAAGTGCCGCCGGGATGATGCTTATGATCTGTTTCATGTTCATTCCTCCGTTTCCAGGTCACCCGGCAGACGCGCCGGTTTCCGGATGTATTATATCACATTGCCGAAAAAAAAGCAACAGCAGCCGGCGGAGAAATTCAGAATGCGGAATGAACGGGGCTTCTCTCTCCTCTGCCGGTGCGTCAGGTCATTGTAATCCGGCACTGCCGGCGCCGGCCGCCGCTGAATAAAAAGCCGCTGCCAGCACAAAAACCGCCGCCTTCCAGTTCGCGGTTTCGCCGAGAAAGCCGAAAGCCGCCGCCGTCTGAATCGCCGCCAGCACCCCGAACGCTGTCTGCAAAAAGCTCTGCGCCGCCCTGCGCACCCGCCTGCTTCTGAAAAAATGCTCCCGCACCGTCATCCGCTCCTTTCTGCTGCTTTCATTCTATGCAGCGGAAAAGACAAAGGACACCTGCCTTTGCAGGTGTCCTTTGCATGGGGGTCATACTCATTCCCGGGAGGGAAATTTTTGGTAACTGTGGTGCGAATCAATCCCAGACTGTGTTGTAGAGCTTGTGCGCCTTCAGTTCCTTGCCGTGGAACTTGAACATCTCGGAAACGGTGACGACAGCGTAGCCGTTCTGCTTCAGCCACGGGCAAAGCTGCTCAACCGCTGCCGCGGTGGTGTCGTAGTTCTCGTGCATCAGAACGACGCGGCCGTCGAGCTGATTGCTCTGTGCCTTCTGCTGGATGCCGGAGACGATATTCTGCGTGGAAGCACCGTTCCAGTCGGTCGTATCGTGACCGCAGTTCGGAGCCGGGCCCGGCAGTGCGTTCAGGATCGTGTTGTCGTACTCCAGGAACGGCGGACGGGTTGCATATTCACGGTCTTCGCCGACGAGTCTGTCGAGCGCCTGCTTGCACTTTAAGTACTCATCATAGACCTGACTGGAGCCCCAGCCCTTCCAGTGCGGGTGCGACCAGGTGTGGTTTGCGACCTCAAAGCCGCGCTTTTCTGCTTCCTTAACCTCATTCTCATTGCTCGAAATGTGGTCGCCTTCGTAGAAGAAGGTTGCGTGGAAGCCGTTCTTGGTCAGCTCGTCCTGAATCTTCGCTGCGGCCTTGCCCTGCTGCGTGTAGGCGCCGAACGGGCCGTCGTCGAAGCTCAGTGCAACGACCTTGGTGGCGTTGATCCAGCTGGTATCCGCAACATGAGTCCACTGGCCCTTGATGCGCTGGAGCTTGCCGCCGGATTCGGTGGTTGTCGTCGTGGTGGTGGTGGTCGTCGTGGTCGTCGTGCGGGTGTACTCGCCGGAGACAAACAGCTGCTTCAGAAGTGCGAGGTCGATCGCATTGATCTTGCCGTCGCCGTTCATATCAGCAGTGTCGAGGTTGACATCCTTCGTGCTCTTTGCGAGCAGGAAATCGACCATTGCGTTGACATCGTTGATGCTGATTTTCTCGTCGTGGTTGACATCGCCCTTGCGGTACACGGACGGCACCGAGGACTGAATCAGATCCACATAGAAATCGTACTTGTCTTCATCGGTCGTCTCGACATAGAGAGACATACCGGAAGCCTCAGCCGGAATCGTGTAGGACGGATTGGAAAGGATTGTCCACTCGCCGCTCGGAACCGACTGTGTCACGATCTGTGCATAGGCCGTGCCGTCTGCACCGGTGTACTCAAGAGACATCTGCATTTTAATTGCGGAGCCGCTGTTCTGCTTGACTGCGCAGGAGAACTCGTAGGTGCCGCCTGCTTCCCAGCCGCCGCCTGCCATGGAATAGACAGGGCCGTTCCAGGATTCCTCGCGGTTGCTGATCAACAGACAGTAGTCACCCTCATAAGCATCCGTGCTGACACGCTCGACCGACTCTTTGGAACGAGCAGCGAAACCGTCAAATCCGCTTTCAAATGTGGCCTTCAGCAGCGACTGCCCTGCCTGGACAGGCGCCGGCATGGTCGCAACAGCGGACGAGACCAGAAGCGCCGCACTGACGACTCTGGCAAGATGCCGTTTCAGATTTACCGTTTTCATTTTGAATTACCCCTTTAATTGAATGGATTTCCGGCCTCCCGTCAGACCGGATGGTTCTGCACTCCGCAGGAAGCATTCCGCAAAGCGCATTCTTTTGAATTCAGGCGGGCCTGCAACTGAATGTTCATACCCGCCTGAATTACTTTATGAGATTAAGAGTTGTTTCTTTTTCTGTTGATTGGGTTTCCTGTATTTTTTCCGCTGAAGGGGAGATGCGGAAAAAGAAGAGTGGAGCGCCGAGTCGGGAGGGTGGTCCGTTCCCGACGCTGCCACTTAGGGGGAACAAAGTCAGGCGGCAGGTCTGCCGCGTTCCGGAGAGGCGCCGGTCATGAGAGCGCCGCTTCGGAAAAATCAAAAATTGCGGTCTGCAATTTGAATCTTGCGGTTTTCTTTTGAATCGTTCGATTTCCTTTTCTCATTTCAACTTTACCCTATGGTATGATTGTAACATAGATTTTGTCAAAATGCAAATAGGATTTGTGTAATAGATGCTATAAGCAAAAACTTATAGTAAACGCCCTTTATAAGATTACATCCAGTAATATCCGGACCAAAAAGTCTACATTTCGTTGATTTCGTCTGCAATATGATTTTATCCGGTGCAATATACACTGATTTTTGTGTTTAAAATCCGCTCTGAGATTAGAAAAAACCTATACCTTGTCAAAATATGACAGGCTTTCACTGAAATCGCAATTTTCAGAGAGTGATGCCGGTTTGAACGCTGAGCGTCTTTCCGTCGGTCTCAAAGCAGACCGTTCCGTCGAGATCGGTGCGGTAGATCCGGCAGCCGGCGGCAGAAAGCCGGTCGAGCACCTTCCGTGACGGATGCCCGTAGTCGTTCCCCGCGCCGACCGAAATCACGGCGCAGTCCGGCGACGCTGCTTTCAGAAACGCCTCGGAGGTGGCGTGCGGGCTGCCGTGGTGCGCCGCCTTCAGCACGCGGACCTCCGGAATCAGTCCCGCATCCAGCATGGCCTGCTCGCCGGCCGCTTCGAGGTCGCCGGTGAACAGGAAGCGCAGCCTGCCGCAGTGCAGCACGCAGACGAGCGAGCAGTCATTGAGGTTCTCAAAGGCGGAATTGTCCGTGCTGAGAAATTCGAGTTCTGCGGCGCCGAGCGGCACACGGCTTTTACAGTCCGGCGTGCGGACGGGGACACCCTGCTTCGCCGCCGTGTCGAGCAGTGCGCTGAAGCCGTAGGCGGTCGGCACCAGTGCGTCCGGTATCTTTGGCAGCAGAAATTCGCCGGCCGGCACCTGACGGAGCACCGTCCGCAGTCCGCCGCTGTGGTCGGCGTGCGGGTGTGAGTTGACGATGCAGTCGAGCTTCCGGATACCGAGGCGCCCGACCATCCCGGCCACGCGCTGCCCCTGATCGGGATCGCCGCCGTCGATCAGCGCGGCGTGTCCCTGCGATTCGATGAGCACAGCATCGCCCTGTCCGACATCGAGAAAGTAGACGCGGACAGCCGCTTCCGGCGAAACCGCCGGTGTCCGCTGCGTCCGCCCGTGCAGGAGCAGAGCCAGCGCAAAGCCGCCGATCAGCAGGGCGATCACCGTATAAAAGAGCAGCCGTTTCCGCAGATTGTGCAGGGCGCGCTGCCGCTTCAGTCTGCGGTGCTGCTGTTTGATCTGCCGGACCGTCTCCGGACTGCGCTGTTGTTTCTGCATTCGGCTTCCTCCTTTTTATATAATAAGGTATTGATGTGCGGGGATTCCGCTCAGGCACCTGTTCTCCCCTTCCATTCTATCACAGCCGGCTCTGTTTGTCAATTTTGCCGGAAAAGAAAGCCGGAAACCGGCGATTGACGGAAGCGTTCCGGCAGCCCATACGAAAGGCTTTGGCCGAGGGCAGTGTCCCGCCTCCTGCGGGCTCATACCGTACAAAATCATCCGGATGTGCGGAAAATGAATTGTGCAGGCCTACAAAAAAACTGCCATTGACAGAAAACCCCTTGATTTTTTATGCAATCATGAGTACAATAGATTTAGCACTCGAAGAAACAGAGTGCTAAATGATGGTCTGGAACAGGAGGAACAAACTATGACAATCAAACCACTTGCAGACAGAGTCGTCATCAAGATGACTGAGGCTGAGGAAACCACCAAGGGCGGTATCATTCTCACCGCATCCGCGCAGGAGAAGCCGCAGGTTGCAGAGGTCGTCGCAGTCGGTCCCGGCGGTGTCGTGGACGGCAAGGAGATTACGATGTATGTGAAGGTCGGCGACAAGGTGCTGCTCAGCAAATATGCAGGCACGGAAGTGAAGCTGGACGGTCAGGAGTACACCATCCTGAAGCAGTCCGATATTCTCGCAATCGTCGAGTAATTTTTTCTGAACTGAAAGGAGTGCTGCTGTTATGGCAAAGGATCTGAAGTACGGCGAGGAAGCCAGAAAGGCGCTTCAGGCCGGTATTGACAAGCTCGCGGACACCGTGAAGATCACGCTCGGTCCGAAGGGCAGAAATGTTGTGCTGGATAAGAAATTCGGCGCACCGCTCATCACGAATGACGGTGTGACGATCGCAAAGGAAATCGAGCTGGAGGACCCGTTTGAGAACATGGGCGCACAGCTCGTCAAGGAAGTCTCCGTCAAGACCAACGACGCAGCCGGCGACGGCACCACCACCGCGACGCTGCTCGCGCAGGCCATTGTCCGCGAGGGTATGAAGAACATCGCGGCAGGCGCAAATCCGATGATTCTGAAGAAGGGTCTGGACAAGGCCGTGGCTGCCGCAGTCGATACCGTCAAGGCAAGCTCCAAGGCTGTGGACGGCAGCGCCGACATCGCCCGTGTTGCGACCATTTCCTCTGCGGATGCCGAGATCGGCAAGCTGATTGCAGACGCAATGGAGAAGGTCTCCAAGGACGGCGTCATCACGATCGAGGAGTCCAAGACCGCCGAAACCTACAGCGAGGTGGTCGAGGGTATGCAGTTTGACCGCGGCTACATCAGCCCGTACATGGTCACCGATACCGACAAGATGGAAGCTGTCTACGACGACGCATTCCTGCTCATCACCGACAAGAAGATCTCCAACATTCAGGAGCTTCTGCCGCTTCTGGAGCAGATCGTCCAGTCCGGCAAGCGTCTGGTCATCATCGCTGAGGATGTCGAGGGCGAGGCTCTGACCACGCTGATCCTCAACAATCTGCGCGGCACATTCAAGTGCGCTGCGATCAAGGCACCGGGCTTCGGCGACCGCAGAAAGGAAATGCTGAAGGATATCGCAACCCTGACCGGCGGCGAGGTCATCACCTCTGAGCTCGGTCTGGAGCTGAAGGATACGCAGATCACACAGCTCGGCAGAGCGCGTCAGGTTGTCATCTCCAAGGAGAACACGATCATCGTGGACGGCGCCGGCGATGCCGAGGCCATCAAGGCAAGAGTCGCACAGATCCGCTCCGAGATCGAGAACTCGACCTCTGACTTTGACCGTGAGAAGCTCCAGGAGCGTCTTGCAAAGCTGGTCGGCGGCGTGGCCGTCATCAAGGTCGGCGCACCGACTGAGATCGAGATGAAGGAGAAGAAGCTCCGCGTGGAAGATGCGCTCGCAGCTACGAAGGCAGCCGTCGAGGAAGGCATCGTGGCCGGCGGCGGCGTCGCACTGCTCAATGCCGCAGACGCTGTCAAGGCACTGACTGCAACGCTGTCCGGCGACGAAAAGACCGGCGCACAGATCATTCTCCGCGCACTGGAGGAGCCGATCCGCCAGATCGCTGCAAACGCAGGTCTTGAAGGCTCGGTCATCATCGAGAACATCCGTCGCGCAGAGAAGAAGGGCTACGGCTTCAACGCTTACACCGAGGAATATGTGGACATGATTCCGGCCGGCATCGTCGATCCGACGAAGGTCACGCGCTCCGCACTGGAGAACGCGGCATCTGTCGCAGGCATGGTTCTGACGACCGAGAGCCTTGTGACGGACATCAAGGAGCCGGCTCCGGCAGCTCCGGCAATGCCCGGCGGCGGCATGGATTATTGATCCGCTGCATCAGAAAAGACACAGAAAAGAGCATCCCGTTATATTGCGGGGTGCTCTTTTGCCTGAATGCGGAATTATGAGTCCGGCGTGAGGGGTTGGTGCGGAGCCCGCCGCTGCCGCCCGGTACTTGCGAAAATTTCCGCTTTGTGATATACTATAAGCAGGATAACCGAAACGGAAAGGAGCATCCTAATCATGAGAGAAATCCAAGCATCCGAAATCACCGCGGCCGTCCGGCAGCTCTGTATGCGCGCAAACGCGGAGCTCCCGCAGTCGCTCGAACAGTGCATCCGCACCGGTGCCGAGCGCGAGCAGTCCGCAGCCGGCAAAAGCGTTTTTGCCGACCTCTGCGCAAACCTCGATGCGGCGCGTGAAACCGGTCTGCCGATCTGTCAGGACACCGGTATGGCAGTCGTCTTTCTGTCTGTCGGACAGGATGTGCATATCACCGGCGGCAGCCTGCGCGACGCGGTCAATCAGGGCGTTCATGCCGGCTATCTCGACGGCTGTCTGCGGTGCAGCGTGGTCGGCGATCCGCTGGAGCGCGTCAACACCGGCGACAATACCCCCGCCGTGCTGCATCTCGACATCGTGCCGGGCGATCAGATTCGCATAGATGTCTGCCCCAAGGGCTTCGGCAGCGAGAATATGAGCGCGCTGAAAATGTTTACGCCGGCGGCATCGCGTGCAGACATCGTCGGATTTGTCCGGGATGCGATCTGCAAAGCCGGCAGCAACCCCTGCCCGCCGATCGTGGTCGGCGTCGGCATCGGCGGAGACTTTGAGCAGTGCGCGTTTCTCGCAAAGAAGGCGCTCTGCCGGGATATTTCCCTCCGCAACGAAAAGCCGCTTTACGCAGAGCTGGAGCAGGAGATGCTGGACGCGATCAACAGCCTCGGCATCGGTCCGCAGGGCTTCGGCGGCACCGTAACGGCGCTTGCGGTCAACATTGAGCAGGCTCCGACGCACATCGCCGGCCTGCCGGTCTCGGTCAATGTCGGATGTCATGTCACGCGGCACGCATCCTGCGTGCTCTGAACGGCACTTGTTTATTTTTACGAAAACGCTTGACATTCAGTTGAAAATATGGTATAATATGCTATACGGTGAAGCCGTAACACAAAGGGAGGCACATGATATGGAAATTTCAGCAGAACGCAAGGCGCTGACCGAACAGAATGCCGCCATTCTGATTTCGATGCTGGAGCACAAACATCTCAAATACACGGTGGAGGAGCAGAGCGACGCACGGACGCACATCCGCATCAGCTTTACCGGAAACGACCTGCCCATGACGCTGCATCTGATTCTGCGTGCCGACCGGCAGATCGTCTCGGTGCTGTCCGCGATGCCGTTCAAAATGAGCGCAGAGCGGATGCACGATGCCGCCGTCGCGGTGATCGCGGCAAACCACGGGCTGATCGACGGTTCCTTTGACCTGAATATGCAGACGGGCGAGATTTATTTCCGCCTGACGACGGCCTTCATGCAGACAACGCTCAGCGAGGAGCTGTTCTCGTATCTGATGTTTGTCTCTGCGGAGACGATTGACCGTTTCAACGACCGGTTTATGGATCTGAACACCGGCAAGCTCGATCTTGCGGGATTTCTGGAAGCAGACGCCGCCGACGAGCGAAAGCCGCGGGGGACGGGGGTGTGAGCCTTGCGTGCCTATCTGACCGCCTATCTGACCGAACTGGATGCGCTGCTCGATGCGGATGCGCCGGACACGGACTATGACGCCGTGATGCGGCGGCACCTGCACATGATCGGCTTTATGCAGCATGAGCGGCTGATTCATTTTCTGGTGACGATGCTGTTTGCGATCGGCTTTTTCCTGGTGATGGGCTTTTTCCTGATGACGGAGCAGATCATGCTGGTTCCGCTGATGCTGCTGATTCTCGTGCTGCTTGTGCCGTATATCATGCACTATTATTTTCTGGAAAACTCGGTGCAAAAAATGTATCACCAATATGATGAAATCAACAGCCGGACGGCACGCGGTGCGGCCGCGGCAGAGGCCGGCGAAGCGAAAGGCAGGGAATGAAATGGAACTGTACCGACCGCTGTCCGCCGAAGAATACCGGCAGATCGAGTCCATGGAATTCAAAGGCTTTCCGGCGCGCAGCGCGGGGCAGCCGCTGTTTACGGCGCTGCTCTCGCATGAAGGCGCATCGGGAATTGCGCGGCATATGCGCATCGAGAAGCAGGCCGAGCACAAGGTATATGTTGTCGGATTTCTGGTAGAGGACGCATATATCCGGCAATTCCCGGTTCAGAACACCGACCAGCCGGAGCGCCGTGCTCTGTGGATTCCTGCGGAGGAGATCGAGATTCTGAATCAGCATCTGGTGGGAAAGATCCGGATGCTGGACTGCTTCACGATCGACCGGGCCGAGGGAGATATTTTCTTTGCATAACGCGAACGGGGCGCTCTGATGTTCAGAGTGCCCCGTTTTTTCAGTGAAATGCGGATTTTCCTGTCTCCTGCGGTCCTTTCCCCGCTTTCGCGCCCCGCGGCCGGCCTTCAGACCGCTTAAACCCTTGCGCGCTCTGCCACGATCTCCGCGAGCTCGCCGACATTCTTCATGCCCGATACCTCGCGCATCTGAAACCGCATCCTGAACTTCCGCTCGATCTCCGAAATCAGATTGAAATGCTCGACACTGTCCCAGCCGTCCACATCTGCGGCGGTCATCTCCTCGCTGAGCTCGATGCTGTCATCGTCAAATACCTCGCGGAATACCGGCGTCAGTGCCTCCATTGCTTCCTGCTTTGTCATTTCATTTGGCTCCTCTCATCTTTTTTCATTCATACAGATACACCTGCAAAACCGGCTGTACGCCCGCGATCTCGCAGGGATCTCCGCTCATGTCCAGTCCCGCCGTCTGTGCCGACGGATGCTCTCCGCCGTCTGCATACCAGCTGCGGGCAGTCTCACAGCCTGCCGCCGCCGCATACGGTGTCAGACAGACCGGCTCCCGCATCCGCACCGACGGAAACCGCCGCGTCTGCGGGCCTTCAATCATCAAGGATACAACCCGGCACGGCACTGCATTGCCGCCGTCTGCCGGCTCCAGCGCCAGTGCGCCGGAAAAGGCCGTCTCCGAAAAGCTGCCGCCGAGCCATTCCGCCAGACAGCTCCCGGCAAAGCTGTTTGCCTCTGCCGTCTCGCCGGGCCGGCCGATGAAATACGGCCTGCACTCCGCCGAAACCGCGTCCGAAAAGCTGCCGGTCTCCGGGTGATACACCCGGCTCCAGCCGGGCAGTCTGCCGCGTGCCCGCGGATCCGGACAGCGGTACCAAAGCTCGCCGCTGCCGGTGTCATACCGCAGCACGGCACGGTTAAAAACCTGCGCGTCCAGAATGTGGACTGCTCGCAGATACAGATACCGGCTCTCACGCCCGACTGCACGCCAGCACACCGGCGCAAACCGGAACCACTGCGGCGCGCCGCCGCCCGTGATACCGCGGTACCGTTCGTCCGAAAGCGTCAGGTCGCGGTAAAGCCGTCTGGGATTCAGCTCCTGCCAGCGTGCGGGGTTGCCGCCCGCCTCTGCCAGTCTGCCGCGGAGAATGCGGTCGCTGACAGGTGACTGCGGATAGCTGCCGAACCGGAATTCCCGGTGCAGATACTCTGTCATGCCGCACTCCCTTCTGCGGAATTACTGCCTGCGGATTTTATCGATCTCCTTGGCGTTGCCGCCCGTCGCACTGAAGGTGTTCATCGCAAACAGCACATCCGTCGCGCCGATCTCCTTCAGGTACGAAATTGCATTCTTCGTGAAAAAGCGCATATCAATGACCGTGATCTCCTCAAACGACGAGGTGAGCCACGGAATCAGCGCGTTGCCGTAGCTGTCCTTGATGACCGCGAGCTTTCTGCCGTTCTTCACGCCCGTCTGCACTCTGGTGACGCGGTCGTCGCCGCCCAGATACACCATATACCAGTCCGAAACCGGCACCTTGTCGAGCTTGATGAACAGCGAGCCGTCGCGTTTGGCGCCGAGACTGCGGTTCCAGTATGTGACGCTGAACTCTGCGTGCGGGACATAGTAGAAGAAGTCCTCAGGATTGTTTTTCAGCGTCGCGTCGCCGGAATAGCCGTACAGCGTGCCGACATATCCGGGCTTTACCACCTTGTCGTAATCGGACATTCTCGCAAACGGCACCCGCGCCGCTGCCGAGAACGCCTCCGCCGAGTAAAACGCGCCCAGCGCAGACCAGTGGTGATCGGTACGCATGAAAATCGGCTCGTCCTGATGCTTTTCCAGTGCGGAGTAAATATCGACGCCCTTTGCACCGACCAGATGCTCGTTGATGTGGTCGATGTTCTTCTTTTCGCTGCCGATCATGCTCTGGAATTTCTCCGGCGTGTAGAACGAACAGGGCGTCGGTGCGACCATCGACCAGACCTGTACGCCGCTGCCGAGCTGCTCCTGATATTTGTTCAGGTAGGAGGCATAGCGCTCGCCGTTGGCAAAGCTGCCGCCGTAGAGCATGATGCCGCGCTTGTGCGCCACAAGGATCTTCCGGCTCATCTCGCCCTCGTCCTTGTCATCCTCTGCGCCCTGCTGCGCATCGCCCTCCTGCCCCGTCGTCGCCGTCGTATAGCTCGTCTGCGAGAGATAGGCCAGCGGATCCTCCGTGACGGCTGTGGTCACGGCCGGATCGTCCTCCTCCCTGACCGGTGCACCGCCGTGCAGCACGGCCTGATCCTTTTGCAGGCCCATGTGCTGGCGGATGACCGCGGTAATGTTCTTGAACACGGAGCGGAACGGCACGGTGTCATTGTAATACTCCGCGACGCCGCCCGTATAGTCGCCGCTCAGATAGCCCGCCACCGAAAAGTCCGGCATCTCTGCCAGCTTGCGGTTTTCGATCTCGGAAACGGTGGGGCGCTCAAGCAGGAGCATTCCCGCCGCGATGCCGAAGAACATCACGAGACAGGCCGCCGTATTGACGGCTGCTGCTCTGCGGCGCGTCTGCGGACGGCTGAGGCGGGCCTGCTCTGCGGCAGCCTCGTGCCGCCAGCTCCGTTCGGTCCTGCGGGCGAGCTTTCGGGTGAACTGCTTTGCGGCGGCGGTGTCCTGCCGGAACTGCGCCGCGGCCAGCTCCATTTCCCGCTCATGGGAAACCGCTCTGCTCGGCACGGCGGCCGGCGGTGCGGCCGGTTCCTCCTCCTCCGCGCCGGATGTCACCTGCTGAAGCCGCTGCCGGCGTGCCTCCGTGATTGCATCGACATAAGAGACAGGTGGCTCCTCCGGCGTTTCCTCCGGCGGATTTTCCGCGGCCAGCTTTGCGACGATTTCATCCACGAAATGTCCCGAACGCACGGCAGCCGGCGAAACGCTCTCCGCCGCCGCGGTGTTGACCGCGGGAACCTCCGGCTCCGGCAGGCCGGCTTCATCCGGCACCTCGATGCCCTTGTGCGCCGCAACCTGTGCGACGATCGCATCGACGACGGCTGCGGGAGATTCGTCGTCCAGATCGGGGACATTTTCAAAGACAGGCGCAGTCTCCGGATGCTCCGGCGCTGCGGCCTGCAAATTCTGTTCGGCGGCAAGCTGCTCGACGATCGCGTCGATCTCGCCGGTCTTGTCCGACAGCAGTGCGGCCTTCTTCTCCGCCGCAAGGACGGCGACCAGCTCCTCGGTGTCGCCGCGGCGCTCGCCGGAAGGCTCCTCCCCTGTCGCCTTGCGCAGGGCGTCAAGCCAGCGGAACACGCCGGTATTGCCGAGCGTATTTTTCGTCTGGCTGCGCCGTTCCTTTTTGCGCGCCTCGGCCTTTGCCTGCGCGACCAGAGCCTTTGCCTCGGCCGCGGCCCGCTTTTTCGCCTCACGCTCCTGTGCGGCGGCTTCTCTGCGGATGGCACGCGCTTTTGCAATCGCCTCGCGCCGTTCCGTGCGGGACTCCTTCGGCGGTCCGCCGGACGGCGCTGCGGTGTCTGCCGCATCTATGGCAATATCAATTTCCGGCTCCTCCGGACGGAAGTTTTCGGGATCCATGCGGTCTGACACCTCCTTTTATTGATGATGATACCGGCTGCCCCGAAGGGCTTTTCCGCTCTGTCAGAAGCGGAAATACAAAAACGGATTGTTCGTCGCATCGACAAGCAGAATGCTGCTGACGGCCAACAGAACGACATTGCAGACGACACGGATGCCCTCGACCGCCCGGCCGGCTGCCGGCGTTTTGAGCGAGAGCTTTTTCAGACCATCCATAATCGGGAAGCAGCAGATCACTGACGCAAGCAGCAGGAAGAGATTGTTTTGCACGGAAAGCGCCGTAACCTCGTCAAACAGACGATTGCCGTTCATACCGACCAGGTCGCGGAAGTACTGCAGCAGCTTTTTGAGGTCCTCAAAATAGAAGATGCCGAAGCCGACCAGAATGACAAGCTTGCTGTAAAGATGCCGAATCGCCAGCGGGATCGCACGGATGCGCTTCTTGCCGATGAGCTGCTCCAGCAGAATGAACAGGCCGAAGTACATACCCCAGATGATGAAGTTCCAGCTGGCGCCGTGCCAGAAGCCCGTGCAGAACCAGACCAGCAGCAGGCCGCCGTATTTGCGGCGCTTGCCGAAGATCGGGATATAGAGCAGATAGTCGCGGAAGAAGGTGCCGAGAGAGATGTGCCAGCGCTGCCAGAATTCGGAGATATCGCGGCAGAGAAACGGATGCCGGAAGTTCTCGTCAAAGTGGAAGCCAAACATCCGGCCCATGCCGATCGCCATATCGGAATAGCCGGAGAAATCAAAGTAAATCTGCATCGCGTAGACGGCGGTGGCGTACCATGCGCCCGCGACCGAAATCGCGGAGCCGCCGAACAGGTTTTCCACGATGACCGAGAGGTGGTTTGCGAGGATGACCTTTTTCGCCAGACCGACGATCAGGCGCGTCATGCCGTCGCTGAAATCGGTCAGCGTGACCTTTCTCGTCCGGATCTCATGCTCGATCGTGCTGTAACGGACAATCGGGCCGGCAATCAGCTGCGGGAACATCGAAATATAGAGCAGGAAGTGCAGCGGATTGCGCTGGACATCGACCTTGTCCCAGTACAGGTCGATGATATAGGACAGAATCTGGAAGGTGTAGAAGCTGATGCCGATGGGCAGCGTAAGATGCGGCACCGGCAGGCTGACGCCGGGGATGCGGTTCAGGTTTTCGGCAAGGAAGCCGCTGTACTTGAACAGCAGCAGCAGACCGATGTTGAACATCAGGCTTACAATCAGCAGGAATTTTGCCGTTTTCGGCTTTTGCCGCGCCGCCCCGATGCCGAGTCCGAGCAGATAATTGACCAGCACGCTTGCCAGCAGCAGCAGGATGTATACCGGCTCACCCCAGGCGTAGAATATCAGAGAAAAAACTGTCAGCACCCCGTTTTTGACCGTTATAGACGGCGAAAGCCCGTAGCACAGAAGGCATACGGGCAAAAACAGGTACAAAAATATCAGGCTTGAAAAGACCATGTTGTACTCCCGTTTTTGCAGCAGGGCATAGCTTGCCCGTTTCCGCGTATTCCGTTGTTCTTCACATTTTGTTGCGGAGCGGATCTCCGCGCAGGGCGTGTCCGCTTTGTTTGATGCAGACAGCACGCATTCTGCCTGCATCTTATATTATACCGCAAAACTTCTGATTTTGCAAGATGCAGGAGATATTTTTTTTCTTTGAACGGGAAAAATCGGCAGCATGACGGAAAATCGCGCTGATTCTGACATTTTCGCAGCAATTTGCAGAGAATCCGCCCCGCTTCCGCAGAAAATTCTGCCGAATTTTGAAAAAGCCCTTGACAAACAAATGTTTTTCTGATACAATAGAGATACGAACAGATGTTCTTTTCTTCCGAACTGACAGCCGACAAGCAGCCCGCTTCCGCAGACTCCGCCCCGCCTGTCCGACAGCGGTCTGCTGCTTGCCGGTCGGTTTTTTTGCACTTGAAAAGAACGTTTGTTTCTGATCATCCGCATTGCTTCTGTCTCCGGACAGGAGCGGACAGTTGGAAGGAGGCAGATCACCTTGACAGAAATCAGGCAGACCGCAGTTTATGCGGAGATGCTGCGCGACTACGGCAGGGCCGTCCGGAGCGCCCGGCAGCGCCAGTCCGAGCTGCAGCAGGAGCTCCGGCTCATCCGGGCCGGAAGCGGCGGAAGAGGTTGTCAGCGGAAGCAGCAGGAGCTGATCCGCCGTATCCTGCTGCTGCGGGAGGAGCTTGCAGAAATGCAGGACGCCATGCACTGCATCCGGCTCTATGCTGCGCGGGAGGTGCAGTCATAAGCCCGCAGAGACGCCGTGCCGCCGAGTCCGCGCTGGAATTCGATCCCGCGCTGATCCGGCGGCTTTCCGCACAGGCAGAGGAGGCCCTCTCCGGAGAGGAAACCCGCTTGCAGGCCGTCCGCGCAGTGCGCCGCTGCTGGAAGCAGGAGCTGACGGACTGTCAGCGGCGGTATCTGCTGCACTACTACCGCGACTGCATGACCATGCGTGCGATTGCCGAGCAGTACGGCGTCACGGTGCCGACTGTCTCCCGCACACTCAAGCGTGCGCGCTGCCGTCTGCGCAGAGTGCTGCAATACTACTTTCCGGAGTAAATTCCGCCGGCATTCCCTGTTTTCACGGTACAACCGCCGTCTCCATTCCCCATATTTTGCGAAGTTGTACCGCCTCCATTTTCAAGATGTATTGGCCAAAAGCCGCAAGAATTTGAATATATCGAATAGATATTGCGCAATCTCTGCATATTATCTATTTTTTCTGCGTTCTATACAGTGAAATTTGAGCGGCATCCGGCTATAATAATGTCAGACAAAGACACACAGTTGACCGTACAGGTCATCAGGGGAACAGGTATTGAGAAAATGCCGGGGAAGAGATAGAAGAGCGGACGGCTTAGCCGAATTGCGCCTGTTTCCGGTTTCCGGAAGCAGGCTCTCTTTTTTTCGTTCCGGGCACAATCCGCATCCGCCGCCTGTGTGCCGTCCCTCCCACCGTCCGAACGCCGCCGCACGGAGACCCCCCTTCTGCTTCGCACGGTCCGGCCACCGGACAGCCCGATCAAGCGGGATTCCTTCCCATCCGGATCCCGCCCGTACAGATGCGTGCGCCGCCGAAACGGCCGGCGTATCTGTATTCATCAGGCAGCTTCAGCCGTTCATATGCCAAACAGTCTGCCGGCAGTCCGCCGAGCGGATTTTTGGCATATAGGGGTTTTACAGACAGAAAGATCAACAGAGATGGGAAATCAGATTTTGGGGTTTGGAAAGGATGTGATCCGAATGCGAAACCGTATTCGCATCAGAAAGCAGGTCAGTCTGCTCTCCGCATTTTGCATCGCAGCACAGGCAGCGCTGACACTGTCCGCAGTCTCCCCTGCTCCGGCAGAGGCCGCGGGCAGCTTCCGCAACGCAGCCGTCAGCAGTGCCGGCAGCAAGGACACCGCGGCGATCATCCGCGGCAGCGCGGCTGAGGTCGTCTACGACAGCACCCGCAGATCGAATGTGCTCTCGCTCGGCGGCGGGGCGTTCGGCGCCGGCTGGCTGCAGCTTCCCGAAGTGTTCTCCGCAGGCTGCGGCGAAGGCTTCTCTCTCTCGATGGACTTTCAGCTTGCCTCAGATGCGGCGAGCTATTCGCGTCTCTATCAGTTTGCGGCCGTGCCGCTCGGCACCGGCTCGACGGCAGGCTATTCGTCGCCTGATCTCTCGATCGACCTGAATGACAAATCCGCCTTCCGGACGAGCGTCTTTGCGGGCACCGGCTCCGCGACGGCCGACGACGGCGCGCACCGCTCGATCTTCACGCTCTCGGCGAAGCCCGACACCGACTGGCATACGCTCACTGTCTCCTACGCCCCCGCCGGCGCGGCATACTACCTCGACGGCAAGGCGCTCAGCAAGGACAGCAGCGAGGGCGCTTCGCAGCTCTCCGCGGCCTGCGGCAGTCTGTTTTCCGAGAATCTGCTGAAAAATTATGTCTATAACGGCATCGGCCACTCGCTCTACAACGACGAGGACATCCACGGCAAGGTCGATAATATCCGGTTTTACGGCTATGCGCTGAGTGCGGCACAGGCCGCCGACCTGCCGGACGACGCGCAGCTCTGGTATGCCTTTGAGGAGGGGCAGATCACCGAAAGTGACGAGCCCGACACCGCCGAAACGGCTTTTGCACCGGACCGCACCGAGGTCACGAGCATCCCCGCGCTGGAGACAGTCTCCCCCGGCGGCAGCCTCACGGTCAAATTCTGGACGGACGCGGCGGGCAGATACTATTATACTGCCGACAAGGGCAGCAAGCGCGTCATCGAACCGTCCCGCCTCGGTCTTGTGACGACAACCGAGGACCTTTCGGCGGGCTTTTCCGCTGACGCGCCCGAAGCGACGAAAATCAGTCACGACGAAACCTATGAAATGCCCTACGGCAAGCATACGGTGATCCGTGACTGCTATGCGGAAACCTCGTTCCCGCTGCAGAAGGGCAGCAGCACCCTGACGGTCACGCTCCGCGCCTATGACGACGGCCTCGGCCTGCGCTATGCGCTCAATCACGGCGCGTCAATTAAAGAGGAGGCCACACAGGTCATGTTCCCCGGCAACAGCAAGTTCTGGGGCAACTGGCCGAACGCGACCTATGAATGGAACATGGTCGAGCTGCCGACCGAGCGCGGCAACGAGACAAATGCCACCTATTCCTGCCCGTATACCGGCGTCATCGACGGCAAATACTGGGTGACGGTCTCCGAGGCGGGCGTCTTTAACGAGGAAAATCCCTACTGTGCCGGCGCTTTGCAGTTCGTCGGCAACTACCACTCGCTCCGGTTTAAGGGCGGCGTCAAGGTCAGCGGCATCAGCATGAGCGATGCCTTCCATACGCCGTGGAGAGCCGTCATCATCGGCGCGGACCTCAACGAAATGGCGTCCAGCGACCTGATTCTCAACTTAAATCCGCCCTCCGTGCTCGATGATATCAGCTGGGTAAAGCCCGGCAAGCTCGCCTGGTCGTGGTGGAGCAGCGGCGGCGATTCGCCGGTCGAGTACCATATGCAGAAGGAGTACATCGACTTTGCGGCCGCAAACGGCTGGGACTATGTCTGCGTCGATTTCGGCTGGGCGCTCTGGGACGACAGTGCCGCGAAAATCAAGGAGCTGTGCGATTACGGCAAGGAAAAGGGCATCGGCATCTGGCTCTGGTACGGCGTCAACAACTCCGGTCACTCCGGCTACAAGGACAGCGCGGGACATCCCGCCTACCCCTACTATTCGCTGCTCGACGAGGCGACCATCAAGCGCGAATTCGAGCGCGTCAGCAGACTGGGCGTCAGGGGCGTCAAGGTCGATTACTACGAGAGCGACACGCAGGAAACCATGAAGCAGATGTACCTCTGCATGAAAATTGCCGCGGAAAACAAGCTCATGGTGCTGTTCCACGGCTGCACGATTCCGCGCGGTGAAAGCCGCACCTTCCCGAATGTCATCTCCTTTGAGGCGATCAACGGCACCGAATACTACAAGTGGTTTGATTCACCCTCGCTCGAAAACCGCGTCTCCTATACCTTCACGCGCTGCGTGGTCGGCTCGGCGGACTTCACCCCGACCGGCATCCCGGTCTACGGCATCAAGGCGACCGCAGGCTTTGCCCTCGCGGACACCGTGACCATCGAATCGGGACTTCAGCATTTCGCACACTCCGTCTACACCTACGAAGGCTCGCCGGCCCTCCCCTTCCTCAACGATGTGCCGGTCAAATGGGACGATCTGTGCGTGCTCGAAGGAATGCCGATGCAGTACAACACGACGGCGCGCCGCAGCGGAAATGACTGGTATGTCGGTGCTTCGACGATCCGGGCGCGGGAGGCGACTGTGGACCTCTCGAAGCTGATTTCCGATGACGGGCTCTACAATGCGTACATCTATCACGACAACGCAAACGGCAGCGCGGTCGAGCTGACCGTGCAGACCGGTCTGACAAAGGACAGCGTCATCAAGCAGGAGCTGATGAACAACGGCGGCTTTGTCATGAAGCTGACGCAGGGTACGATGCAGACCGAGACGCCCTACGCCAACTACAGGAGCTATGAGGCAGAGCAGGCAAAGCTCGGCAGCGACGCGAGAATCACCTCCGGCTCCGACGGCAAATACTGCTCGAACAACGCCTATGTCGGCTATGTCGGCGGCAGAAACGGCGGCACTGTTACCTTCGACAGCGTGGAAGCGCCCGCGGACGGCGAATATACGCTGCGCATCTACTATGTCTCCGGCGAGCCGCGTTCGCTGAAGGTCGATGTCAACGGCGCCTTTGCCGCAAAGCTCGACAACTGCTACGCCAACAAGGGCGACTGGAAGGGAATCCGCGCCGTCAGCGTCAGTGTGAAGCTCCGTGCCGGCAAAAATACAGTCCGGCTGTATAACGATCAGGGCGATGCCCCGTCTGTTGACCGCATCGCCCTGGCCCTCCCGCCCGATGACATCCTCTACGGCGACATGAACTTTGACGGGCGTCTCGATGCCAGAGATCTGGCGCTCCTGAAGCGCGGTTTGCTCGGCGAATTCTCCTCGGAGAAGCAGCAGAAAGCCGCCGACTTTAACCGCGACGGCAAGCGCGATGCAGCGGACGCCGAAGCGCTGATGCGCTTCCTCACGGCAAGGAGCTGAAGTGTGCCGGTATTGATCTAAAGCTTTCCGGCAGCCCAAACTAAAGTTTTTGGTCGAGCTTTTTTCAAAAAGGCCGGCAGTGCCGGCATCCATTGATCTAAAGCTTTCCGGCAGCCCAAACTAAAGTTTCGGTCAAGCCTTTTCAAAGGCTTGCAGGGTTGAGGGGCAGCGCCCCTCATCGCGCTCCGCAGAGCGCAAAACTCTCTGGACTTGATAAGAGCTCCGCCGAGGGGAGTGAATTGCCGCGCAGCGGCAAGAGAGGGGACGCCCTGCGATAGAGGGCGTCCCCTTTTTTGATCGCATCCGCGCAGCGGATACTTTATTCTCCATAAGCCGGCGTTTTACGAGAGGCTGAAATGGAGCGCTTTCGTCTTTTTTCGCAATGGAGGAGAAAGGCAAAAATGATTTGCGGGCGTTTCCGGCGGGCTTTAGATCATTGGAGGCGGGCACTGCCGGCCGCGGGCTCCGCGCCTGAATTCAAAAAGTCCCCCCTGCACGGAACGGCACCGGCCTTCGGCCGCACCGCCCGGCAAGGGGGATGCTTTTCTTTT
>JAILIG010000103.1 GCA_024695445.1 Oscillospiraceae bacterium
GACTACATCCGCGCCTTCCATGCGTGGCTCGATGAGGATACGCCCTTTGCCGAGCATATCAAAATCGCGGTCCGGCAGCTCGAATCCTTAAAGCGCAAGCAGGCCGCGCTCCGCTCCGTGCTGGACGATACGAAGGACAGCCCGTTCTTCTCGGTCGCGCAGGAGGTCGATTCCTACATCCTCGCAAACAGCCGGCGCATCCTGAACCGCGTCATGATCTACGACCAGAACGAGCCGCACAAGTATAATATGCATGTGACATATCTGCAGGAGATCCTCGGCCAGAATGCCCATGTGCTCTCCGACTTTGAAAACCTGATCCTGGAGGTTTCGCAGATCGGCGACGACGCGGCAGAGGCCTCCACGCCGATGCTGACCGAGCTGACCAATGCACTCCGGCAGGTCCGCACCAATGACGAAGCCGCGCAGTGGGAACCGTCCGCGCAGAACGGACAGGGACAGACACTTCAGCAGTAAGCCCTGACAGCCTGCGCTTCCATTTCAAAGGCTCCGGCATCTGCCGGCAGTCAAAAGGAGAAGAATATGAAACAGCTTCTGCCCCTGCTGCTGACAGCAGCGGCACTGCTGACCGTACTTCTGTTCGGCGGATGTGCGGACGGCAGCAGCACGGACTCCGGCGGCGAGCCCTTTCAGGTTGAGAGCATCACAACCGATCTGACCACGACGCTGACCAGCCGCACCACCCGGGCGGAAACCACCGTCACGACCGAGCCGCAGACATCGAGCGAAACGGTCACGACGACCACGACAAAGCCGACCGTCGTCGGGAAGTGGGTGCTGGACAGCACCGTGCAGGACGGCACCGTCCGTTATAAGGACGGCTCCGAGCACCCGCCGATCGCCTACCGCTATACGCTCCAGTATGAGTTTACAAAGAGCGGAAAGGCCAGGCGCATCCATCCGCTCTACGCATACAGCGAGGAGGGGACCTGGAGCTACGGCGAAAAGGGTACCAGCCGCGTTACGGTCGAGTTCCCCTATCATGAGCAGTTCAATCCGCTGGAGGAGCCGGAGGAGCTCTGCTTTGAGCAGGGCAATCTCTTCACCAAGGCGCCGCCCGCAGGCGTGGATTATTATTTTGCAAGAGTCAGTGAGTTCCCGGAGGTCGATCCCGTCCGCGCCGCGGAGGGCAAGGCCGCGCTGTCCGTCTCCGGCTTCTGGGAATGCGCATGGGTGACCGCGGACGGCGAGACAATCACCGACAAGTACGACGGCGTCGATGTCCGCTCCGTGAAGATGGAGATTCCGCTCGGCGGGGAGTGCATCCTGCACCGGAACAACAGCCCGGACGAGGCCGCGGCCTACGCACTCGTTTTCCTCTCCGACAACAGCCTGGAGCTGCGGCTGGTCCGCACCAAAAACCCGCGCAGCACCATCGGGCAGATGGAGGGCACGCTGGAGCTGAAAAAGGGCTATCTTGTCTGGCGGTACAATGACAGCGTCGTATACTGCTTCCGCTCCATTTCGGCGGAGGAATTCCGAAAGGCCATGCTGCTGGGCAGCCTGAACACGCCCGCAGCGAACTGAAGAAAGGAGTCACAATGGGAAAGAAGACAAAATCCGGCACCGGTTTTCTGATCGGAATTGCAGCGCTGATGATCGTCCTGATTACGGGCGGTATCCTCGTCAGCAAGCTGCTCAGGAAGAAGAGCCCCGACGCCGACCGCGAAACCGCGATCGTGCAGATGGACAAAAAATTAAAGCGCATCAAGGTCAGCGAGGTGGCACCGCGCAAGGCGACGGTCGAAATCGACAGCGGCAGCCTGGCCGAGGAGCTGCCGGACATCTCGAAGTATCCGCTGAGTGTGACGGGCAGAGGCGCCGTGCAGATCGAGATCTTCTCCTCGACCGAAAAGTCCTCCTCCGGCACCGACGGCTGGCTCAATGAAGTCGCCGAAAAGTTCAACAAGGAGCATCACGAGATCGGCGGACAGTGGGCAACCGTCTCCGTCCGTCCGGTCGCATCCGGCGCCGCGATTGACTACATCGTGTCCGGCAAGTATGTACCGGAGGTCTACTCGCCGTCCAACATCCTCTGGGGTGAGATGCTCAAATCGCAGAACATCGACATTCGCCTCGTCACGGACCGCATCGCCGGAAACACCGCCGGCATTCTCGTCAGCCGCGACACCTACTCCAAGCTGGAGGGACTGTACGGCACGGTGGATGTCAGCTCGGTCATCCAGGCGACCGTCAACAGCGAGATCACGATGGGCTACACGAACCCCTATGCGTCCTCGACCGGCCTGAACTTCCTCGTCACGGCGCTGGAGGAATTTGACGCCTCGGACATTCTCAGCCCGGACGCCACCGCACAGTTCCAGAAGTTCCAGCAGAATGTCCCGTTCGTCGCCTATACGACGCTGCAGATGCGCGAGGCCGCGGCCAAGGGCGTGCTCGACGCGTTCATTCTGGAGCATCAGTGCTTTATGAATGTTGCGGATCTGCGCGGCTACCGGTTCATTCCGTTCGGCGTGCGCCACGACAACCCTGTGTATACGCTCGGCGCGCTGACGCCGGATCAGGAGGAGCTGGTGCAGACCTTTGTGGAATACTGCCTCACGGACGACAACCAGCGCCTTGCAAAATCCTACGGCTTCAACCAGGACGAGGTCGCTTCGCACAGCAAAACGCTGCCGGCAAACATCAACGGCGCGGCACTGCTCAGCGCACAGAAGCTCTGGAAGACCGAGAAGGACGCCGGCAATCCGGTCATGGCGGTCTTTATCGCGGATGTCTCCGGCAGCATGGGCGGCGCACCGCTCCAGAATCTGCAGTCCTCCCTGATTAACGCCTCCAAGTACATCAACGACACGAACTATGTCGGCCTCATCAGCTACAGCTCGAATGTCGCAATCAATCTTCCGATCGCAAAATTCGACCTGAACCAGCGCAGCTACTTCACGGGCGCCGTGGAGGATCTGTCTCCGGGCGGCAACACCGCGACCTATGACGCTGTCCTGGTCGGACTGAATATGCTGAAGGAGGCAAAGGCGAAGGTCGAAAGCGAGACCGGCCAGCAGGTGAAGCCTCTGCTCTTTGTACTGAGCGACGGTGAAACGAATGTCGGCAACAAGCTCGGCGACATCAAGCATATCGTCGAGGGCATGGAGGTACCGTGCTACACGATCGGCTACAATGCAAACCTGAGCGCACTGGCAGAGCTTTCCGGCATCAACGAGGCTGCGAGCATCAACGCAGACAGCGACGATGTGATTTACAACTTAAAGAGCCTCTTTAACGCACAGATGTAAACACAAAAGAGCCCCCGCCGTCAGGCGGGAGCTTTTTTGTCTGTCAGAACAGTCCGAAAAACAGGATAATCAGCAGAATAATCAGGAAGGTGTTGAAGCGTCCCGCCTTCCGGCACGGGTTTGCAATCTGCGGCCGGTTCTGGATGTTCGCTTTATACATCTTCCTGCCGTAACGCGGAATCAGCAGGCTTTTGATGAGATCGCTCCGGCTGAGCTTTGCCTCGCGGTTCTCGCGGACGGCAAGCTGCTGCTGCACCTGCTGCTGCGTCATCGCATACTGCACCGCGTCGAGCACATAGCCGCAGGAAACACACTGGCACGCGCCCTCCTGTACCTCGGTGCCGCAGCTCGGACAAAAGACCGAGCCGATTGTCTCATAGTGATACCGCGGGCCGGCCCGGACAACCTGTTCCGGCGTGACATCCGCCGCCGCGGGCTGCTGTGCTCTGCCGGAGGGCTCCAGCGGCGGCATTCCGTTCGGCGAAACGCCGCCGCGCGGCATCATGCCCGCTGCCCTGCGGCGCTGCTCGGCCTCCCGCCGTCTGCGGAAGAGCCGCTGTGCCTGCTTGAATGCCTCCGGATCCAGAATATAATTACAGTGAACACAAACCGCGGAGCCCGGCTCGACCGGCTGTCCGCAGTCGTGACAGAAGGTCTGCCCCTGTGCCGGCGCCGTCTGTGTCATCGGCTGAACCGGCTGAAGCGCCGGCTGCCCCGGCTGAACGATGCCGCCGTGCGGCTGACGCGGTACGCCGACACGCGGATGCTGCTTGTTGTTCTGCGGCGGGGGCGCAAACTGATAATCCTGCATGGCATTGCCTCCCTGAAAGAGGGTTCCTTTCTGTGGATTCAGCGGGCGGGTGCATCCGCCTGCTTTTTGAATGTACGGGTTCCTGTTTTCAGTCGTCCGCAAACGCCCTTGCGGAGCCGACTGCCAGATCTCTGGTAAACGGTGAGGAAAGCAGCGCACGCTGCTTCAGGACGGCCAATGCCGCGATCCGGCAGCTCCGGCGGGCATCCGCCGTCAGCTTCTTCGCCGCCGGGATTTCAGGGTGCATCTGCTTTTTCATTTTGAATTCTCTCCTCCGCTCCGTCGTTTGCTGCTTCTTCATCCGGTTCATCCGGAACGCCGTCCTGCGGGGGTTCGTCCTCTCCCGGCAGATCGGCAAAGTGTATCTTGTCAGTCGTGTAGCTCTCGGTATCGGACGGCAGTCCCTTCTGCTTCAGCCGCTCCGCGAGGAAATCGGAGAGGAAGGCGTACAGCGCCGCGAACAGCGGAATAAAGGCGACCATGCCGATGAAGCCGAACATTCCGCCGCCGACCGTAATCGCAAAGAGCGTCCAGAACATCGGCATTCCGAGCGAATTGCCGAGAATCTTCGGGCCGAGGAAATTGCCGTCAAACTGCTGGAGCAGCAGAATGAAGATGACAAACGGGATGATCTTCCGCGGCTCGGAGAGCAGCACGAGCAGTCCGCTCGGCACGGCGCCCAGAATCGGGCCGAAGAACGGGATGATGTTCGTCACGCCGACGATAATCGAAATCAGCGGCGCATAGGGCATCCGCAGGATCGTCACGCCGACAAAGCAGAGCATTCCGATGATGAACGAATCCAGCGTCTTGCCGGCGAGGAAGTGCATGAAGTTGTAGCTGACATGAGAGCCGATGCGCAGGAAAGTGTGCGTCTTGCTGGTCGGGAACATCGCGTACAGCGCCTTGCGCGCCTGCGCCTGATAGCGCTCCTTCTTGAACAGCAGGTAAATTGCAAAGACCATGCCGATGAAGAAATTGATCGAGCCGCGGACAATGGTATACGCACCGGCTGTCACGGCGGCGATGAAATCCGCGCCGCCGCTCGCAATGCTGTCGAGCTTCGGCTCAAACTGCGTTGCCAGACTGCTGACGGAGTTCTGTGCGCTGTTCCAGACGGAAATCAGCACGGAGTAAAGCTGCGGCTGCTCGTGCTCCAGTCCGGCGATGCGGGACTGAATCCATTCGCCGCTCGAAGACAGGTATTCCGGAATATTCACCAGCAGGTTTTTGACGCTGGCAATCAGCTCCGGCACGATCGCCACGATCAGTCCCGTGATGAACAGCGCGACAATCAGCATCGTGACGGTGAGCGCCAGCACACGCCGCAGCACGGGGCGCGGCTGCCTGCGGTCGGTCAGCTTTCCGAGATGCTTTTCCAGCCAGAGCATCAGCGGACAGAGCAGGTAGGCAAATACAAGGCCGAGCAGCACCGGCATCAGCACGGAAACTGTCTTCCGGAAGAATGCGACAACGGCGGACCAGCGCCACGCCGCGACCGCAATGAACATACAGATTGTGAAGGTCCAGACCGCGGTCTTTGCCGCACCGCGCTGCCTTTCGCTCATACGGAATTTCATGAACAAAATCCGTCCTCCCTTCAGCCGATATCTTTTCATAATAATTATACCGCAAAAGCGTAAAAAAAGAAAGAGCTTTCCGTGAATTTTAAGAAAACTGTCACCTTTTATTCAAAAGCGCCGGCTCCGGAATTCCCGCATCTGCGGGCGCGGCCGGCTGACTGCGCAATTTTTATCAAATGTGCCGCAAAATCTGTCTTCAGCGAATTTTCATGCGCTGTTCTCTTGCATTTTTCCACGCGATATGCTATAATAAAACTGTATTGTCGGAAGTATGCCCTGTCCGGCAAGAGAGAACGCACGGGCAACAACGGAAACGGAGTCGGACACACCCATGCAAAGCGTGAAACAGCTCGAACAGCAGGCCCTGACGCGCTATCTGACCGCAAAGGGGCTCAACCCGCCGCAGCAGGAAGCCGTGAGAACCACCGAAGGACCGGTCAGCGTCCTGGCGGGCGCCGGCAGCGGCAAGACCACCGCAATCGTCAACCGCATCGCCTTCATGATGCGCTTCGGAAATGCCTATGACGGCCCGCCCGGCGTGCATTCGCCGGAGGAAACAGAATTTCTGCGGCAGACCGCCGCGGGCGAGATTCCGCCCGACGAGCAGCGGCTCACCGAAATCCTCGGCTTCGCACCGGTTCCCGGCTGGCGGATCCTTGCAATTACCTTCACAAACAAAGCGGCGGCCGAAATGAAAAACCGGCTCTGCGCCATGCTCGGCGACGAGGGCGCGGAGGTCTGGGCGGCCACCTTCCACAGCGCCTGCGTCCGCATCCTGCGGCAGCATATCGACCGCCTCGGCTATACCGGCGATTTCACGATCTACGACGCCGACGATGCCAAGCGCGTCATCACCGATGTGCTGAAAAGTGACGAAATGCGGCAGTACACCCGCGGCGTCACGCTCGAAAAGGCGTTCCCGCCGAAGCTCGTCGCCTATGAGATCAGCCGTGCAAAGGATAAGCTGATGTCTCCCGAAGACCTGTCCGCAGAGGCAGACGGCGACTTCCGTCTCGGCGCGGTCTCACAGATCTACGCGGCGTATCAGCGCCGTCTGCGCGAATCCAATGCGCTGGACTTTGACGACATCATCGCACTGACGGTGCAGCTCTTCCGCGAATGCCCCGATGTGCTGGACAAATATCAGAACCGCTGCCGCTATCTGCTCGTGGACGAGTATCAGGACACGAACCCCGCGCAGTATGAGCTGATCCGTCTGCTCGCGCAAAAGCACCGCAATCTCTGCGTGGTCGGCGACGATGACCAGAGCATTTACAAGTTCCGCGGCGCGACGATTCAGAACATCCTCTCCTTTGAGGAGCAGTTCCCGGACTGCAAGGTCATCCGGCTGGAGCAGAACTACCGCTCGACCGGACGCATCCTCGAAGCGGCAAACTCCGTCATCCGGAACAACACCGAGCGCCGCGAGAAAACCCTCTGGACGGCAGCCGATGACGGCGAGCGCGTGATGTGGCTCCGCGTGGCCGATCAGGCCGAGGAGGCGCGCTTTGTCGCCGAAACGGTGGCAGAGGGCGTGCGGCAGGGCGGAAATTACCGCGACTATGCCGTGCTTTACCGCACCCACGCGCTCTCAAACGCACTCGAACGGGCGCTCTCCCTCGCAAACATCCCGTACCGCATCTACGGCGGTCTGCGCTTTTATGACCGCAAGGAGGTCAAGGACATCATCGCCTACCTCTGTGTGGTCAACAACCCCCGCGACACGCTCCGGTTTCAGCGCATCATCAATGAGCCAAAGCGCGGCATCGGTGCGGCGACGCTGGAGAATATCTCCGCGATCGCCCGCGACCTGAACCTCTCGCCGCTCGAAGTGCTGGAACAATGCGGCGATTATCCGGTTCTGCAGCGCAGTGCCAACGCACTGAAAAAGGCTGCGGCGGTTTTCCGCGAGCTGCGTGAAAAAGCCGCAGAGCTGCCGCTTGACGAATTCTACGACGAGCTGCTCGACATCACCGGCTATGCGGAGATGCTCCGGAATGAGGGCATCGAGGGCGAAGGCCGCCTGGAAAATGTCGAGGAACTGAAATCCAGCATCCTCACCTATATGAACACGGCCGAGAACGAGGGCGAGGAGCCGACGCTGAACGGCTTTCTCGAAGAAATCTCCCTCTACACCGATCAGGACCGCGCCGACGAATCCGCGGACGCGATGACGCTGATGACGGTTCATGCGGCAAAGGGCCTCGAATACGAAAATGTCTTTTTAGTCGGCGTGGAGGACGGCATCTTTCCGAGCCGCCGTTCCATGGACAGCGAGGACGAGCTCGAAGAGGAGCGCCGTCTGGCCTATGTGGCCATCACGCGGGCCAAAAAGCGGCTTTACATCACGACGGCAGCCTACCGGACGCTCCACGGCCGCACCGACCGCAGCACCCCCTCGATGTTCCTGCGGGAAATCGAGCCGGAGGCAGTCGAGCAGAAAAACCGTTCCGGCAGCTTCGGGCAGCGCCAGGCGGAGATCCGGTTCCACGGCATCACAGGCGAAAAGCCGTCGCTGACCGGCCTGAAAAACACCGCGGACACCAGACCGTCCGGCACCCCGCAGCTTTCGGCGGGCGACCGCGTCCGGCACGGGAGCTTCGGCGAGGGTACGGTGCTGAGCGTCACGCCGATGGGCGGCGACAGTTTGCTCGAAATCGTCTTTGACAAGGTCGGCACCAAAAAAATCATGGCAAATTACGCAAGGCTCCGGAAGCTGTGAGGCGTCCGCGGCATTGCTGATATCAACCGGCAGTCCGCTGCCGGAATCCGAAAGGCGTTTATCATGACGAACAGAATTTATGCAGAGGAAGCGGGCGGCGAGAGCGCGGTCCGCGCAGGGACGGGCGTCGGAGATTTCTTCCGCACGGTCCGCGATGCGCTGAATTCCAAGATGTCCAGAGCGGTCATCTTCCTGCTTCAGTTTGTCGGCTCGTTCCTGACAATTTTCTACCTGCGGGGTGTGCTCCGTCTGGCGTATTACAGCCTCTTTTACCGGCTGGAGATTCCCGCGGAGCAGCGGAAGCATTACTGTGTGCTGATCTCGCTTGCCCTGCTGGGCTGGGGGCTGCTGATGCTCTTTACGAGGCGGCAGATCATCACGCGCATTGTCATCATGGCCGCGATGCCGCTTTATTTCCCGATTTTCCTGTTTAATTACAAGCATCTCGTGCTGATCGTCCCGCTGGCGGTCATGGCGGCAATCACCTATCTCGCAAGCGGCACGGGCGAGGGCCCGAAGACCATTCTGGGCGCCGTGTTCCTGACGATCTATGTGCTCGGTGCCTTCGTGTTCCTCTCGGGGCAGAGCGTCCTGAAGCCGCAGATCACCGAATATACCGTGGAGCGCGGCAGCTCGCAGACCGGAAACTACCGCTATGCGACCGTCGTGGTCGATGACCGTGCGGAGGGACACACCTATATCGAGCTGGAACCGAATACGCTCGACATTCAGTACGACAATTCCGTCTGGCGCGCAAAGGGCTACGGCAAGACCGTCTATCTGGCGCGCCCGCGCCGGAAGTTTGACGCCGTGTGGTCGGTCAAGCCGCGTGCGGAGATCACCCGTGAGCTGCTGCTCATCAACCCCTCCGTCACCTTTGACCTCAATGCCGCACAGATCAGGACACTCGGCCTGGACAAGAACTACACGAAGGAGTACAAGCTCACCTCGCTCTCGTCCAAGCAGCGCATGAAGCTCAAGAAGGTGCTGAAAAAGGACCTCAAGGACAGTACGGCCGAGGAGCTCGGCGTCGAGGTGATGAAGGACGATGCCAAGGTTACCCTCACCTTCGGGCAGATGATTGAGCTCGGCCTGAAGCCCGTGCTGGAGCAGCGCCTCGCCAATCTCTCCGACGAAAACCTCGCGGCGCTGGGCGTCCCGGAGCAGAACGATGTGCTGACCATCAACGGCAAGGTCGTGTTCCGGCAGTATGTCGCCGTGCTGGAGCGCACCTTTGAGAAGTCAAACCGCTCCATGACCGCCTTCCTCGAAAGCAACGATCCCGCACCGATCACCGACCTCGATCTGGCGCTTGCGGCAAAGTCCAGAGAGGAGCCGCACGGCCTCAGGAACAACGACGAAAGCTCCAAATCCGGCTCCTGACGCGGAGCCCCCCGAACGCGGCAGAAATGCAAAAAAGCATTCCGATAGATTATCCCTGAAAATTCAAAAGAGACTGGAGGATTACACCATGACTTATTATCTCGGCGTAGACATCGGCACCAGCGGCACCAAAACCGTTCTCTTTGATGTGAACGGCACGGTCATCGCTTCGGCAACAGAGGAATATCCGCTCTATCAGCCGCAGAACGGCTATGCAGAGCAGAAGCCTGAGGACTGGGCAAACGCCGTCCTCGTCACAATGGCGGCTGTCCTGAAAAAGAGCGGCGTGGACAAGGCGGATGTCAAGGGCATCGGTCTGTCCGGCCAGATGCACGGACTTGTGATGCTCGACAAGGACAATGCCGTCATCCGCCCCGCAATCATCTGGTGCGACCAGAGAACGGAGCAGGAGTGCGCCGAGATTACCGAAAAGGTCGGTGCGGAGCGCCTGATCGAGATTACCGCGAACCCGGCGCTGACCGGATTTACGGCGTCCAAGATCCTCTGGGTGCGCAATCATGAGCCGGAAAACTACGCAAAGTGCGCACATATCCTGCTGCCGAAGGACTATATCCGCTTCATCCTGACCGGCGTGTACGCCACGGAGGTCTCGGACGCCTCCGGTATGCAGCTGCTCGACATCCCGAACCGCTGCTGGTCCGATGAAGTCCTCGAAAAGCTCGGCATCGACAAGGCTCTGCTCGGCAAGGTCTACGAGTCGCCGGAGATCACCGGTACCCTGACTGCCGAGGCCGCCGCGAAAACCGGTCTGGCCGAGGGCACGCCGGTCGTCGGCGGTGCGGGAGACAACGCCGCTGCCGCAATCGGCACGGGCGTCGCTTCGGACGGCAAGGCATTCACCACGATCGGCACCTCCGGCGTGGTCTTTGCACACAGCTCCAGGATCTCGATTGATCCCAAGGGCAGGGTTCACACCTTCTGCTGTGCCGTGCCGGGCTGCTGGCATGTCATGGGCGTGACGCAGGGCGCGGGCCTCTCGCTCAAGTGGTTCCGCGACAACTTCTGCGATGCCGAAAAGCAGACCGCAAAGGGCATGGGCGTGGACGAATACTACCTGATGGACAAGGAGGCGGAAAAGTCGCCGATCGGTGCAAACCGCCTGCTGTATCTGCCGTATCTGATGGGCGAGCGCACCCCGCATCTCGATGCGAATGCCAGAGGCGTATTCTTCGGCCTCTCCGCGATGCACCAGAAGCGGGATCTGCTCCGCGCCGTCATGGAGGGCGTGACCTACTCGCTCCGCGACTGCCTCGAAGTCTTCCGCGAAATGAAGATTGATGTGGACAGCATGATGGCCTGCGGCGGCGGCGGTTCGTCCCCGCTGTGGCGTCAGATGCTCGCCGACCTCTTCAACTGCCCGATCCAGACGACCAAATCGAAGGAAGGCCCGGCGCTCGGCGTCGCTATCCTCGCCATGGTCGGCACCGGCGCCTACAAGTCCGTGCCGGAGGCCTGCGCGGCCATCATCGGCACCGACAAGACCTGCGCGCCGAATGCGGATGCCGTTCCGGTCTATGAAAACTACTATCAGCTCTACCGGAAGATCTATCCGGCACTGAAGACGCAGTATAAGGAGCTTGCTGCACTGTGAATCACCCGTCCGAAACCGGGATGATGCGCCGGACATCGAAAAAGATTCCGGCGCTCATCCTGCATTTTATCATTTTTTATGCGTTCTGGGCGTGCTGGGCGGTTTTCATCCGTCCGGCGCTCAAATCCGGATTCGGCAGCACGCTCCTGACGGAGAGCCTGTTTGAAGCATTCAAGGTGCTCGTCTGGGCGGTTCCGGCGCTGCTGCTCGTAAAGAAATTTGAGCCGGAAATGTTCGTCGGACTCCGGCAGATGTTCACGCAGAAGGTGCCGCTCAAAGCGGTTCTGATCTGGACACTGATCTTTTTTGCCGTGTGCGGCGGCACGACCGTACAGGGGCTCCTGCACGGCACCGCGCACATCAATCCGGACTTCTGGAAGGCTTCCACGGTCTATCTGTTCGCGGTCGGCATCTCGGAGGAAGCGGTCTTCCGCGGCTGGATCCTCAACGCGACGGCAAAGAATGAACGCGACCTGAAGGCCATTGCGCTGAACGCCGTGCTGTTCCTGTCCATCCACATTCCCGGCTGGTATCACAAGGGAATGCTGGCATCGGCCTTTACGGGCTTTGGCTTTCTCAGCATTCTGCTGTTCAGCGTGCTGGCAAGCATCTGCTTCCTGAAGCATAAAAATCTGCTGCTGCCGGTTTTTCTGCATATGTTCTATGACTTTATGCTGGATTTTGTTGCGGCATGACCGGTTCGCTGTCCGGCTGCGCGGGAGGATTCTGCCATGTATGACGATATTATCGTATTAACGGATGAAACCGGCGCGGACATCCGCTTTGCACTGCTCGATGTCGTGCCCTATGAGGGCGACGATTACGCCGTGCTGCTCCCTGCGGACGAGGACGCGGAGATGTTTACCATTCTGCGCGCCGTCCCCGATCCTGCCGATCCGGAGGACTATCTGTTCTGCGGAATCGACGGGCAGGAGATCATCGACGCCGTGTTTGCCCTGTTTCAGACGCGGCACCCGGAAATCTTTGAAGAAGCTGCCGAATAACAGTTCCGAAGCAAGGGGAAGTCCGAATGGATAAAATGACCGGCATCTCCGTGTTTGTACCGGAGAAGTACCGCAACCCGGAGGCCTATGAAGAGGTGACATCCGGAATCTATCGGAAGCGCAGTGAAAACTGCTGCTGCATCAGTGTTGCCGCGGATGTCATTCCGTGCTATCCGCTGCGTCCGCGCCCGTTTTCTCCCGGTGAAGAAGGAGGGGATGACCGTGAAGTACAGACTGGCCGCCGCCCTGATGACCTGCACTTTGCTCCTTGCGGGCTGCGGCAGAAGGGCGGATTCCGAAGCCCCGACCGTTCCGACCGGAACCGGCACGACTGTCTCACAGACAGCAGAGCCGGAAACCACTGACAGCAGACCGTCTGACACGCAGACGACCGGCGCCCGGACAACCGCCGGCTCCGAAACAGCCAGAACCCGCACCGCCGGCACGACGACCGCTTCGTCTGCTGCGTCCGGCAGCGGCACACAGTCCGCACAGACGACTGCACAGCAGACCGGGCCCTCTGACAAAAAGCTCGCGGCAGCAAAGGAGAAATGCGACCGCCTGCTGAAGGCACTGCAAACGGCACAGTCCGACGCAAAGGCCGTGCAGCAGTCGCTGACCGCCGCACTCGATCAGCAGCGCGCCGCGGAGCAGGCCTATCAGAGCTACCGCAACGAGCATCAGTCCGACCTGGACCGGTACGGACAGGGCTCGCTCGGCTTTTTCAGCTTTGTCGGCGCAGAGGACGCCGTCAAGGTGCTCAAAACGGCGAAATATGCTTCCTCCACGAAGCCCGGCGAGGAATCCGATGCGACCTCGCTCACCAATATGGCAAAAAGCTTTGACCTGATGCGCGAATGCAATCAGCTCCGCGCAAAGAACGGTCTGAAGCCGCTCGTTGTCACCGACCGCCTGATGGCGATTGCACAGTCGAACCTCAACTGGTCCGACGGCCATATCGACCATTCCAGACAGTTCAATGTCGGCGAAAACCTCTCCTGGAACTACGGCGATCCGTTTGACGGGTGGTACGAAGCGGAGAAGGCGACAAACGGCGGACATTATCTCAACATCATCAACAAGGACTATCTCACGACGGGCTTTGCCGTCTGCACAGCCGGCCGAAGCAAAAAATACACCGTGTCCCACGGGCAGGTGTTCAGCTTCTCCGCAGAGCAGACCTTCACCGTCGATCAGTATGAAAAACGGTTCCGCAGCTATTCAGACAGCATCTCGGCGATTCAGAAGGAAATGGAAACCCGCCGGAAGGCCGCGGAAGCCAAAAAGAAACAGGCAGCAAGCCTTTCCGCCTCGCTCAAGCAGAAGCAGCAGGCGATCGAACAGGCGGAAACGGCATATCAGCAGGCGCTCGCCGCCTGTGAAACGCTCGGCGCAGGCCGATGAAACGGAGGCAGAGACCATGCGGGAGGCAACAGTCACACGCACGACAAAGGAAACGCAGATCACCGTGACCGTCCGTCTGGACGGAAAGGGCGAAAGTCAGATCGAAACAGGCATCGGCTTCTTCGATCATATGCTGACGGCACTGTCCAGACACAGCGGCATCAGTATGCAGATCAGAACCGTCGGCGACCTTGCGGTGGACGGACATCACAGCGTCGAGGACACGGGCATCGTGCTCGGTCAGGCGCTGAACAGGGCGCTCGGCGACAAATCCGGCATCGCCCGGTACGGCAGCGCGTATATTCCGATGGACGAGGCGCTCTCCTTCTGCGCGCTTGACCTCTCAAACCGCCCGTTCCTCGTGTTCCGCGGCGAATTTCAGAACCAGATGATCGGCAGCTATGACGCCTGCCTCACGGAGGAATTCTTCCGCGCACTGGCCGTCAACGCCGGCATCACGCTGCATCTCGATATGCTGTACGGCAAAAACGATCACCACAAGTGCGAGGCGCTCTTTAAGGCCTTTGCCCACGCGCTGCGCATCGCCGTGCAGGAAACGGACGGCACCGTCCTGTCAACGAAAGGAGCGCTCGGATGATCGCTGTCATTGATTACGGCGCAGGCAATCTTTTCTCGGTCTGCAATGCGCTCAGCTATCTGAACATTGCGCATACGGTTACAAGCGACGCGAAGGAGGTTGACCGCGCCGACGCGGTGATTCTGCCGGGCGTCGGCGCCTTTCCGCCCGCGATGCAGGCGCTCGGCGAGGTCGGTCTGACCGGCACCGTCCGCGAAAATGCGAAGAAAAAGCCGCTGCTCGGCATCTGCCTCGGAATGCAAATGCTCTTTGACCGCTCCGACGAAATGGGCGACTGCGCGGGGCTCGGCCTGATTCCGGGCGAGGTGCGGCGCATCCCGTCTGACCGCGTCATCATCCCGCACATGGGCTGGAACGAGCTGGTCATCACGCAGGACTGCCCGCTGCTTCAGGGCATCGAAAGTCCCGTATTTACTTACTTTGTGCATTCCTATCAGGCATTCTGCGAGGATGAGAACATCGTCGCCTTCGCGGATTACGACGGGAAGGTTCCCGCGCTCGTGACCGACGGGCAGTATGTTTTCGGCGCACAGTTCCACCCGGAAAAATCCGGCGAGCAGGGACTGATGATGCTGCGCAACTTCGAGAGGATGACAATATGATTATATTTCCTGCCATTGATATCATCGGCGGACAGTGCGTCCGGCTCGTGCGCGGCGACTATGCCACCGCCGAGAAGGTTGCGGAGGATCCGCTGGAAACTGCGAAGAAATTTGAAGCTGCCGGCGCCGAGTGGATTCACATGGTGGACCTCGACGGCGCGAAGGCGGGCTATCCGGTCAACACCGGCATATATGAGGATATTGCAAAGAACACGCATCTGAAGGTCGAGGTCGGCGGCGGCATCCGCACGCTCGACACCGTCAAGGCATATCTCGACCTCGGCATCTCCCGCGTGATTCTCGGCTCTGCGGCACTGAAGGATCCGCAGCTTGTCGCGGACGCCGTCAAACGCTTCGGCGCGGACAAAATCGTCGTCGGCATCGACGCAAAGGACGAGATGGTCGCGGCAGAGGGCTGGCTCGAAACGAGCAATGTGCATTATATTGACCTTGCGAAAGCAATGATAAAGGCCGGTGTCACCACCTTTATCTTTACCGATATATCGAAGGACGGCACGCTCTCCGGCGTGAACACGGCGCAGCTGAAAAAGCTCCGCGACGCCGTCGGCGACCGCTGCAACATCGTCGCAAGCGGCGGCGTCCACACGATGGATGACATCATCGCCTGCCGTGACCTTGGCCTGTACGGCACGATCTGCGGCAAGTCGCTCTATCAGGGGACGCTTGATCTGGCGGAGGCAATCTCGGCGGCGGATTCGCTTGAAATCCGTCCGATGACAACCGACGACTACGATGCCGCGTATGCAATCTGGCTTGCCTGCGGCAACGGACTCAACAATCTCGACGATTCCAGAGAGGGCATTGCACGCTATCTCGCACGGAATCCGAACACCTCGTTCGTCGCGGCCGAAAACGGCGTCATCGCCGGCGTCATCCTCTGCGGTCACGACGGCCGCCGCGGCTATATTCAGCATATGTCCGTCGCACCGGCATACCGGAGGCGGGGCATCGCGTCGCGGCTCGTGAACCGTGCGCTCGCGGCGCTCAGAGCGGAGGGCATTCACAAGGCCGCGCTGGTCGCATTCAAAAAGAACGCGGGCGGAAACGCCTTCTGGGAGGCGCAGGGCTTCACGCTCCGCGAAGACCTGAACTACCGGAATCTGACGCTGACCGAAATGACCCGGATTGATCCGGACTATTTGCGGTAAAAAAAGGAGAGCAATATGCTTGCAAAAAGAATCATCCCCTGTCTCGATGTCCGGCACGGCAAGGTTGTCAAGGGCATCAACTTCGAGGGCGTGCGCGATGTCGGCGATCCGGTCGAATGTGCGGCGGAATACAACCGGCAGGGTGCGGACGAGATTGTGTTCTATGATATTGTTGCGTCCTACGAGGGGCGCGGCACCTTCCTTGATGTCGTGCGCGAAACGGCAAAGCGGGTCTTTGTCCCGCTGACGGTCGGCGGCGGCATCGCAACGGTCGGCGATATGCGCGAGGCACTGCGGGCCGGCGCGGACAAGATCAGCATCAACTCCGCGGCGGTCAAGAATCCGCAGCTCATTTCCGAGGGCGCGGAGATTTTCGGCTCGCAGTGCATCGTCATCGGCATCGACGCAAAGCGCAACAAGGAGGGCGGCTTCACGGTCTATGTCAACGGCGGCCGCGTGGCCATGCCGGTGGACCTGCTGGACTGGGTGGTCGAGGTCGAGCAGCGCGGCGCTGGTGAAATCTGCCTGAATTCGATCGATACGGACGGCGTGCGCGGCGGCTTCGATATCGAGATGCTGCAGGCTGTCTGCTCGCGTGTCCGGATTCCCGTGATTGCGTCGGGCGGCGCCGGAAAGCTCTCCGATTTTGCAACGGTCTTTCAGGAGACAACCGTGACGGCGGCACTGGCAGCGTCGCTGTTCCACTTCGGCGAGCTGACCGTTCCCGAAGTCAAGGCGGACTGCCGCGCAAAAGGCATTGCGATGCGGTGAGGCCTGTCACAGCTTTCCGCGGCAACAGAGAGGACGCTGATTCATGATGCGATATAAAAAATGCACCGCGGTCTGGTACCGGATGCACCTGCCCTGTGCGGACGAACCGCGATATTGCGGCTGCCCGTCACAGAAGTCACAGAATTTGAAAAATAACTATCCGGAAACCGGATTGAAATAAGGAGAATGAACAGCATGACACTTTACGAAGAATTGAAGCGCAGAGGGCTGATTGCCCAGACCACCGACGAGGCGGAGATCGCCGAGCTCATCAACAACGGCAAGGCGACCTTCTATATCGGCTTCGATCCGACTGCCGATTCGCTCCATGTCGGCCACTTCATGGCGCTCTGCCTGATGAAGCGGATGCAGATGGCCGGCAACAAGCCGATTGCTCTGGTCGGCGGCGGCACCGGCATGATCGGCGATCCGTCCGGCAAGACCGATATGCGCAAAATGCTGACGCCGGAGACGATTCAGCACAACTGCGAATGCTTCAAAAAGCAGATGAGCCGCTTTATCGACTTCTCGGACGGCAAGGCACTCATGGTCAACAACGGCGACTGGCTGCTCTCGCTCAACTACATTGATGTGCTGCGCGAGGTCGGCGCCTGCTTCTCGGTCAACAAGATGCTCTCCTTTGAGTGCTACAAGCAGCGCTGGGAGCGCGGTCTGACCTTCCTCGAATTCAACTACATGATTATGCAGAGCTACGATTTCTACAAGCTCTACCAGGATTACGGCTGCAATATGCAGTTCGGCGGCGACGACCAGTGGGCAAATATGCTCGGCGGCACGGAGCTGATCCGCAAGAAGCTCGGCAAGGACGCCTACGCGATGACCATTACGCTGCTGCTCAACTCCGAGGGCAAGAAAATGGGCAAGACCGAAAAGGGCGCCGTCTGGCTCGATGCCGAAAAGACCTCGCCCTACGATTTCTTCCAGTACTGGAGAAATGTCGGTGACGCCGATGTCATCAAGTGCCTGAAAATGCTGACCTTCCTGCCGATCGAGCAGATCGAGGACATGGAGCAGCACCTCGACTCCGGCGCGGCGTACAACAAGGCAAAGGAAACCCTCGCCTATGAGCTGACCGCACT
>JAILIG010000173.1 GCA_024695445.1 Oscillospiraceae bacterium
CCCGTGTTTTCGTCAATCGTGACCTCAAAGCCGCCTGCCGCAGCATTGTCCACGCCGCCGCTGTCCTTCGTGCCGAAGCGGATAAACGCGCCCAGCACGGTGATTTCGCCGTTGATGTTGCTGATGAGTACGCGCATAGTGTTGAGTGCGTTCGGCCAGATTTCGCGCAGGACGCGGTGATTCTGGATGCACTCCATGACGAGGTAGTCTTTCAGTCCGGCGAAGATTTCCCGGACCTCTGCGCGGGACGCAGCCTTGCCGTTGACCTTGTAGCTGCCGTCGGCGGCCTCCACGCGGTAAAAGCCCATGCCGTAGCTGCCGACGATCCGCTTGAGCGCCAGCAGCCCGCAGTCGTCGAGACATTCAAGCATACCGTCCGGCGTGGCGGGATACGGCTTTTCGCAGTCACCGAGGCGCTGAATCACGCTGCCCTCGATGTGGAAATAGTATTTCGGCAGATACTCGTTGAATTTGGAGAACACATATTTCGTCGTGAGCTTATCGTCGATCCAGAAGGTATAGACATTGTTGAGCGGGTGCATTTTGTAGTATTCCTTCGTGCTCAGATAGTCTTTCTTGTGCGCCTTCAGCTCCTCAATGCCGTAGAGCTTCACGATTTCGGCGCTGAAGCCGTTGCGGACGGCCCAGATGCGCTGTCCGAGCGGCATTCCCTTTGCGTGAAAGAGGTTTTCCCGCACCGTTTTCCGCCAGCGGTAGAATCCGCGCAGGGATTTGAAGCCGAACACGCGGAAATTCATCAGATTTTCGACACGCATATCTACTCAACCTTTCATTCTGATTCTTCGAGGATCACCTGAATCCACTCGTCGGGATGATCCATCATGTGCAGCATCTGCTCCATCGAATCAAACTTCATGATGAGGATACCGAGTGTCGTATTCGCGCCGGTGAACGCGCTGACATGATCGCCGGGCTTTACCAGAATATGGTTTTCCGCGATGTGCTGTTCCAGAACCTCCGGTGCAATGCGGATCTCCTTTAAGGTTCCCGCCGCATAGCTGTGAACGGCAAAATACGACCAGAAGCCCGCGGGCTCGTAGGCCGGCAGCGTGATCGGCTCGTTCATGGCGCCCCGGACGGCATAGTCAATCAGGTCGATGCCGGTGGCATAGCGGATGACCTGCGGAATGAAGTTTCCGCCGTCTCTCGGTGCCACCTCCATGAGGTAGACATTGTAATCGCTGTCGATGCGGATATCGAAATTATAGCAGCTCGTCTGCATATGAAGCAGCGAGACCAGCCGCTGAATCGTCTCATGAATCCTGTCGTGGACTTCCTTCGGCATATTGTAGGGGAAGCTCGCGGAGACCGGCACATACGGATTCGTACACTTCGGGTTGAAATGGTCGTTTCCGAAGTAGCGGAAGATGAGCTTTCCGTTGACGACCAGGCCGTCGCCGGCAATCTGGTAGCCGTATTTCTCCAGATACTCCTCGATGACGACGCGCTTGCCTCTGGAATATTCCATGGCGTAGGCATAGGCATCATCGAGCTCGGACCAGTCGTTGATCCGCTTGATACCCTTGCTGCCGGACGAATCGACCGGCTTAATCAGAACCGGCAGACGGAATTCGCCCTCGGCCGCCCGGATTTCTTCGAGCGAAGAAAAGCCCATGGCCTTCGGGGTGCAGAAGCCGTTTTCCGCAAGGAACTTCCGGAAGCGGTCCTTGTTCGAGAGAATCTCCACCGACTCATACGGGTTGGTCGGCAGGCCGAGCTTTTCCGCGACATACGCAGCCGTCGGGGCAGCGGGATCGGAGGCGTAGGCGAGCACGCCGTCCACCTGTTCGTCCTGTGCCACCTTGAGCACGGCTTCCTTGTCGATCGTCGAAACCAGATAGAATTTGTCGGCGTGGTACTGTCCGGGATTATCGGTCAGATAATCGCAGAGCACCGTGTAATAGCCGTGCTTTTTTGCGGCCTCGATGGCCACGATCTGCTGTGCAGAGCCGCCGAGCAAAAGAATTTTTTTCATCATGTATTCCGCCTCAGTATTCCTTCCGAAAATTCCCGGCGCTCAGCGCAGGATGACATCGCAGATGCGGTCGGCATCCGCGGCGGTCATGTCCGCATACATCGGCAGCGTCAGCACGCAGTCTGCGGCGTGCGCGGAAACTGGCAGGGCGAGCTTGCCGTACTGCTCCTGATAGCAGGCAAAGCGCGTGGTGATCGGGTAGAAATACTTTCTGGCAAAGATGTTGTCCTGCTCCAGCTTCGCCTTGATCTGGTTGCGGTCCTCCTTGTAGCCGTCAAAGATGACCGGGAAGTAGGCGTAATTCCATTTGAGGTCCGCGGGCGGGACAATCAGCTTGATGCCCTTGACGCCGGAGAGACGCTCAAAGTAACGGTCGCCGGCAATCTTGCGCTTTGCAATCTCCTCATCGAGGTGGCGCAGGTTGCAGATGCCCATGACGGCCTCAAATTCGTTCATGCGGGCGTTGGTGCCGACATATGCGGCCTCCTCCTGCGAGGTAAAGCCGAAGTTGACGATGTACTGCATGGCGTCAAAGAGCTTGGCATCCTTGTATGCGACAAGGCCGCCCTCGATCGTGTGGAACACCTTGGTCGCATGGGTGCTGAACATGGCAGCATCGCCGAAGTTTGCAGCGCTGACGCCGTTTTTCGTCACGCCGAAGGCGTGTGCGGCGTCATAGACGACCTTGAGGTTGTGCTTCTTTGCAATTTTCTCAATCGCGTCGGTATCGCAGAGGAAGCCGTAGACATGGGTGGCGACGATTGCGACGGTCCGCTCCGTGATTGCAGCCTCGATCAGCTCCGGATTGATCGTGTAATCGTCCTCCCTGACATCGACAAACACCGGCGTCAGGCCGTTGCGGACGATTGCATTTGTCGTAGAAATATGGGTATAAGCGGTGGTAATGACCTCACCCTTCATGCCGAGCGCCTGCAGCGCAACCTCCATGGCGACATGGCCGTTTGCGAACAGCCAGACATTGCTGCAGCCGAGGTACTCCTTGAGGCGGTCCTCAAACTCCACGGACGCCTTGCCGCGGTTGGACAGCCAGCGGCTCTCCCAGACCGGGCGCAGTGTTTCCATATACTCCTCAAACGAGGGCATAGACGATTTGGTCACATTGATTCTTTCGTTGCTCATAATTCTTCTCCTTCTGCAATCCTTTGCCGGTGCAAAGGACCAAACTTAACGGCATTCCTGCCGGTCAAAACGAAAAAGTCTCGCGCAGCGGAAGCCAGTTTTTGTCCTTTTCGCTGAGCTTGATCGGCGTGCCGTCCGCCATGTGCAGTCCCGCAAAATCCGTCACGCCGAGATACGGCATATCCATCTGCGGCCAGCGGACACCGACCTCCGGATCGTTCCAGAGAATGCCGCCCTCATCGCCCGGATGGTAGAAATCCGTGCATTTATAGCAAAAAATTGCGCCGTCCGTCAGCGAGAGCAGGCCGTGCGCAAAGCCTTCGGGGATGTAGAACATTTTCCGGTTTTCCTCGGAAAGCTCGACACCGTACCACTGCCCGTAGGTTTTGCTGCTTCTGCGCAGATCGACTGCCACATCGAACACGGCGCCGCGAAGGACTCTTGCGAGCTTCGCCTGCGGAAACTGCTTCTGGAAATGCAGTCCGCGCAGCACGCCCTTTTCGGAGCAGCTTTCATTCTCCTGCGCAAAAACGCGGTCAATCCCCGCTTCCTTCAGGTCGTTCTGATTGTATACTTCCATAAACCAGCCGCGTGCGTCCCCGTGGACGGTCGGCTCAATCACATACAGTCCCTCGATCGGGCAGGATGTGACCTTGATCTGTCCCATTTCCGCGTTTCTCCTTTGCCTTTAGCGTCTAATCCGGCAGATGTCCGCTTTCGGGGCAATCCGCCGGATCCGTTTGCAGTGCAGATTCAACCGATCGGGAGCTGTTCCCGGTCGCCGTACATCTTCTCGTAGTATTTCTGGTAATCGCCGGAGATGATCTCCTCCCACCAGTCGCGGTGCGTCAGGTACCAGCGGACGGTTTTCTCGATGCCGTCTGCGAACTTCGTCTCCGGCAGCCAGCCGAGCTCTCTGTGAATCTTGGTCGGGTCGATCGCGTAGCGCATATCGTGTCCCTTGCGGTCGGCGACATGGGTGATGAGCGATTCGGGCTTTCCGAGCTTTTCACAGATGAGCTTTACGATGTCGATGTTCCGCATTTCGTTGTGTCCGCCGACATTGTAGACCTCGCCGACGGTACCCTTGTGCAGAATCAGGTCAATGGCGCGGCAGTGGTCCTCGACATAGAGCCAGTCACGCACATTCAGGCCCTCACCGTAAACCGGGAGGGGCTTGTCCGCCAGCGCATTGATAATCATGAGCGGAATCAGCTTCTCCGGAAAATGATAGGGGCCGTAGTTGTTGGAACAGCGGGAAATCGTGACCGGCAGACCGTATGTACGGTGATATGCCAGCACCAGCAGATCGGCGCCCGCCTTCGAGCTGGAATACGGGCTGCTCGTGTGGATCGGGGTGTCCTCGGTAAAGAACAGGTCGGGACGGTCGAGCGGCAGATCGCCGTAAACCTCGTCGGTCGAGACCTGGTGATAGCGTCCGATGCCGTACTTCCGGCAGGCGTCCATCAGCACCTGCGTGCCGAGGATATTGGTGGTCAGGAAGACCTCCGGATTCTCGATGCTGCGGTCCACATGGGACTCCGCGGCGAAGTTGACGACTGCGTCCGGCTTCTCCTCCTCAAAGAGCTGAAAGATCGCGGCTCTGTCGCAGATGTCGGCGCGCACGAACCGGAAATTCGGGTTGTCCATGACGGTTTTCAGCGTCGAGAGATTGCCGGCATAGGTCAGCTTGTCCACGCAGACGATCCGGTAGTCCGGATACTGTTCGAGCATATGGAACACAAAATTCGAGCCGATAAAGCCGGCACCGCCTGTTACGATGATGGTCAATACAATTCCTCCTAACCCTTCGGCAGCCGTGCGGGAGCCCCCGCAGACAAGCCGCATTCCGTGCCGCATCCGGATACCGGACAAGCCGGCACATCCCGCAGACCGGGACAAAGCTGACTGTTTCAGCTTAAATCTTAAATTAAGTATCATTATTTAACTAATATTTCAGATTCTGTCTTTACTACTCCATCATTATTGTATCACACCTTCAGAGAAATGTCAAGTGGAATGCGGGAAAACGGCACTTGAAAAAAATGCCGCCGCATCCGGTCCGGGACACAGTAAAAACTGCGGTACATCGCCGAAAAACCGATGCGGTTTCCGGTGCCCGGACGGAAGGTGCGCCGCCCCTTTGAATATAGTATCCGCAGCGGTGCCGTCAGGGGGCATTCCGGCACACGCGCTCCTTTTATTATACTACCAAGCAGCGGTTCTGTCAAGAAAATTCCTTGTGAAATGATACAAAAGGCGAGTCTGTTTTTTGTGCAAACTGACAATTGACAATCACGAGGAGGATTTTGAATGTGCGGAACGCGGAATAGAAAGTTAGGAGTGAGCAGTGAGGAGTTTTTTGAATGCGGAATGAATAGTTAGGAGTTAGGAATGAGGAGTGAGGAATTGTTCCGTAACCTGAGAACCAACGAAAAAGCAGCCCAGAGAGCGAAAGGAGAACAATAAAGGGGTTAAAGGTAAGGAAAGGGGAGCACGAGGGGGAAACCTTAGGGGATAGGGGGAATGAGCTGCGGAACGCAGCGGTTTTCCCTCTGTCCCCTGTGGTTTCCCCCTCGTATCCGCGCCCCGCGGCCGGCAGAATGAATAGTTAGGAGTTAGCAGTGAGGAGTTTTTTGAATGCGGAATGCGGAGTGTTAGATCATTGGAACCCGGCACTGCCGGGGGGCACTGCCGGGCGCATTCAAAAAAAAGCATCCCCGCAAGCTTTTGCAGAGCCCGCGGGGAATATCCCTGTTCAGTTGAGTGCAAGACGGATCTGTGCGGAGTCGCGCCCCTGCGTCGGAGAGAGGCAGTAGGCGCCGCCGAGCATACTGACAATCACGGTCGCACACGCGAGCATATGATTGACATTCGGCAGCATCCGGACACCGGCGTCCAGATCGCGGTAAAGGAACTTGTGCTTTGCGGGCTGGCCGGACATGATGCCGGTCGTGACCGCGCAGTCGCTGAACAGCTCGATGTTGCTCAGCATCCGTTCGGATTTGCGCATTTCCTCCTGGATTTTTCCGTAGAGCGAGCTGATGAATTCCGTCTCCTCATACTCCACGGCAAGGCGTCTGACATGCTCCTGCGTCTCCTTTTTCAGCGTCCGTGAGAAGGACATATCGAGGAAGGAGCTCTTCTGCGTCACATTGTATTTTTCCGCATACGCCTCTGCGGATTCGGGCTGAATCTCCTTCAGCACCTTGTAGAAATTGCGGTGAATCTTCCGCTGCACCTTGAGCGGGAAGCTCTGGGACATATCGGTGATCTGGAACTGCTTCAGCGCCGCACAGCCGTCAAAGGCGTGCTCGCCGATCCGCATGACCAGATTCGTCATGGAGACGGCTTCGAGCTTGTCGCAGCGTGCAAAGGCGGACGCGCCGATCTCACCGACATTCGACGGAATGATGATCCGCCGCAGCGAGCGGCATTCGAGGAACGCCTCCTCTCCGATGACATTGACATCGGGCGGCAGCGTGATGAACGAGAACACGCCGTAGTATTTCCGCAGCGTGTAGGCGCCCGCACCGGCACCCGTATCGAGCGCGTACATCCGTTCAAACTTGATCTGGCGCTTCTCTGCAAATTCCTCGGCCACCGTGCCGTTCATGCCGTAGATGACCAGCGCCGGACTGCAGCTCTCAAAGGCATTGGCAGCAATCTGATTGATGCGGCCCGACAGGAAAATGTAGTGGAGCTTGCCGCACTCGGCAAAGGACAGCTTTTCGATGCGCGTGGTGGAGTACGGCACAAAGAGCTCGACCAGACCGGAGTGCAGGAACGCCTTTTCGCCGATTTTAATCATGCTGTCCGGCAGCACGATGCTCTTGAGCGAGGAGCAGGCCTCAAAGACACCGAGGCAGAGCTCCGTGAGCTTCGGCGGCAGCGTCACGGCCGCGAGCTTGGTGCAGTGGCTGAACGCATAGGCGCCGATGTATGCGACATACGCCGGCAGATCGACACGCACCAGAGACTTGCAGCCCTGGAACGCGCTGTTTTTGATGGTTTCGAGATTTTCGGGGAGCTTGACCGCCTTCAGCGCCGTACACTCGCGGAACGCCGAGGAACCGATCAGCTTGACATCCTTCGTCAGCGTGACCTTTTCGAGCTTGCCGCAGCCGTAGAACGCGCCGTCGAGGATTGTCACGACACCCTCCGGCACCGTGTAGTCCCGGTCGGGCCTGCCGGCGGGATACCGCACCAGATGCTTGCCGTCATAGTCGAACAGCACGCCGCCGACCGTCTTGTACGCAAAGGAGTTGCTGCCGACGGAGAATTCCGTCAGGCTGCTGCACCCGTAGAAGGCATCATAGCCGATCTTCTCGATCGGGCACTCAAAGGTCGCCGCTTCCAGCCCGGTGCATCCGGAGAAGGCCCCGACACCGACCTGTGTCAGCGCGCCGCGGAATTTCACCTCCCGCAGCTCCGTACAGCCCTTGAACGCCTCATTGCCGACCATCCGCAGGCTCTGCGGAAATACGACACGGGACAGCGCGGTACAGCCGGCAAAGCTCCGCTCGCCGATGCGGGTGATGCCGTCCGGCAGCACGATTTCGTGGACAAAGTCGCAGTCCGCAAACGCACCGGCTCCGATCTCCGTGATGCCGGCCGGCAGCGCGATTCTCGCCGCCTTGCCGTGATACTGTTTCAGCACGGAGCCCTGGAGCTCAAAATTGTCGGGGTTCTGCTCCATGTCAGACGGAATCTTGGACGAGATGCGCTCCGCCAGACTGACCTGCCGGACTTCCTCCGCAGGTGCTTCGTCTTCCGGCTCGCTGTCAGATTCATCCTCCGGTTCGTCCTCGGATCCGCCCTCAGATTCGTCCACAGGTTCATCCTCCGGTTCGTCTTCCGGTTCGTCCTCGGATTCGTCCTCAGATTCATCCACAGGTTCGTCCTCAGGTTCGTCCTCAGGTTCGTCCTCAGGTTCATCCTCCGGTTCGTCCTCCGGTTCATCCTCAGGTTCATCCTCCGGTTCGTCCTCCGGTTCGTCCTCCGGTTCGTCCTCCGGTTCGTCCTCAGATTCATCCTCGGGTTCATCCTCCGGCTCGTCCTCCGGTTCGTCCTCAGATTCATCCTCGGGTTCGTCCTCAGGTTCATCCTCAGGTTCATCCTCGGATTCGCCCTCCGGCTCGTCCTCGGGTTCGTCCTCCGGCACTTCCCCGGCAGGCGCACCGTCCGCAGATTCCTCCGCGGCAGGGGCGTCGTCGTCATCGTCCGGCAGGCTCATGATCCGCGCAATGGCGGCGTCGAGCTCTGACGGAACAGGTTGGTCATCGGTTTCAGCTTCCCCTGGCTTCGATGGGTCAGGCTCGTCGGTCTCGGCACCTTCTTCGGGTTTCCCCGCGATGCCGGCCGACTTGCTCTGTCTGCCGCGGTACAGCAGTGCTTCCCGGAGCTCCGCCGCGGACTGATACCGCTCGGCGGGATCGGAAGCACAGGCCTTTAAAATCACGCCTGCGAAGTCCGCAGCCGCGTTGCGCGGGAGCGGGAAGGTCTCGCCGCTCATGCGCTTCTCCCAGGCCTCATCCGGTCCGAGCTCCCGCTCAAAGGGCAGGTACATTCCGTTCATGAGCTGATAGAGGCAGATGCCGAGCGAATAAATATCTGCCTGCGGCGTAAACTCTGCCGCAGTTTTGGTCGCAAAGACCTCCGGTGCAATATACATCTCCGATTCGGTAAATGCACGGATGACACCGGCCCGCTTCGGGATATGGAAATCGCCGAGCTTGGCCGTGCCGTTTGCCGAGATGTAGATGTGATCCGGATGCAGATTCCGGTGCGTCACGCCGCGGGAGTGCGCGCAGTCCAGAGCGGATGCGATTTCCCCTGCCAGCTTGATGACAGAGTGTTCACTGAGGTCAAAACTGCCCGCCAGAATGCGGTCGGTCAGGCGCTCCGGCAGCTCCATGCGGATCAGGTACGCATAGCCGAGCAGCTTGCCGTCCTCCTGCACCGCCTGCAGATCCTCGTCCTGATAGGTGACGATATACGGGCAGTCCTGCATCTGATAGAGCAGGTCGGATTCCAGCTCGGCGCGCTCCTTTTCGGCCGCGAGCTGCACATTTCTCTGTTCCTCGCAGAAGAAAGTGCCGGCAGCGACGATCGGAACGACCTTCAGTGCGCTGGTCTCGATGCGGTTCATGCGCCGCGCCTCCAGACGGAAGACGGCGCTGTCCGTTCCGGAGCGGATTTCATCACGGATCTCCCACTTCCCCCAAAGCGGCGAGGAGAGGGACTGCATGATGCGTTGAATCAGATCTGAGTTATTCATAAGGCCCTCCTTATCAGTGCGTTTTTGTAAATTATACCACATTTTCTACCGAATGTCAATGATATATAGGTCTATTTTTCTTCCAATTTTTGCGGATAAGGAGGGCGTATTTTTGGGAACCGGCGGAAAACGGCGCAGATGCGGCCGGAATCCGGCGGCACAGGCGGTGCGGCACGGGGCGGGCAGCGGTATTTTTCTGTTTCTGCTTGACAAATGTCCCGGAGTGTGATATAATTATCCTGTTGTCTGGGTGTGGCGCAGTTGGTAGCGCGCTACCTTGGGGTGGTAGAGGCCGCCCGTTCAAGTCGGGTCACTCAGACCAAGCCGGCGTTCCCGGCAAAGAGAGCTCCCTTGCAGTGATGCGGGGGAGCTCATTTTTTTGCGGGCAAAATTTTTTTGAAAGCGGCGCGGGCTCCGCGCCCGGCACTGCCGGCCGCGGGGCGCGGATACGAGGGGGAAACCACAGGGGACAGGGGGAAAACCGCTGCGTTCCGCAGCTCATTCCCCCTATCCCCTAAGGTTTCCCCCTCGTGCTCCCCTTTCCTTACCTTTGACCCCTTTATTGTTCTCCTTTCGCTTTCTGGGCTGCTTTTTCGTTTGTTCTCGGTTTTCGGAACAATTTCTCACTCCTCACTGCTAACTCCTAACTTTCCATTCCGCATTCTGCCGGCTGCATTCGAGGAACAACTCCTCGTTCCGGACTTTGTCATCCGGCGTTCGCCCGATAAGATTTACAGAATAAAGCAGATCAGCCCGCTGCATCCCTCATTGATGACGCGCTCCAGTGTCTCCTGCAGCTTCAGCCGCGCCTCGGCCGGCATTTTGGCGAGCTTCGCGTGCAGCCCCTCGTTGACCAGCTCGTGCAGCGACTTCCCGAAAATGTTTGATTCCCAGATCTGCGCCGGATTCTCCTCAAATTCCCGCAGCAGATACAGCACCAGCTCCTCGCTCTGCTTCTCGCTGCCGACAATCGGGCTGACCGTCGTCTGAATTCCCGCACGCATGATGTGCAGCGAAGGTGCCGACGCCCGCAGTCTCACGCCGTACCGCCCGCCCTGCCGGATCATCTCCGGCTCCTCCAGCGTCAGTTCATCCGCCTGCGGCATGATGATGCCGTAACCGGTCGCCTCGGCTTCCTCCAGCGCCGGCCGGATGCGCTCGTACTCCCGCTTCATGCGCGACAGCTCCAGCAGCAGCGGGAACAGCTCGTTTTCGCTCTGGATCCCGATGCCGGTCTCCTCGCCGAGAATCTGGTAGAACAGCGCGGGATCGAGCGTCAGGCGCAGCACGGCCTTCCCCGTTCCGAGCGCAATTTCCCGGAGCGCCGCCTCTCTGATATACGGGCAGCCGGCGAGCGCTTCCGGCATCCCGCGGACATCCCGCACGGTCTGACAGTCCGCGGCAGCCTCGCGCACCGCGTCAAACACAGCCGTTCTGAGCCAGTGTCCGGATTCGAGCGCCGGCAGCCAGCCTGCCGTCTCCACACCGATTTCCCGCAGCGGGAACATATCGAGCAGCTTTTCCAGCATCAGCCGGATCGTCTCCTCGCTGAGCGTCAGGCAGTTGACCGCCAGCACCGGCGCGCCGTACTGTGCCTCCAGCTCCGCCGCAAGTGCCTTTGCCCCGTCCGATTCCGGTTCAACGCAGTTCAGCAGCACGACAAAGGGCTTTCCGAGCGCCGTCAGCTCACTGACCACACGCGCCTCTGCCGCCGCATATTCTGCGCGGGGAATGTCTGTGACGGAGCCGTCTGTCGTGACGACGACGCCGACCGTCGCGTGCTCGGTGATGACCTTCTGCGTGCCGATTTCCGCCGCCATATTGAACGGCACTTCCTCGTCAAACCACGGCGTCTTGACCATGCGCGGCGCCTCCGCCTCAATGTATCCGAGGCTGCTCGGCACGATGTATCCCACGCAGTCGATCATCCGCACGGAGCAGACCGCGCCGTCCGGCAGCCGCAGCGTCACGGCGTTTTCCGGCACAAATTTCGGCTCGGTCGTCATGATCGTCCTGCCGCCCGCGCTCTGCGGCAGCTCGTCGGTGGCGCGCTCGCGCCTTGCGGGATCCTCGATCTCCGGAATGACCATCGTCTCCATGAAGCGCTTAATCAGCGTGGATTTTCCGGTACGGACCGGCCCCACGACACCGATGTAAATATCGCCGCCGGTGCGTGCGGCAATGTCGCTGTAAATATCGTTCATCAGTCGGAATCCTCCCATCGCTCCGGTATTATCTGACATTCGGAATCAGCAGAAGCTGCGGCGCACTCAGCACATCGCCGGCGCAGTCATTCTCGGCGCGGACGGCGTCGGGAGAAATGTGATACCGCTTGGCGATCTCCCAGAGCGATTCGTCCGGCTGTCCGAAATAGAGCCGCAGCGCAAAGTCATCCTCTGCGGGCAGACGCGATTCCGCGTCGGGCCGGATGTCGGTCAGAAGCTGCCGCCGCAGAATGCCCGGCACCTGTCCGGAGAGCAGCAGCTCGGTCTGCAAGGTCACACTGTCCGCGCCGGAAAGCGTATAGGTACAGCTCCGGACGGTCACGGGCGGCAGAACCGTCTCCGGCTGCACACCGGGCAGCTCCCATGAGAACGGCTCCGCCTGATCGAGCATTCTGAGTGCGCCGTCCGCGTCCTCCGCCATGACATAGCCGTGCAGACTGCCGGTCAGAACCGCAGTGCCGGCCGCTTCGTCCGGAACGGTCTGCATCTGCTCCGGCACCGCCCATGCCGCACAGATTCTGGTCAGCACACAGTCCGGGCTGTGCAGCACAGACCGCAGATTCAGCGATTCATGCAGCCGGACGGGCGCGGTGAGCAGCGGCAGTGTCTCCTGCGAGAGTGTCACGGGATGCACCGTCGAATAGGCATCGGTCAGGAGGGATGCGGATACGGACGCGGAAGCCTCGCAGTGCAGCAGGATCTGCAAATCGCAGTGCAGCGTGCGCAGCTCCCCGTCGCCGGCGGCCTCCGGTGTCAGCAGGGAGTCCGCAAGCGTCGCCGTAACGGCGGGTGTCATGCCGTCGGAAAGTCCCTCCTGCTCGACAATCTGGCTGAACGGCAGCGAGACGGAAAAGGTCTCCGTTCCGCCTGCCGCGGCATAGAGCAAGGTCAGCAGCGCCTCCCCGCGGACGATCAGCTTTCCGGCTGCGATGCGCGTTTCCGTGACGCTGAGCAGCACGCTGTCCCGCAGGATATTCAGAATTGCGGGCTGTGCCGCGGGAATCGCGGCGTCCTCCGAGAGCGTAAACTGCTTGTCGGTCCGCAGAATTCCCGAGAGAAAGCTGACCGGCTCACTCCGCGTCCGGACATGGAGCCCCTGCGCGCCGGACAGCACCGGAACACTGCGTTCTGCGGCGACACGCGCCCGGATGCGCAAGGCCCCGCGCACATCAATCCGCCGGCTGCTGACGGCACGGCAATTCAGATAAGCGGGCTCTGCGGAGATCGAAACCGCCGGCACGGACGAACCGCCCGCCGCAGAAAGCGGAAACTGTCTGGTATAGCTGAGCTGCTGTGTGACGGTCTGGACGGCATTGCTGTCCGGCGCGCAGTACAGCACCCGGATCTGCACGCGGAACGCGGCATCGAGCACGCCGTCGCGGCAGGTCTGCGCCGTCACGGTCACATCGGCGGCACAGTGCAGCAGCCGGAAGAAATCCGGGCAGTAATCGGGCAGCACATAGTCAAGCTCGACGCTCTGCTCCGCCTCGGTATCGAGCAGCAGCTCCGGCAGCAGGACCGTTTCGCGGTTCAGCGCCCATTCATTTGATTGCAGCATAGTATCCTCCTGCGCACAGCATCTGATTTTTGGCATTCATGCCGCGCATAACTGGTACAGTCTATGCTGCTGCGGCGGGGAATAGAACACGGCAAAACTCAGAGTCAGGAGTTTGGAATGAGGAGTGAGGAGTTCGGAACGAGGAGCTTAGAGTGTTCCGCACCTTGAGAAGCAGCGAAAAATAAAAACGCGCAGAGACCGGGGTTTTCCGCCCGTTTCCCTGCGCGTTTTCCGTCATCCGGATTATTCGGCCTTTGCCGTCGTGGTCTCCGCCTTTTCAGCGGGCACCTCGACCTTCATAGTGTCCTGCTTGACCTCGGCGGGATTGCCTGCCGCATCATACAGGACTTCCATGACCTTGCCGTCCTTGTCGTAGAAGGTCAGGTTGTCGATGTAGAGATCGACCTGATTCAGCTGCTGCCATCTCATGATGAAGAGCGTCTGTCCCTTTGCGATGTCCGCTTCCTTGCCGTCCTTGTCGTAATAGGTCACATCCTTCGATGCGTAGCCGTTTGCGGGCAGCTTGCTCAGCGGATACTCGACCTCAAAGTGCCAGGAGTGCGTCGGATTGGTCCAGTCCTGGAACGCAAATTCCGATGCGGTTTTCGTCTGGCCCCAGTCATTCTGAATGAGGTTGCCGTCCTTGTCATAGCCCTTGTCGAGCGCGAGATTGCCGCAGACTGCGCCGAGGAAATTGCCGACGACCAGCGAATCCGTGCCGTCGTCGTTGTGCCAGACATCGCGGGCGATGCAGCTGAAGTCCATTGTGATCTTGCCGATCTTGCCGACATTGTCCTCACCGAGCAGCGCCGGCAGGTCAAAGATGATCTTCGGCACGAGATAGCCCTTGTCGTCCTTGTCCAGCACCTGCACGCGGAGCTTCTTGTCGCCGTCGAGATCGACCACATCGAAGTTCAGCTTGGCAGCGCCTTCGTCGTTGCCGGCGTGAACGCCGTAAAGCGAGGGCGTGTCAAAGGTGATTGCACCGTCCGCGGGCGTCGGGAGCGGCGCCTCGGTCGTGGTGGTCGCAGAGGTCGTAGTCTTTTCCGCCTCGGTGGTCTTTGCCGTCGATGCCGTAGTCTCCGGTGCCGCGGTCGTTGTCGTACCGCCGGAAGAGGAGCCGCCCGCGCAGGCGGTCATCGCCGCTGTCAGGCAGAGGGCTGCCGCTGCCGCAAAGATTCTGCTTTTGATCTTCATGGTGATTCCTCCTTCAGGTTTCAGATTTCTGTTTTGTCTTTACTCAAAATCGGTCGTCACATCTGCTTCAAAATCAGTTGTGACATCGGCTGCAAAGTCGGTGGTCACATCCTGCTCAAAGTCGGTCGTCACATCGCCCTCAAAGTCAGTCGTGACATCTGCCGCAAAGTCAGTGGTCTTGTCCGCCGCAAAATCGGTGGTGGCCTCTGTCGTCAGCTCGGTCGTCAGTTCCGTGGTCGTGGTTGTGGTTTCCGTGGCGGAAGTTGTTGAAGAATCAGAGCTGCTGTTGTCGCCGCAAGCGCAGAACAGAGCCATGACAGACAGCGCAGCGAGCGCGCAAAGCGTCTTCTTCAGGTACATTTCGGGTTCCTCCTAAAAAGTGAAAATATATCATGAGGAATGCCCCCTACGGCTTGCAGAGGGCATCCCGGATGAACGAAAAAAGTGGTCAGTGCTTTTTGCGGGAGAGGAATGCAGCCGCACCGGCAGCCGCAAGACACGCGGCGGCAGTGCCGACACCGGCATCTCCGGCATCGGAGGAAGGCTCGTCCTTCTGTTCCGTCTCCGCCTTTGTCCCGTCTGTCCGGACAGTGCTCTCCTGCCGGGCTTCGGTTCCGGTTTCGGGTTTGGTCTCATCCCGCTGTGCTTCGGTCTTTGCCTCCGTCTGCCGGACTGTGGTCTCCTGCTTCTGTCCGCTGCCGGCGGTTCCAAGCTCTCTGCCGTTTTTGTCATAGAGCCGGACGCTTTCGAGCTTTGCCGTTCCGGTGCTGCCGTCGCTGCGGGCATCCACCCACCAGAACTGCACCTGCAGACCGTCCTGCACCCTGCCGTCCAGCCCGCTTACGGTCCATTCGCCGGTCGTCGGGCCGCTGTCGCTTCTGAGCTCCTGATCGTTCTGCTTCCAGCCGGCGCCGATCTCGTTGTAGCCGATCGTGCCGTTGAGCATCTTGGCATCCAGACTGATTTCCGCGACGATTTTATCCAGTCCGGAAAGATCCAGACCGTCCGCCGGGATAAAATAGATCTCTGCATCCTTGTCATTGCCGGTCTTCGACATCAGCTCCGCCGATGCCGGAAACACCGCCGCCGCCGCTGCAATCACGCAGGCAGCGAGGCCGGCAAGCACAGACTTTCCCTTCATGGTAACGCTCCTTCAAATCGGCGTGTACCGTGCATCTGCCGGTACTTCCTTCTTTCTATGGCTCCATTATAGCACGATTGCGGGAAAAAAACTATTCACAATTCAGCCAAAGATGCCGGCTGCCGTTTCGCAAATTTCGCATCTAACGCACAAAAATGAAACAAAAATTGAACAGCTCAGGCCGATTCTGCCGCATTTTCGGCAAAGATGCCGAGCACCTGCCGCATCAGACCGACGGCCAGCTCGCCCTTGATGAGGCGCACCGCGACATAATACGGCTCAATGCGGTCGTTGAACGAAATGCGGTCGAAATACTTGCGCATCAGCGCCGAAAGCTGCTTCGGATTCGGTCTTGTGACCGTGAAGAACAGGGCGCCGCGCTTCTGCGAAATCTCCGGGATGCCGAGGCGGGCCGCAGTATTGCGCAGCATCGAGACATCAATCAGGTTGACGAGGCCGGCCGGCGGCTCGCCGAAGCGGTCGATCAGCTCGTCTATGATGTCGGCCTTGTCCTCCGGCGTCTGCACGAGCGCGATGCGGCGGTAGATTTCCAGTCTGGAGGTCATGCTCGAAATATAGCACTCCGGGATATGCGCCTCGACCTGAATGTCAATCGTGCAGGCTGCGGGTGCTTTCGGCGCCTCGCCCTTTTCCTCGGCAATGGCCTCGTTCAGCAGCCGCAGGTACATTTCATAGCCGACCTGCTCCATCTGTCCGTGCTGCTGGCCGCCCAGAATGCTGCCGGCGCCGCGGAGCTCAAGGTCGCGCATCGCAATGCGGAAGCCGCTGCCGAACTGGGTGAATTCGCGCATCGCGGCGAGGCGTTTCTCGGCGATTTCGCTGAGCGACCGCATCGGCTGATAGGTGAAATAGGCGTAGGCACGGCGGTTTGACCGGCCGACTCTGCCGCGGAGCTGATAAAGCTGCGACAGCCCGAAGCGGTCCGCCTGCTCGACAATCAGCGTGTTGACATTCGGCACATCGACGCCGGTTTCGATGATCGTCGTGCAGACCAGAATGTCGATTTCGTGCTCGACCAGCTGCCGCCAGATCTCGCTGACCTCCTGCTCGTTCATCTTGCCGTGCGCATAGCCGATGCGGGCTTCGGGGAGCAGCTCCTTCAGCTTCGCCGCGCACTGCATCATCGTCTCGACGCGGTTGTGGATGAAATACACCTGGCCGCCGCGCTTTAATTCGCGGTGAATCGCCTGCACGATCAGGCCGGCGTTGTACTCCAGCACAAAGCTCTGCACCGGATAACGGTCCTGCGGCGGCTCCTCGATCACGCTCATGTCCCGGATGCCGGAGAGCGCCATGTTCAGCGTGCGCGGAATCGGCGTTGCGGAGAGCGTCAGCATATCAATGCCGTGGAACATCTCCTTGAACCGCTCCTTGTGCGCCACGCCGAAGCGCTGCTCCTCGTCGATGATCGCCAGTCCGAGCGCCGCAAATTTCACATCCTTCGACAGCAGACGGTGTGTGCCGATCAACAGATCGACCGTGCCGTTCGCAGTTTTTCTGAGGATTTCGGTCTGCTGCTTTTTCGTGCGGAATCTCGACAGCAGCTCGATGTTCACCGGCGCAGATTCAAAGCGCCTAAGCGCGGTCTCATAATGCTGCTGCGCCAGAACGGTCGTCGGCGCGAGCAGCACGCACTGCTTGCCGGAGAGAATGCACTTATACGCCGCACGGAACGCGACCTCGGTTTTTCCGAAGCCGACATCGCCGCAGAGCAGCCGGTCCATCGGGCGGGGACGCTCCATGTCCGCCTTGATCTCGGCGGTGCTGCGGAGCTGATCCGCCGTTTCCACATACGGAAAGCGCGCTTCAAATTCGCGCTGATAGTCGTCGTCTGTCTCGAACGGGAATCCCGACGCTTTCTCCCGCGCCGCATAGAGCCGGATGAGCTGCGCCGCCATGTCCTTCACCGATTTCTTGACATTGGCGCGGGTCTTCTGCCACTCCGGCGAGCCGAGCCGGCTCAGCTTCACCTGCACATCGTCCTTGCCGCCGATATAGCGCGAGACGAGATCGAGCTGTGTCACCGGCACATAGAGTTCGTCCGTGCCGGCATACTGGATCGTGATATAGTCCTTGGAAACGCCTTCGAGCTCCATCTTCCGGATACCCATGAACCGCCCGATGCCGTGCGCGGCGTGGACGACCAGATCGCCCTCCGAAATCTCGGAGAGGGCGCGGATCTCCTGCCCCTTCTTGAACCGGCGCTTGCGCAGAACGGTGCTCTGCGTCTTGCTCTGCGCAATGCAGGCACAGCGGATCGACGGATATTCAAAGCCGCCGGACAGTCCGCTCACCGTCAGCAGCACCTTGCCCGGCTCGCACTCGGAATCCGCATCGGCAATCGAGCAGGCAATCCCGCTCGCCTGCAAATCCTGCATGAGAATCGGCAGCGTTTTCTCCGTGCCGCCGCAGACCATGACACGGTAGCCGCGCCCGGTCAGCTCGGTCAGATCCTCGGCGAGAATGCGCGTGCTGCCGCCCCACGGGGCATTCTGCGTCGCCTCGACGGAGAGCGTTTTCTGATAGTCAAAAGCCGAGGTGCCCGACAAAAAGGCGTTGAGGCAGTAAAGCCCGGCCGCTTTTGCCCGCTGCAGCACCGCACTGCCTTCCAGACAGTATTCCGAAAGCTGGCGGCACATCACGCCGTCCTCCAGCAGCAGCTTCACATCCTCGCGGTACCGGTCGGTCAGTCCGCGCAGGGCGTCCAGCACGGCAGAGGTCTCACAGATTGCACAGGCATCGGGGCAGTAATCGAAAATGGTGGCCGGCTGCTCATAAATCAGCGGGAAAAAGAGGTCGATGTTCGGCAGCGTCAGGCCTGAGCGGAGCCGGTCGGCGTCGGCCGCAAAGGCATCCCTGAGCTTTGCGGCGTGTCTGCCGCGGACGGTTTTCGCCAGCGCATCAATCTGATCGGCCAGCTTCGCGGCGTCGGGCAGCGCTTCCACTGCCGGTGCCGCCGAAAATTCCTGCACCTGCTCGGTGCGGCGCTGTGTTTCCGGCTCAAACCAGGCCATGCTGTCAATTTCGTCGCCCCAGAACTCAATGCGCACCGGCAGCAGATACTGCGGCGAAAAGATGTCGAGGATGGCGCCGCGCACGGAGAACTGGCTCGGTGCATCGACCTGCTCGCAGCGCAGATAGCCCATGCCCGTCAGCGCATCCGCAAGCGCCTCACGGTCACAGGCTTCGCCGGTTTTCAGCAGGACAGTCCGCGCGCGAAGCACCGCTTCGGGCAGCGTCAGCTGCATTGCCGCTTCCGCAGAGGCGGCAATCACGCGGCATTCTCCGGAAATCAGCGCCGAGAGCGCACTGATGCGAAGCTGCTCGTATTCGCGGGACATTCCCGCCGCTTCGAGGAAATTCAGTTCCTTCGCGGGATACGGATACGCCGTTCTCGTCCCCGCCATAAAGTTGATGTCTTCGCAGAGCTGCCGGGCCGCCGCATCGTCCGGAACAACGGCAAGCTGCGGGCGGTCCTGCGAAAGCGTCAGCAGGATCTGCGCCCGGTGAATCTGCGACACGCCGACCAGTGAGACCGGCGACACCTTTTTGCCGATCAGACGGCGCAGCTCCCTGACGGCAGGCAGCTTCTCACAGGAATCCAGAAAGAAACGCATGGCTCATTCTCCGTTTTGCGCGGGCGGCGCGGCGGGCTTAGCCTTGCCGGCGTTGAAGCGGCTCATGGCCAGATCAATGCGGCCGGACAGAATCAGCGGAATCGCCTCACAGACCGTTTTTGCAGTCTCCGCGAGGATTTCGCAGTCCGCCTCCGTAAATGCAGACAGCACCCAGTCCGCAAGGTCGTAGTCCGGATGCGGCTTTTTTCCGATGCCGACGCGGATGCGCGGGAAGCTGTCCGCCCCGGACAGGTAGATGATGTTCTTGATGCCGTTGTGGCCGCCGTCCGTGCCCTTTTTGCGGATGCGCAGGCCGCCGACATCGAGGTTGATGTCGTCGTAGATGATGAGGGTTTTCTCCGGCGGGATCTGGTAAAACTGCATCGCCTCGGTGACGGCCATTCCGCTGAGATTCATCAGCGTTTCCGGCTTCAGCAGCAGGCAGCGCGTCCCGCCGCACTCGCAGACCGCCGTATTCGAGCGGAACTGGTGCTTGCCGAACTGCGCGCCGTTCTGCTTTGCAAAGGCGTCGATCATCAGGAAGCCGGCGTTGTGCCGCGTGTTCTGATATTTAGCGCCGATATTGCCGAGTCCCGCAATGATCCATTCCGGCGGACCGGTCACGACCGGCTGCTGCGATTCCAGTTTCTTGAAAATATCGAAAATGCTCATGTTTTCACCTCAAAGCGGAAGCAGTACCGGCTCGTGCCGGCGGTAATAGGTCAGCGCGGTAAATCCTGCGGCACGCGCCATGTCCTCCAGCTCGTCGAGCCGGTAGCCGAGGAAGGCGCCCTCGTGCGTGTCCGTGCTGATCGTCAGATATTGCCCGCCCAGCTCCCGGTACCGGCGAATCAGCGTGAAATCGGGATCGGTATAGGGAATGGCCTTTTTGAGACCGGAGCCGTTCAGCTCCAGCGCCTTGCCGTTTGCGATCAGTGTGCGGAAAATCTCGTCGATGACGGGGTAATACGGCGTGATGTCAAATTCCTCCCGGTGCGGGATATAGCGCAGGCCGTAGGTCAGATGCGCCATGACATCGAAGCAGTCCAGCGCCGCCGTGCGGAGCGCCTCCTCAAAATATTCGTCGATCAGCGGCTTTATGTCAATCTTGCTGTAATCAAGAAAGTAGAAATCCGGCAGGTCGTGCATCTCGTGAACCGACGCCAGAATGATGTCTACCCGCGGATCGCGGTAAAGCTTTCGCGCCAGCTCCACATCGGCGGTCATCTGGCCGATCTCGGCGCCGGCAAGCAGCGTCAGGCCGGAGCAGCTCTGCTGTTCTTTTGCCGTCTCCGCCACGGAATCCGCAAAGGTTTTCCCAAAATCATAAAGAAATTGCTCCGACTCCTCGGCGTGATAATGCGCCGCCGGATAGTAGCGGTTCAGCTCGACATGGTCCGTGATCGCCATGACCTGAAGCCCCAGCAGCTTTGCCGTGCGGATCCGGTCCGCGACTGTTTCGGCCGCACCGTCATAGGAATGATATGTATGAGTATGCAGGTTCATCAGCATATAAAATCCCTCCGTTTACTCCTTATTATACCACATTCCGGCGGCGAATTCAAGCGGCCGGCGGCGCCCCGCGCCTCAAAGAAAACAGCGTCCCGGTTTTGCCGGAACGCTGCATCACTGGTGGGCCATCGGGGACTCGAACCCAGGACCAACCGGTTATGAGCCGGGAGCTCTGACCAACTGAGCTAATGGCCCGATAAAAGGAAAAGCCAGAGAAGGAAATCTCTGGCTTGGTGCCGGCACCGATCTATTTTCCCAGGCCGTCTCCAGCCAAGTATCTTCGACGCGAATGAGCTTAACTGCCGTGTTCGGAATGGGAACGGGTGGAACCTCATTGCA
>JAILIG010000179.1 GCA_024695445.1 Oscillospiraceae bacterium
CGATACCACGACTTCTTCGCAGGACAGCCAGAGCAGCAGCACGACGACCTCCACCACGATCGGCGGTAATCCGAGCGGCGGTTCGGTTTCCTTCAGCAAGGCATCCGATGTGGACAACAACCCGAAGTGGGTTGTTCAGACCGGCGGCGCAAGCAAGCTGATTTTCAAGCTCAAGACCAATTCTGCGGATACCGAAGCAAACGGCTGCTTTGAGATCAACGGTAATTCCACGAAGTGGACAGCCTCTCCGTCCGGCGGCGAAATGACGGTTGAATGTGAAGTTCCGTCCGGTGTCAGCCAGATGTATATTACCGTCTGGTGGCCGACCAGCGCCACGCTTGAAGATGTGACGGCAATCGGTGGCGGCGGCAGCTCCTCTACCACCAGCTCTTCTACGACAACGACCACGACCACTACGACCACCACGACCAGTTCCTCGGAAAATACTCCGGAATCCACCAAGCGCGGTGATGTGGACTGCGACGGCTATGTCAAGATCGCGGATGCGGTTCTGCTTGCCCGCTACATCGCGGAGGACAATGTTGTTGTCACCTCGCAGGGCAAGTCCAACGCCGAGCTCGCAGGCGATACTTCCACACTGACTTCGGATGATCTGGTGGCACTGCTCCAGCTTCTGGCAGGCTTCTGATCTGTCCGGCTAAAATTACGGTTACGACACGGATACGGCCTTTTGGGGCCGTATCCGCGTTCGCATATAGAAAAAACGGATCAAAAGCAGATATTCGTCTCAAATCTGTGATCCGGAAAAGGGGAGGATTTTGAAATGTTCCGAAAAAAGAAGATCACCGCAGCGCTGCTTGCTGCAGCCATGCTGACAACCGCAATACCGGGTTCACCGCCTGGGGCTCTGCACGCCTCTGCCGCCGATGAAAACTACACGGAGGCGCTTGCGCTTTCACTGTATTTCTTCGATTCCAATGCCTGCGGCTCCGGCATCACGGACGGCCCGCTGAAATGGCGCGGCGACTGTCACACCTATGACGGTCAGGTCAGTCTGAATGATGCAGACGGGCTGTCCGGCAGTGAAAAATCGGCTGTTCAGGCTGCAAACGGCGGTTCCGCCGTGATTGACGCATCCGGCGGCTATCATGATGCCGGCGACCATATCAAGTTTTCGATGACAATGGCATTCGGCTGTACTTCGCTGGCGTGGTCGTATTTTTCATATCCGGATGCGTTTGAAAAAGCGAATGCGACCGCACATCTGAAGTATATTCTGCGGAATATGTGCGATTATTTCATGAAAGTGACCTTCCTCGACGACAGCGGAAATGTCATCGCCTATGTCGATCAGGTTGCGTCGGAGAGCGAAGACCATTCCATCTGGACGGTGCCGGAGGAACAGACGATGAAGCGGACGGTCTTTTTTGCAAGCCCGTCCAAGCCGATTGCGGATTCCGCCGGACAAATGGCAGCTGCGCTCGCGTCTTCCGCACTGGCGTTTCAGAAGAACGATCCGGCTTATGCAGCAAGCTGCCTGAAGTACGGCAAAGCTCTGGCCGCATTCGCCGAGAAATATCCTACCTACAACGCGACCGGACGAGGCGGAATGTATAACGGCGGCGAATCGCTGAAAGACGACATCTCATGGGGCCGGCTTTGGTGTGATCTCGCAGAAAACGGCGGAACACTTCCGTCCGGATATCAGCCGCCTGCCACGCTGACCGGTGACAAGTCTTACAGTACCGGAGAGTACGACGGCTGGCTCTATTGCTGGGGCAAGCTTTACAGCGGCTATGCCGCGCTGCTGGGTGAGCTCGGCTTTGACGGCGACCGCTACCGCAAAGAGGCAGCGCTGGAGGTGCGCGGCACTGGCGGAAGCGGTTTCTCGGCGTTCTCGTATGCAGCAAACTGGGGCTGGGGCTCTGCGCGGTATAACTGTGCACTGCAGGGCGTTGCATGGCGCACCGGCGACAGCGAGCTGGAAAATGCAGCCAAGCACCAGATGGACAGCATTCTCAATTCCAACACGAAGTACAAGAGCTATTTTGTCGGGTACGGCGAGAGCTATCCGACGCATTATCATCACCGTGCCTCGAATCCCGGCAACGGCAATCCGGCAGACAACTCTGCGGCAAAACACATTCTGTACGGCGCTCTGCTCGGCGGTCCGGACAGCAGCGGTGACTATAACGACCATCAGAACTCCTACGCCTGCACAGAGCCCGCCCTTGATTACAACGGCTGCTTCGTGCTGGCTGTGGCACCGCTTGTTGAGAAGTACGGCGGCGATGTATCTGCGGCAGAGCAGATCAAAAAGAATGCGCCGGAGATCAATGAGAATTTTGATTTCGGAAATGCCGCGGTGATCGAAACCACGGAGACGACCACAACCACGACCACGACGGAGACAACAACCGTTTCCGGGGCTGAAGAGCTTCTGCGCGGTGATGTGGACTGCAGCGGAAAGGTTGCGGTTGCGGATGCGGTTCTGCTCGCACGGTACCTTGCCGAAGACAAGGTGACCGTTACGGCAACCGGCCTGATCAATGCCGAACTGACCGACAGTACAGCACTGGACAGTGCAGATCTTGCGTATCTGCTTCAGATGCTTGCCGGTCTGAAACAATAACTGTCCGGACTTCATCATCCGGACACACAACCAGAAAGGAAAGAATCTATGAAAAAAATCATGACAACTGCGGTATCGCTGATGATGCTGCTCTCCTGCGCGGCCTGCGGAAATGACAGCAGCAAACCGGCGGAAAGCTCCTCGGCAGAGACATCTGCAACGACGACGGAACTGACAACGACAGAACTCACAACGACAGAACTGACGACAACGGAGCTGACCACGACTTCGTCCGCCGTACAGGAAGAAACCACCGTATCGAAAAGCGCAGGTACCGAGGCCGGAAAGAACGAAATGGGCAAGCTGACACAGGCGCTCTATGACCGGATCCGGAACTACAAGGACGGTCAGGTCCGCATGAAAATGCAGCAGCAGACGGAAGAAACAGGCGATCAGACCGTGGAACTGGATGTTGTCGTGGCAGATGAAAAGCTTCGCTTTGTGATGAAGATTTCCAATCTGTTCAGCATCAATATGATCAAAGACGGCAGCAAGACCTATCTGCTCGACGAGGAAAACAAGCAGTATGCTGCGATTGATGATATGTCCGATTCTCCGATCGACACCGATGACACGCCGCTTCTGAGCGAGGATGGTCTGGGCAAATACATCGGAACCGGAAAAAAGCAGTTCAAGGGGATTCAGCGCACTTATGAGGAATATCTGTCAAAGGACGATGACGATGATAAGGAGCAGAAGGTCCGTTATTATTACGATGAGTCCGGTGATCTGATCGGTATTTCCAATGTAACCGGTACCGGTGAGGAGGAGATGGAAATTTCGGTTCGCTTTGAGAAACAGGTTGACGAGAGCCTGTTCCGGATGCCTGCCGGCTATCAGGAGGGGAAAGCCGAGGTCGTTGCGCAGAATGTGTACGGAAAGATGTTTGCGATGCTGCTGGGCGGTCTGGAGGATCTGACCGGTTCTCTGGGCTCGACGCCGAACGGCGGTTCCGGAAGCGGAACAGCATCCAAGAACAAGAAAAACTGAGCATGAAAAAGGTCAGCCTCTTTTTGGGGCTGACCTTTTTTGATTATGCGCCGTTCTGGACGGTCCGGATCACAAACTGAGAGATGCAGAACAGGACAAACAGGACACATCCCAGATTGAGGCAGGCGGCCGGGAACCGCTTTTTCTTCGGAAGCTGGAGCTCTGACGGCCCGACGCGGAACTGTTTGCGGAAGATAATCAGAAGGATGAAGCCGGTCAGCGCAGCCCCGTAGTAGACGAGCATATAAATGCCGAGCGGCAGATAGGGGAGCAGCTTATCGACCTCCAGCCGGAGAATGGCGGTCATCAGCTCCTCTGCGTCAAAATCGGCTCTCCGCAGCAGAGTCCCTGCAATGCCGGATGAGAGAAAATTGATGCCGAAATGCAGCAGAATCGTGTAAAGGATGTTGCCGGTGCGGATATAAATAAACGCAAAGAAGAAGCCGAGCATGGAGGCAAAAAAGAACTGCGTGAAATTGCCGTGGAACAGTCCGAACAGCAGTCCGGACAGGAGAATGGCTGCGACATTTCCGTATTTCCGGATGCGGTCGATCAGAATTTTCCGGAAAAGCATTTCCTCCACGACCGGTGCAAAAAACGAGGCGATGACGGTCAGGACGAGTGCGCCGTCACTGACCACGCCCTCCTGCAAAAAGGTTGTGCCGGTATCGACGCCGAACAGCGCCATCAAAATGCTGATGACAATGACACCGATGATCGCACCGACGACGGAAATGCCGATAGACATCAGGAATGCGCAAATCAGCTGTCCGGCAGACAGCTTGTGCTTTTCCGGCGGATCGGCCTTTTGCGTGCGGGCAATCAGCAGATAGAGCGGAAAGGCGAGTCCGTAAACCGGAATGAACTGCAGCAGATAGCTCGCAGTCATGCTGGGCTGCTGACCGGGGTTTGTTATTTTCCAGATGGAAATCGTGAGAATTGCCAATGCTTCACCGACCAGTGCATAGACCAGCAGATTCAGCATTGCACCGGAATAAGCCCGTCTGGCAGCCGGAACGACATCCGGCTGTTCGGGTGCATTTTTCTCCGGATAAACGGATGGTACCATAAAACCTCCTGTTGTAAAGTCAAAGCAGCATCACGCCGGACGCTGCTTTGAAGTGGATTTATTTCTTTCCTTTGCCGATAAACGCACCGGTGGAAGGATCAATGCCGCGGGCGCGGAGATCGCGCTCAAACTGGCTGTTGATTTTCTCAAGCTTCTTGCGGCGCTTTGCCTCAGCCGCAGAGATCGGACCGGAGGACTTGGATTCGCCCGCCGATTTCGGAGTGCCGCTGCGCTTTTTCTTGGCAGGATCGGGCATCTTGTACTCCGTGAAATGCACCACGGAACCGGAGTCTTTTTTCTCCTTCGGATTTTCAATGCCCATTTCGCTCATGAGATCCTCGATGTCGAGCACCGGTGCATCATCCCGGGCAATGGCAGCAGGCGTGATCTGCGGCTGCTTCTGCTCAGGCGGTGCGCTGTAAACCGGCTCGGTAATCGGAATCGGATTGCCCATGGCATCGTAGGTCTGGAAAATCTGTCTGCCGTCTGCACTGTAACCGACAAAGAGCGGTGTGGGCGTGCCGGGGGCGGCTGCCGTGACCGGACGCGGTGCAGAGAACAGCTTGGAGGCAGCCGGCTGTGCAGACTGCGCTTCCGGTGCGGCTGCATCGGGCTGCGGATAACCCGGCATCGGCTGTGCTGCCGGCATACCGAATCCGGACATCTCGGTCGGATACGGCTGCTGCTGCGGGAGCGGCGGGATATCCAGCGAGGGGATCGAATTCTCCTCGACCGACGGAATCTCCGTCGGAACAGTCAGATTCGCTTCTGCTGCCGTGCTCGGAACCGTCGGGATTGTCAGATCCGGAATGGAATCCGAAGTGGAAGGTCCGCCGGGCATCACGAAGAAATCATCGGTCTCACTGACCGGTGCAGAAGGCTTCATGAAGGGCTCCAGACCGTCCGGTGCGGGCGTCGGCGTGACCTCCACGATTTCCTCCGTTGCAGGAACCGTAGCGGTAAAGCTGCTGTCGGAACCGGACAGATCCTCTGCCGATGTATTGTCAGCACTCTGCGCAGCATCAAAGAGGCTGTTTGCGATCGCATCCAGTGCAGAAGGCTGCGGTGCAGAGGGCGGCGTCAGCTTGGAGAGCAGATCCTCGGCCGGATCGACAGAAGGCACAACACCCGGCAGCGAGGTCGGGACAGTCGGAATCGCAAACTGCGAAAGCACATCATCGACCGGAGCCGCAGGCTGAACAGGCGGCTTGGGAGCCGGCGGAGCCTGATTCGGCAGCGAGGTCGGGACAGTCGGAATCGCAAACTGTGCGAGTACATCATCGACCGGAGCCGCAGGCTGAACAGGCGGCTTGGGAGCCGGCGGAGCCTGATTCGGCAGCGAGGTCGGGACGGTCGGGATCGCAAACTGTGAGAGTAGAACATCGACCGGAACCGCAGGCGGAACAAGCGGCGGGGGAGCCGGCG
>JAILIG010000181.1 GCA_024695445.1 Oscillospiraceae bacterium
TGCTCCGCCGGTGTCAGAATTTGTCGGACTGCATAGAATAAAGCAGACTGCCGGCGAATCGGCAGCCGAGCGAAAGGAGGCGAACGGCTTGATGCCGAACACCGAGACCGTGCTCATTCTGCCGTCCGAAACCTATGCAGAACGGGCAAAGCACATTCTGGAGCAGGCGCATATCCGCAGTCAGGTGCAGCGCATCACGACACCGCAGGGCTGTGCGTTCCGGCTGACCGCCGCCGCAGTGCCCGCCGCGGTTTATCCGCTGCTTTCGGCGGCGCGGATCCCGCTGCGGAGCAGCTGAAAAAGGAGGGGTTCCGATGAATCCGGGGTTCCGGCGGAGACCGCCGCCGGTTTATCTTGACAATGCCGCCACCAGCTGGCCGAAGCCGCCCGCCGTATCTGCTGCCGTACAGGCCGCGCTGCGGGATGCGGGCGGAAATCCCGGCAGAGGCGGTCATCCGCTGGCCGTGCGCGCCGGAAAAACGGTCTATCATGCGCGGGAAACGGCCGCGGCACTGTTCCGTGCGCGGCCGGAGCACATCGTCTTTACGCAGAACTGCACCCACGCCCTCAATCTCGCGGTATACGGCACGCTCCGGCAGGGCGATCACATCATTCTCAGCGATCTGGAGCACAATGCCGCCGCAAGGCCGGTCTATGCAATGGCGGAGGCGGGCATCATCCGGTACAGCGTCGCACACATTTCCGCCGACACGGAGCAAATCCTGCGGGAGCTGCGCACGCATCTGCGGCGGGAGACACGGGCCGTTCTCTGCACGGCCGTGAGCAATGTGACCGGACAGATCCTGCCGCGGCGGGAGATTGCGGAGTTCTGCCGGGAAAACGGTCTGATTCTGATTACGGACGGTGCACAGGGCTGCGGCATTCTGCCCGTGACGCTGGATGACGGGATGCAGCTGCTCTGCACGGCGGGGCACAAGGGGCTGTACGGCCCGATGGGGACCGGCATTCTGATTTCGGACGGGACGGTTCCGCTGCGCCCGCTGATGCAGGGCGGAACGGGCTCTCTCTCCGCATCGCTGACGATGCCGGATTTCCTGCCGGATATGCTGGAGCCGGGAACGGTCAATGTACCGGGCATTGCGGGGCTGGACGCGGGGATGCAGTATGTCATGCAGCGGGGAACGGCGCAGATTCTGCGGCACGAGCAGGCGCTGTGCAGGCTGATGCTGGACGGACTGCGGCGGCGTCCGGACATCCGGGTGCTGCGGGAAAACGGTGCGGAGTACGCGCCGGTGATTTCGTTTCTCAGGGAGGGAGAGGCACCGGAGCAGACGGCTGCGCGGCTTACGGCACGCGGAATCTGTGTCCGTGCGGGGCTGCACTGTGCGCCGCTTGCGCATCAGAGCCTGAACACGGCACCGGCGGGGACGGTGCGGGTATCGCCCTCCGTGATGAATACGGCCGCAGAGGCGGAGGCGTTTCTGCGGGCTGTCTGACGTAGCAGACCGTTCAGAACAAAGCATGAGGAGCGAAAGCCTGCGGCGGACTTCGCTCCTCATGCTGCCTGATGTGTGTTTACCCGCACACCAGCTCCATTTCCCTGTGCGGGATGCCGTCCTCCATGAATTCCTCCGAGCAGACCTTGAATCCCTCGCGGGCGTAAAAGCCCTCCGCATAGCACTGTGCCTTCAGCACGATTCTCTTTGCGTGCAGCATTGTTCTGGCGCGTTCCACGCCCTCGTGCAGCATTTTTCCGCCGAGTCCCGTGCCGCGGTCTGTTGTCACAACCCGTCCCAGATGCACCGTGTCCGCATCGCCGTCCAGCTTGAACAGCCGCAGACAGCCGGCCACAGAGCCGTCCTCCCGCGTGTAGAACACATGGATGCTGCGCTGATCCAGTCCGTCCAGATCCTGATACGGACAGTTCTGCTCGACGACAAAGACCTCGCAGCGCGCCTGCAGAATCCCGTACAGCTCATCGAGCGTCAGCTCCCGGTAATGCTTGACATTCAGCCTGACCATAGATTTCTCCTTCCGCGCATCCGGCGCTGTGCTTCATGACAAAAAAAGCGATGCCTCCGCACCGGAGACATCGGCTCTTTTGAAACGGAATATCAGAAAAAGGGAGGGGAGGCCGCTCAGGACTTCCGGTTCCCGCGGGCACTTCCTCCTCGTGAGCCGCCCCGCCGTTCGTTGCCGCGGCGAAGCTCACAGCGTTTTTCCTCGCTCTGCTGCGTGAAATGCCGCAGCTTATCCTCAAAGCTCATCTCCGACTGCGGCACGGTTTTCTTCGGCTCATAGACATAAGGCTTTGCCTGACGGCGCGGCTTCGGCGATCTGCCGCCGGACTGTTCGCCGTGCGGTTCCGCCGCCGTCTGCTCCGCGGCCTTCCGGATGGAAAGGCTCAGTCTGCCCTCCGGCGTGTAGGCCAGCACCTTGACGCGCACGCTGTCCTGCTCCTGCAGGTGCTCGTGAATATCGCGCACAAAGCTGTCAGAGACCTCCGAAATATGCACCATGCCGGTGACCGTCCGCACGGCACCGGTTTCATCCGCTGCCGAAATTTCCACAAATGCCCCGTACTGTGTGATGCCCTTGACGCGCCCCTCATGGACGGATCCGATTTCCAGCTGCATATTGTTCCCTTCTGCACGGCCTCTGCCGGCTGTTCTGCTCAGTTTCTGGAGGTGTCGAAGAAGCGGCGCTCATTCGGATAGGCATAGTTGAGCTTTTCGATCGCAGCCTTTTCCATGTAGCCGGCCAGATCGTCGGTCTCAACGAATTTTTCGAGCTCGATGCGCTCGGCATCGGCGGCCTCGATCTTCTCCTTCAGCTCGGCAAGCTCCTGCCGCTTGTCAACGAGATTTGCCTGTGTGACGACAATCGAGACGATGCAGACAATAAACACGGCTGCCACCACGATCCGCGTGATGATCCAGTCGAAAATATTGCGCCCCCGTCCCTTTTGATTGCGTCTGCGCTCACCTTTATTGCGTTCCATTGTTCTTTCTCCGTTCTGTCGCGGACCGAAGTCCGATATTTTTCTCATTCTATTATAACGCAATCACGGCGATTGGTCAAGAGGTTTTTGAAAATTTTTACTCTCCGCGCTGATTTTCGCTTTTTCTGACAAAAAAGCGGGCTGCTTTTTGCCGGATTCGCCGGCGGATGACGGCTGATGCCCGCCGCAGCGACCGCAAAAGCCGTCCGGTGACCGCGCCGGCGGTCAGGAGATAGAGCGCGAGGCCGAGCAGCATTCCGAGGGCGCAATAAAGGCGCAGACTGCCCTGCAGAAACATCAGGGCGGCGCACTGGAGCATCAGCATCAGGGAGAAGACATAGAGTGCGTCCTCGAAGAAGACCGCGGCGGCGCCGTGCGGAATCAGGGCGCGCAGCAGGCGCAGGGCATCCAGCAGCAGACCGGCGGGCAGGCCGAGCAGGACGCTGAGCAGGAACATCCGGGCCTCCTCGGAGACCGCGGCGATCTGTCCGGTGAGCCCGTTCAACGCAGAAGCCTCCCGAAGAAGCCGCGGGACGCGCACCGGTCGCGGTCGCCGTAGCGGAGCACCGAGATCTCGCCGGAGATCCGAAGCCCGCCGGATTCGGTACTGAGCTCGCTGACACTGAGATCCCGGCCGAGCACGGTCAGCTCGCCCAGCGCGGTAAAGAGTACGGCAGCGCGGTCGTCAAAGCGCACGATTTCGTTGACGCCGGTGAGCGTGAGCAAGGAGCGGTTTTCGAGCACGGCGCTGTGCGCGGGGGAAACGGTTTCGTTCATGTTGCGGCACCTCCCGTCCGGGGATAATATATGCGGCGGACGGCGGAATGATGAATGCGGGCGCGGCGGCCGCGCTGCCAATGACCGGACGCGCGCCGGCAGTGCCGGCGTCAGGGAATCAGGAAAGGGGACGCCCTGCGATTCGAGAGCGTCCCCCTGATTCGTTTTTTCCGTAAGCCGCTGCCGAACGGGAAGTCAGCGCCGGCGCGGGCTCTGTGAAAAAGGCTTGACAGAATCTTCAGCTCCGGCTGCCGGCCAGCAGCGGGCGAAGCCTTGCCGCCAGCATCAGCGCGACCAGCACACTCAGAACATCCTTCGCCAGAAACGGCACCGAAACCTTCAGCAGCGCCGCCGGAAACGGAATGTGCATCAGCAGCATATACTGCACCGTGCCCGCCAGATGGCAGACCGCCAGTCCCAGCACGCCCAGCAGAAACGCCGGTATCTTTTTCCGGCTCAGTGAGCAGAGCAGAATCATCGGAACAAAGCCGATCAGAAAGCCGCCCGTCGGCCCGGTCAGCATATGAAGGCCGCCCCGCATCGACGAAAACACCGGTACGCCCGCCGCGCCCAGCAGCAGATATACCGTAATCGCCATTGCCGCGAACTTCGGGCGGAGCAGATAACCGCAGAAGGCCACCGCAAAGGTCTGAAGCGTCAGCACCATGAACGGCAGCGGCACCGAAATCTGTGCGCACACGGCGATGATCGCAGTGCAGAGCGCCGTCACGGCAAGGTCTTTTGTCTGCATTTTTGCAGCAGTCATGGGTTGCTCCTTTCCGGCGTCATGCGCCGATCTTTCTGAATTTTTCATAGCGTGCGGAGAGCAGCTCCTCCGGGGAAAGCTTCGACAGCCGTCCGATCTCCGCGAGCAGGAAGTGCTTTAGCTCCGAGCAGATTTCGCGGTCGGACTTGCCCTCCTCCGGAATCAGCTTCTCGATGATGCCGAATTGCAGCAGGTCATACGAGGTCAGCCGCAGATGCTCTGCCGCTTCCGCCGCCTTCGAGGCATCCTTCCAGAGAATGGTTGCGCAGCCCTCCGGCGAAATGACCGAGTACACGGCATTTTCGAGCATGACGGCGGTATCGCAGACGCCGAGCGCCAGTGCGCCGCCGCTGCCGCCTTCTCCGACGACCACCGAGATGACCGGCGTTTTCAGCCCCATCATTTCAAAGAGGTTTTCGGCGATGGCCTCGCCCTGTCCGCGTTCCTCCGCGTCAATGCCGCAGTACGCGCCGGAGCTGCCGATCAAGCAGATGACCGGGCGGTGAAATTTCTCGGCCTCCTTCATCAGGCGGAGGGCCTTGCGGTATCCCTCGGGCTTCGGGCAGCCGAAATGCCGCCGCATCCGTTCCTCGATCGTGTCGCCGCGTTCCATGGCGATGACCGTGACGGGAATATGGTTGATATAGCCGATGCCGCCGATGATTGCCGGATCGTCCGCGTAACGGCGGTCGCCGTGCAGCTCGACGAAATCGTCGATCATGTGCTCAATGTAGTACGCTCCCATCGGGCGCTTGCCGCTGCGCGCAGCCTGTACGCGCTCATAGGCGGTCTTGTTCTCTGCCTGTCCCATGTCGGTTCCGGCCTCCCTTCCGTTATGCTCCCGCCGCATTTCTGCGGTGCAGGGAGAGCAGCTTTGCCAGTGTATACGGGATGCGCGGGCGCTCCTCGATCATGTCGATGAAGCCGTGCTCCAGCAGGAATTCCGAGCGCTGGAAGCCCGCGGGGAGCTTTTCGCCGGTCGTCTGCTCGATGACGCGCTGTCCGGCAAAGCCGATCAGTGCCTTCGGCTCGGCGATGATGATATCGCCCTGCATGGCAAAGCTCGCGGTGATGCCGCCCGTCGTCGGATCGGTCAGCACGGCGATGTATAAATTGCCCGCGTCGCTGTGCCGCTTGACGGCACCGGAGACCTTCGCCATCTGCATCAGAGAGAACATTCCCTCCTGCATCCGGGCGCCGCCCGAAGTGATGAACCCGACCACCGGCAGATTCATGGCCGCAGCCTTCTCAAAGAGGCGCGTGATCTTCTCGCCGACCGCCGTACCCATGCTGCCCATCATAAAGGCGGAGTCCATGATGAAAAGGCCGCAGTCATTGCCGCCGATTTTCGCGGTGCCGCAGACCACGCCTTCGTTCAGGCCGCTGGCCGACTCCGCTTTTTCGAGCTTCGCCTGATAGTCCGGAAAGCCGATCGGATTTTTACCGCGCAGCTTTTTGTCAATTTCCTGGAAGCTGCCCGCATCGGCCGTCTCGTCCAGCCGTTCTGCCGCACGCATTCTGAAATAAGCGCCGCAGACCGTGCAGATGCAGTGATTGGCGGCGCAGTCCCGGTACGGGATTTCCGTGCCGCATTTCTTGCAGACTCTCGGCGGCTGCTGTTCCGCGGCACGGCCGCCCAGAATGCCGTCTAAAATACTCATTTCTGCTCCTCCGCCTTCTGAATCATGAACGAGAACTCGGCGCTGACGCAGAGCTGTCCGTCCACGAAGCCCTCGCCCTTTGCCCAGTAGAAGGGGCCTCTGGACTTCGTGATGCTGCACTTTGTCTCGAAGGTATCGCCCGGCACGACCGGTCTGCGGAATTTCACCTTGTCGATGCCGGTGAAGAAGGTCAGCGGCTGCGCGCCGTCAGACTGCTTCGGCAGACAGACGCAGACCGACTGTGCCATGATCTCACAGAGAATCACGCCCGGCACAACCGGATGCCCCGGAAAATGGCCGTCCAGAAAGAATTCTTCACCGGTGATCTTCCGCTTTCCGTGCGCCTCGCCGTCGGTCAGCTCGGCTTCGTCGAGCAGCAGCATACTGTTTCTGTGGGGGAGCAGTTCCATCAGTTCTGTGCGGTTCATGACGATTTCTCCTTTTTTTCTGGTTCTCCCCGGCTTCGGCGGAGAGAATCAGAACTCATATTTTCTTGAATGCGATGCAGGCGTTGTGGCCGCCGAAGCCGAGCGAGGTGGAGAGCGCCAGCGAAACCGGCGTATGCAGCGCGGTGTTCGGCGTGATGTCCAGATCGCAGTCCGGATCGGGCTCTTTATAATTAATCGTCGGCGGGATGATGCCGGTTTCGAGTGCCTTGACTGCCGCAATGGCCTCCACTGCGCCCGCTGCGCCCAGCAGGTGACCGGTCATCGACTTGGTCGAGCTGATGTGCAGTGCCCTTGCAGTCTCCTCACCGAAGGCGCGCTTGATCGCAGCGGTCTCGGTTTTGTCGTTGAGCAGCGTGCTGGTGCCGTGGGCGTTGATGTAGATTTCCGATGCGCTGCCCGCAAAGCCGGTCTCGGCAAAGGCATCCGCAATCGCTTTGGACGAAGCCTTGGCCTCGCCGTCCGGTGCGGTGACATGGAAAGCGTCGCAGGTCGAGCCGTAGCCCGCAACCTCCGCGTAGATATGCGCGCCGCGTGCGACGGCGTGTTCATATTCCTCCAGCACGAGCACACCTGCGCCCTCGCCCATGACAAAGCCGCTTCTGCGCTTGTCAAACGGAATCGAAGCCGCATCTCTGTCGGTCGATTCGGTCAGCGCCTGGCAGTTGATGAAGCCTGCCATGGAGAGCGGATGCAGCACCGCATCGGCGCCGCCCGCGATCATGACATCGGCGTAGCCGTGCCGGATGGCGCGCATGGCCTCACCGATCGTGTTGGTGCCGGTCGCGCAGGCCGTTGTGATGTCGAGGCAGGGGCCCTGTGCGCCGTAGCGGATCGCAATTTGTCCCGCTGCCATATTGGAGATCATTTTCGTGATAAAAAAGGGCGACACACGGGAAGGCCCGCGGTTGAGCAAAGTGTTGTGCTCATTTACAAAGGTCTCGAAGCCGCCGATGCCGGAGCCGAAATACACGCCGAAGCGCTCCGGCGCCGCCTTGCCCGCGATGCCGGCATCCTGAACGGCCTGTTCCGCCGCCGCCAGCGCATACTGCTGATAGCGGTCGGTCTGGCGCACGAGCTTTGCATCGAGAACCTGCTTCGGATCAAAGTCTTTCACCTCGGCGGCGAGCTTGACCTTCAGCTCGGAGGCATCGAACCGCGTGATGAAATCAATGCCGTTTTTGCCGGCGCAGAGTCCCGCCCAGAACGATGCCAGATCGCATCCGATCGGGGTGACTGCACCCATGCCGGTGACTGCTACTCTTCTGTTTGCCATATGAACCTCCGAATCTGAACGCATTAGGAAATCGCCAGTCCGCCGTCAATGCGGATGACCTCGCCGGTGAGATAGTCGGATTCCGGCGATGCCAGGAACGCGATCAGGTTTGCGACATCCTCCGGCTTGCCGGCGCGTCCCAGCGGAATCGACTTCAGATAATTTTCCGTCGCCTCGTCGCTGATGGCGGCGGTCATGTCCGTTGCGATGAAGCCCGGCGCGACGGCATTGCAGGTGACATTTCTCGATGCCAGCTCCCGCGCCGTGACCTTGGTCAGCGCCATGACGCCGGCCTTTGAGGCGGCATAGTTTGCCTGTCCCGCGGTGCCGAGCATTCCCGAAACGGATGCGAGATTGACAATCTTGCCGTACTTCGCCTTCATGAAGGGGCGGTAGCACGCCTGCGTCATGTTGAAGACGCCCTTCAGGTTCGTGTTGATGACGGCGTCGAAGTCCGCCTCCTTCATCGAGAGCATCAGGGAATCCCGCGTGATGCCCGCGTTGTTGACGAGAATCGTCAGGGCGCCGAAATCGGCGAGAATCGCCTTGACCGTTGCCTTGCACTGCTCCGCATCGGAGACATTGCAGGCGTAGACCTTTGCGCACACTCCGTACTGTGCCGTCAGCTCCGCCGCCAGCGCCTCCGCGTTTTCGGAGGCTGTCAGGTCAATGACCGCGATGTCCGCGCCGAGAGATGCCAGCTTTCTGCACACCGCCGCGCCGATGCCTCTGGCACCGCCGGTGACGGCCGCGACTTTTCCGTTCAGCATGATTCCTGCACCGCCTTTACCGTATCGGCGAGCGTCTCCGCATTTTCCGCATTGAAGATGCGCACATCCGCCGAGATTTTCTTCACAAGTCCCGAAAGCGTCTTGCCGGCACCGACCTCGATGAAGTCCGTGAAGCCCTCCGCAATCAGGTTTTCAATCGTCTCCTGCCAGCGCACGGGGCTGCAGATCTGTGCGGACATGGTTTCCGCCGTCTGTGCCGCCGCATAGGGCTTTGCAGTGAGATTTGCATACACCGGCAGTCTGCCGGCCGAGAAGGTATAAGCCGAAAGCGCTTTGCCGAAGGCAGCCGAGGCCTCCGCCATAAACGGCGAGTGGAAGGCCGCGCTGACCGCCAGCGGGATACATCTGCCGCCCAGCGCCTTGATCTGCTCCTGGAACGCAGGCATACTGCTGCGCAGTCCGGAGACGACCGTCTGGCCGGGGCAGTTGAAGTTGACTGCATACAGCTGCGGAAATTCCTTTGCAGTGCGGTCCACGGTCTGTGCATCAAGCTTCACGACCGCGCACATTGCGGTGTCGGCCGCTTCCGCCGCCTGCTGCATGAGTCTGCCGCGCTCCGTCACGATGCGGAAGCCGTCCTCTGCGGAGTAGACGCCCGCAAATGCCAGTGCCGCGATTTCGCCGAGCGAGAAGCCCGCCGCCGCGTCCGCGTGAACGCCGGCTTCTTCGAGTGCCAGCGCCGCCGCCAGATCGACCAGATACAGGCAGGGCTGGGTGTTCTCGGTACGCTTTAATTCCTCCGGCGTGCCTGCAAAGGACTGTGCCGCCGTTCCGGGACGGATGGCCTCGGCTGCGTCATAGAGCGCCTTTGCCGCCGGACTGCATTCGCAGAGCGACTGTCCCATGCCGGGATACTGTGCGCCCTGTCCGGCAAAGAGAAATGCTGTCTTGCCCATTATTCTGCTCCCTTTTTCAGAAGCGCCTCCGCCTCTGTCATGATTTCCGCGACGATCTCCGCCGCGGGCTGTTCTCGGCTGACCATGCCGGAGATCTGCCCCGCAAGGAAGCAGCCTTTTTTCGCATCGCCGTCCGCGACCGCCGCACGCAGCGTGCCGACCGCCATGGCCTCTAAGTCCTCATCGGAAATATCGGTGTACTCCGCCTTCGCATAGGCGCGGGAGAACGCCGTTTTCAGGCTGCGGACGGGATGTCCGAGCCGTCTGCCCGTCACGATCGTGGAGCTGTCCTTGGCCTTCAGCACTCTCGCCTTGTATTCGGGATGAATGCTGCACTCCTCGGCGACCAGAAAGCGTGTGCCGAGCTGGACGCCGACCGCGCCGAGCATGATCGCCGCCGCGACGCCTCTGCCGTCCGCGATGCCGCCTGCCGCGATGACCGGGATCGAGACCGCGTCACAGACCTGCGGCACCAGCGCCATCGTCGTCATTTCACCGACATGGCCGCCGGACTCCGTGCCCTCCGCAACCACCGCATCGGCGCCGGATTTTTCCATGAGCTGTGCCATTGCCGCCGTGGAGATCACGGGGATGACCTTTACGCCCGCTTCGCGCCACATCGGGATATACTCGGTCGGAGAGCCGGCGCCCGTCGTGACGACGGCGACCTTTTTCTCCGCGATGACGCGGGCGAGTGCATCAATATGTTCACCGCGCAGCATGAGATTCACGCCGAAAGGCTTGTCAGTCATTGCGCGTGCTTCGTCAATCTGAGCTGCGAGCCGCTCCGGATCGCCGTGGGCTGCGGAGATGATGCCGAGTCCGCCGCCCTCGGAGACCGCTGCCGCAAGGCGGGCGTCCGAGATGTGCGCCATGCCGCCCTGCAGCACCGGATACCGGATGCCGAGCAGATCGCAGAGTTCTGCTGTCTGCCGCATAGAATCAGCCCTGTTTGGAGTTGATGTACGCAACCAGTTCCTTGACGGACTTGCCGGCTTCCTGCGGGTTGATCTCGCCGACGCCCAGCTCGTCTTCCATCTCCATCATGATCTCGACGGCTTCGAGCGAATCGACACCCAGCTCTGCAAAGGTGGTGTCCTCGGTGATTTCAGACGGATCCATTTCGAGGTGATTTGCGAGTACCTCAATGATTTTTGCGCTGTCCATGAATGATTTCCTCCCTGTTAAATATATATGGTGCTGCCGGTTCCGGCAGATTACCAGCGGATGACGCAGGCGGCGCTGGAAAGGCCGCCGCCGAAGGCGCAGAGTGCGATCAGGTCGCCCGGCTGAAGCTCCCCGCTCCGCACCAGCTCGTCGAGCGAAATGGCGACGCTTGCGGAGGAGGTGTTGCCGTAGCGGTCGATGTTCAGCCGGAATTTCTCCATCGGCACGCCGAGCTTTCTGGCGGCGAGGTCGATGATGCGGCTGTTTGCCTGATGCGGCACGATGTATTTGAGCTGTTCGGGCGTGATGCCCGCTTTGGCCGTGACGAGACGGATGTCGTCCGCGATGCGGCGCACGGCGAACTTAAAGGTCTCCTGTCCCTTCATGTTAATCTGGCGGGCAGGCTCCTCGCGCTCATAAAAGGGCGAATTGCCCGGGCCAGCGGGAATCGAGATGACATCGTCATTGCCCTGCGTGAACAGATGCGATACGAGGTAGTTGTCTCCGGGCGCGACGACTGCCGCACCGGCGCCGTCGCCGAAGATGACGCAGGTCGAGCGGTCGGTCCAGTTGACGATCCGGCTCAGGCGCTCCGCACCGATGACCAGTGCGTGACGGATGCCGCCGCGTGCGACGAAGGCCGCCGCGGTATCGAGCGCAAAGAGAAAGCCGCTGCACGCCGAGCTGACATCGAAGGCGGGGCATTTCGCGCCGATCGCCGCCTGCACGAGCGCCGCCGTGGACGGGCACAGGCTGTCTGCCGAGACGGTTGCGGTCACGATCAGGTCGAGCTCATCGGCGGTGATACCCGCGGCCTCAACCGCCCGCTGTGCCGCCTTGACGGCGAGGTCGGCGGTGGTCTCGTTCACGGAGACATGGCGCTGCTTCACGCCGACACGCTGGGTGATCCACTCATCCGAGGTATCGACCAGCTCTGAAAGGTCGTCGTTGGTCAGGATTTTCTCCGGTACATACGAGCCGGTTCCGATGATTCTGATGCTCATGCCTGATTCTCCTCTGTTTCTTCTAAATGACTGTCGGGTGTCAGAATCCCGTTCAGCAGACATCCGAAGCCGAAGCGGAAATAGCGCACGGCGTCCGCCTTCTCCAGCCCGCGGGATGCGATATCGGCATAATAGCCGCGGCAGAAGCACCAGATGGCGTAGCAGAGCGCATCGGTGTCCGCCTCTCTGACATAGCCCTTTGCGCGGGCGTATTCATAATTCCGGATGATATGTTCCTTCCACCAGAGGCGGTTTTCCTCGGTCAGGGAATCGTGCTCGAACACATAGCGGGAAAACTGCATTTTCATATCGTAGGTGGAGACGAGCACCTGCTCGGCGGCATCCAGACAGAAGCGGACAAAGCTCTCGCGGTCCGAAAAGTCCGGCACGATCGCCTCTCTGGTCTGCACGACGGCGCGGGAATAGACAATCCGCAGCACCTCGTCGCAGTTTTTGAAGCGGTTGTAAAAGACGCGGTTCGTCACGCCGAGGCGGGTGATGATTTTTCTGACATTGACGCGGTGTGCGCCTTCTTCTCTAGCGAGATCGGCTGCAATGCCGATGATTTTTTCCGAGATCTCGTCCCGGATCAGACCGGTATGCGGTTCCGCCATAGCTCTGGCGCCCCTTTCATCGTTTCCTGTTCAGCACACAGTGTGCCAGCACAGGGTGTGCTGTCATTATACCACAGATCACGGGGAATGTCAAGCCGGTTTGGACAAAGCGGCCGTTTTGTCTGAAAATTCACGGCTGGAGCGGCTGCCGCAGAGAAGGGCGCCGGTTTGACAGAATTCGCACATTCTTTCTGGTATAATGATTCTGCGCGCGGAAACGCTGCGCGAATGCACACGAAATGAGGAATGATGACATGAAACATCCCGATCGGGAAATGCTCCGTCTGCCGGTGCTGCGCACGGCGGGGCTGCTTCTCTGCACAGGCGGCGCGTGTCTGCTGGCGGCGGCACGCTTCAACGGCTTTTTGATCCCGCTGAACACGGCGCTGGCTGCCGCCCTGCCGCCGACCTGCTCACTGGCGCTGCTCGCAGGCACCTTCTTTACATACGCCCTTACCGGAATGCTCGGCGGCGCGCCGGTCGCGGTCTGCTCGCTTGCGCTGACGGTGCTGGTCCGCTGGCTGCTCGGCAGCCGGTGCAATCCGGTACGTGCGGCGGTACTGGCCGGCGGCAGCACACTGCTCTCCGCGCTGATCTTCAGCATCGGCGGGATCATCGGCACCGGGGACTGGCTGGTTCTGCTCGCCGGCGGACTGGCGGCGGCACTGCTGGCGCTCTGTACGGGTGCGGTGCTCCGCTGCTGTGCGGACGGGCTTCCGCTGCGGCTCCGTCCCGCGGATGCGCTGCCCTTTGCGGTCTGCGGCACGGCTGCGCTCGCGGCGGTCTGCTCGCTGCGCCTGTTCATGCTCCATTTCGGAGCCATGCTGGCGGCCTTTCTCGTACTGAGTGCCGCCAGACGCTACCGCACGGCCGGCGGCGTGATCTGCGGGACGCTGGCCGCCTGCGCGATGCTGCTCGCCGGGACGGAATACGCCGGATTTGCGGCGGTGCTGCCGACGGCCGGGCTTGCGGCGGGGTATCTCTCCGGAAAAGGCCGCGGCGTACTGTTTGTATTCATGCAGGCTGCGGCCGGCATCGGGCTGATGCTCTCTGCGCGGCAGGCGTCGGCGGCTGCGGTCTTTCTCAGCTTTGTGCTCGGCGGGCTGCTCTTTCTGGCGGTGCCTGCGGGCGATCTCGCGGACGCGCTGTTCCGGTTCAGCGATGCCGAAGCAGATTTTGCCGCACTGACCGGTGCCAGAATGGAATTCCTTTCCGGCTCGATCGCCGGCGTGCGCGGCTCGGCGGAGCGCATTGCCAATATGCTCGCAAGAAACGACATCCCCGCCGATCCTGCCGACACGGTCAGCGAGGCGGTGTGCAGCAAGTGCCGGAGCCGTGCGACCTGCTGGGAAAACGACGGCGCCGAGACAAAGCGCTGCTTCCGGGAGATGTCTGCCGCTGAGCTGACGGCGCCGCTCTGCCCGCCGGAGGGCTGTCTGAAGCCGGAGCGCATCACGGAGGAATTTACCCGCGTCAAGCGGAAGAACGCCGCGGCACGGGTGCTGACGGCAAGGCTGCGGGAATCGCAGGCCATGCTTTTCACGCAGATGCGCATGACCGAGGAGCTGCTGCACCGGATCGGGCAGCAGACACAGCGCACCGGCCACAGGGAGCTGACGCGCCTGGTCGCGGAAACGCTCGACCGCTGCCGCATTCCGTATGAAGCGGCGTCTGTTTCTGTTCCGGCAAAGCACCGTCTGCTGATCGAGCTGTATCTCCCCGCGGACGAGCAGACCGACAGCGGCGCCGTGGCGGCCTGTCTGCAGGATGCATTGCAAAAGCCCCTGACCGTCTGCGGGGAGGAGACGGCGGGCGGCGAGCGCCGGATCATTCTGCAAAGCGCGGGCGGATATACCGTTTCGACGGCGGCGGCGCAGTGCGCGGTGCATGAGGACGAGCCCTGCGGCGACTGCTGGGACACCTTCACCGACGGCGAGGGCGCGGTCTATCTCGCGGTCTCGGACGGCATGGGCTCCGGACGGCACGCCGCCGTCGATGCGCGGATCGTCCTCTCGAACTTCCGGGCGCTGGTGCAGTCCGGCGTGAACTGTGAGGCTGCGGCGGCCATCGTCAATGCGATCATGCTGACCAAATCGGGTGAGGAGCGCTTTGCGACGCTTGATGTCGCAAAAATCTGCACCGAAACCGCCGCCGTGACGCTGTATAAATACGGCGCCGGCCCGACGCTCATCAAGCACGGCGAGCGCATCACGCTCTGTCAGGCGGCGACCGATCCGATCGGCATTCTGCCGAAGGCGCAGCCCTATACGACCGTGCTGCGGCTCGAACGCGGCGATATGCTTTTCTTGCTCTCGGACGGCCTCGACGATTCGCTCTACCCCTACATCCGGCAGCGGCTTGCGCAGGGCGGCGATTTACAGACGCTCGCGCACACGGTCTGTGCCAAGGCACAGCGCGATGCAAAGGGGACGCCGCGGGACGATGTGACGGTTCTTGCGGCGGCGCTGAGCTGACGGTCCGCCTGCTGCGGTATTCAAAATATACACAGAATGTTCACACTCTGTCGGATTCCCTCTGCAAATTGCACAAATCGTGCCGGTAAAAATGGGCGATATTCTGAATTTCAAGGGATTGCACAAGAAACGCTTGATAAATTCGGGGATTTATGGTAAAATGTATATACGGCGCACTGTGTGCGTTCAGGAAGGAAACAGTATCGGCACAGAAATCCTGAAGAAAGGACAAGTCCGGCAGGCACGGTTTACCGGACGGGAGTGAAAGCATGAATACGGCAGAACAACAAAATTTCAACGACTTTCCGCTGCACCTCTTTTATCAGGGCAGAAACTATGATGCACAGCGCTTCTTCGGCGCGCATTCCGTCCGGGAGGGACAGACGGAATATACCGTCTTTCGCGTCTGGGCACCGAACGCCGTCAATGTCTCGGTGGTCGGCGATTTCAACGGGTGGAACCACCACGCGGATCCGATGCGGAAAATCGCGGACGGCGTCTGGGAGCTGAAGCTTCCCGCGCTGCCGCAGTTTACCATTTATAAGTACAGCATCCTGACACAGGCCGGCGCAATTTTGCTCAAAAACGATCCCTACGGGATGCACTACGAGACGGCGCCGCAGAACGCGACCAAGCTCTATGCCTCGAAGTACCGCTGGAAGGATGCGGCGTGGCAGAAGAAAAAGGCTGCGTCAAACATCTATAAGAGCCCGGTCAACATCTATGAGGTGCATTTCGCCTCTTGGCAGACCTATGAGGACGGCAATCCGCTCAGCTATACGGAATTTGCAAAGCGCATCATCCCGTATATGCAGTCGCTGTCCTATACGCACATCGAGTTCATGCCGCTGACGGAGTATCCGTATGACGGCTCGTGGGGCTATCAGGTCACGGGCTATTTCGCACCGACCTCGCGCTTCGGCACGCCCGACGACTTCCGCAAAATGGTGGATATGTTCCACCAGGCGGGCATAGGCGTCATCCTGGACTGGGTGCCGGCGCATTTCCCGAAGGACGAGCAGGGTCTTTATGAATTTGACGGCGGATGTCTCTATGAGTACACCGACCAGCTCAAGCAGGAGCACAAGGGCTGGGGTACCAGAGTCTTTGACTACGGCCGTCCGGAGGTCCGCTCCTTCCTGATCTCCTCGGCGTGCTGGTGGCTCGACGAATTCCACATCGACGGCCTGCGCGTGGATGCGGTCGCCTCTATGCTCTACCTCGACTACGATCGGCGCGACGGCGAGTGGCGCCCGAATGTCAACGGCGGCAGAGAGAATCTCGAAGCGGTCGCCTTCTTAAAGCAGCTCAACGAAGCCGTCTTTGCGCGGCATCCCGATGTGCTGATGATCGCGGAGGAATCCACCGCGTGGCCGCTCGTCACCAAGCCGACCGACATCGGCGGTCTGGGCTTCAACTTCAAATGGAACATGGGCTGGATGAACGATATGCTGTCGTATATGTCGATGGATCCGCTGTACCGCGCATTCAATCATGACAAGCTGACCTTCTCGTTCTTCTACTGCTTCTCCGAAAACTATGTCCTGCCGATCTCGCACGATGAGATCGTTCACGGCAAGTGCTCGATGATCGAGAAGATGCCCGGTCTGGACGGCGACAAATTCGCCTCGTACCGCGCATTTCTCTGCTATATGTTCGCGCATCCGGGCAAGAAGCTGCTCTTTATGGGGCAGGAGTTCGGACAGCGCCGGGAGTGGGATTACAAGTCGCAGCTCGAATGGTTCATGCTGGACTATCCGAATCACAGCGGCCTGCTGGCCTTCTCAAAGGCGCTCAACAAATTCTACCTGACCACGCCCGCGCTCTGGGAGAATGACGACTCCTGGAAGGGCTTCAGCTGGATCTCCAACGACGACTACCGGCAGAGCGTCATCGCGTTCCGCCGCATCGCCGACGACGGCAGCGAGATTGTTGCGGTCTGCAACTTCGTGCCGGTCCGCCGCGAGAATTACCGCATCGGCGTGCCGTTCAAGGGCAGCTATCAGCTCGTGTTCGATTCCGATGCAAAGGAATTCGGCGGCAGCGGCATCGCGCCCAAGAATGTTCCGGTCGAGGAATACGGAATGCACGGCTTTGACCAGTCCGTCGTGCTGACGCTCCCGCCGCTCTCTGTGCAGTACTATAAACTGAAGCAGAAAAACACCCGCAAGAAAGCGGCAGAGCCCGCCGGCGCGGAAAAGCCGAAGAAATCCCGCACAAAGAAGGCTGCGGAAAAGCCCGCCGCGGAAGAAAAGCCGAAGAAGTCCCGCGCAAAGAAGACTGCGGAAAAACCTGCCGCGGAAGAGAAGCCGAAGAAGTCCCGCGCAAAGAAGGCCGCGGAAAAACCGGCCGGCGAGGAAAAGCCGAAAAAGTCCCGCGCAAAGAAGACTGCGGAAAAACCTGTCACGGAAGAAAAAACCAGACGCGGCAGACCGAAAAAAGCAACAGATGAAAAAGCATAATCGCAAGGAGGCGTTTTTGAATGTATATTAAAAAAGAGGTTGTCGCAATGCTGCTGGCAGGCGGTCAGGGAAGCAGACTTTACGCGCTGACCAAGGACATGGCAAAGCCTGCGGTGCCGTTCGGCGGAAAATACCGCCTGATCGACTTTCCGCTTTCCAACTGCACGAACTCCGGCATCGACACGGTCGGCGTGCTGACGCAGTATCAGCCGCTCGTGCTGAATGACTATATCGGAAACGGCCAGCCGTGGGACCTCGACAAGATGAACGGCGGCGTCCATGTGCTGCCGCCCTACGAGAGCAATGCCGGCGCATCGTGGTATGAGGGCACCGCAAACGCGATCTACCAGAACATCAGCTTCATCGAGCGCTACGATCCGGAATATGTCGTCGTGCTGGGCGGTGACCACATCTACAAGATGGACTACTCCAAAATGGTCGATTACCACAAGAAGATGAAGGCCGACCTGACGATCGCCGTGCTCGATGTCCCGCGCTCGGAGGCGTCCAGACTGGGCATCATGATCTGCGACGGCGAAATGCGCATCACGGACTTTGAGGAGAAGCCCGCCGTGCCGAGATCGACGCTTGCTTCGATGGGCATTTATGTCTTTACCTGGGCAAAGCTCAAGAAGTACCTGATCGAGAACGAAAACGCGAACACCGGCTCCAAGGACTTCGGCAAGGACATCATCCCCGCGATGCTCGCAAACGGCGAACGCCTCTTTGCCTATACCTTTGAGGGCTACTGGAAGGATGTCGGCACGCTTGATTCGCTCTGGGACGCCAACATGGACCTGCTGGCACCCTCCATGCCGCTTGACCTCTACGACAAGGACTGGCGCATCTACTCCAGACACAACAACCGTCCGCCGCAGTACATCGGCGAGACTGCCGAAATCGAGAATGCGATGATTACCGAAGGCTCCGTCATCTGCGGAAAGGTCGATTTCTCCGTCATCTTCGGCGGCGTGACGATTGAGGAGGGCGCCACCGTGCGTTACAGCAT
>JAILIG010000022.1 GCA_024695445.1 Oscillospiraceae bacterium
GCCGGCAACCTTGACGGTGTCGGAATGCAGTCTCATGTCAATGCGGCATGGTCCGGCTGGTCCGGCGTGGACAATTATGTCACCGCAATGAAGAAGTACCTGAATCTTGGCGTGGATGTCCAGATCACCGAGCTGGATGTCAGCTGCCAGGACAACGGCACCCGCTTCTCCGATGAGGATCAGGCCAAGAAGTATTCTGCAATTCTGCAGGCAGCTCTTGACTGGAACTCCAACCCGCAGTCTACCGGCAGAGTGACGCTGTTCCAGGTCTGGGGACCGGATGACGGACACTCCTGGCTGTCTCAGGGCAGCAACGGTCTGCTTTATACCTCCAGCAACAACGGCAGCACACCTCAGCCCAAAGCTGCATACAATGCACTGATCTCTCTGGTTCCGGAGTCTCAGTGGGGCGACGGCACGAAGTTCAGAGATGACTTTGTCATCACTGAGCCGGAAGTTGACAGCGACGGTTACTGGTTCCACTGCACCTTTGAATCCGGCACTGACGGTTTCGGCAGCAGAATCGGCAGTGAGTCTGTCACATCTTCCTCCTCTGCGGCATTCGCAGGCAGCAAGTCTCTGTATGTCAGCGACAGATCGGAAGCCTATCACGGCGCGTCTATGCCGCTGAGCTCTGCTACCTTCAAAGCCGGCGAATCGTACAGCTTCAGCGGTAATGTAATGTATGATTCCGGTTCTTCGAGCGAGATCATTCACTTCACGATGCAGTACAACGACGGCACTGAAGCCAAGTATGTCAAGATCGCTTCTGCAGAAGTGAGCAAGGGCGAATGGGTTCAGCTTGCAAACACTTCGTTTGAGATTCCGTCCAACGCATCGGATGTTTCGATCTACTTCGAGTGCGACGGTGCGACCACGAGCTTCTATGTTGACGAAGTGATCGGTGCACCGAAGGACACGAAGATCAACGGCGCCGGCGCGTCCGTACCGTTCATCCTCGGCGATGTCGATAAGGACGGCGTCCTGACTGCAAAAGACCTTGCGCTGGCAAAGCGCGGCCTGCTGAAGAGCTTTGCAGATTCCAGAGCAGAGCGCGCTGCCGATGTCGATCAGAGCGGCGAAGTTGATTCCGCGGACATCGGATATCTCGCTGATTTCCTGCTGGCCAAGATTGACAAGTTCCCGGTTGCGGAGCGCAAGGTCAATTTTGAAGAAATGGCCAAGGAATTCATGAACATTAATTATGCTACCTCCTATAAGAAAGACAATGAGAACAACCCGCTTTATACACAGCGTTTCGGTGCTGACCCGGGCTGGCTCGTATATGACGGCAGACTTTATGTTTACAAAACAGCTGATGAATTCGTATACCAGAACGGTGGAATCATCGAAAACGATTATTCTTCAGGCTATATCAACTGCTTATCATCGGCAGACCTTGTAAACTGGACAGATCACGGTCAGATCCCTGTTGCAAAAACAAGAGTTAACGGCACTCCTATTGCAAGATGGGCTAATAACGCATGGGCTCCTGATGCTGCATGGAAAACTATCAAAGGAGAGGATAAGTTCTTCCTTTACTTTGCAAACAACGGTTCAGGTATCGGTGTTATCACAGCTGATGATCCGACATTCACCAAGAATGTAAGGGATCCTCTTGGACACGAACTTATTTCAAGAAGCACACCTAACAGTGATGTAAAGTGGCTCTTCGATCCAGGCGTTTATTATGATCCTGACACAGATACAGCTATCATTGCATACGGCGGCGGTGTTAACAAGGGACAGGAAGCCTGGACAAAGCAGGGACGTATCGCTAAGCTTGGCGATGACATGATCTCTATCGTAGGCACACCGATCGACCCCGGTACACCTTACCTCTTCGAAGACTCCAGCATGATCAAGATCGGCGATACATGGTACTATTCATTCTGCCACAACTGGGATGTTCCCGGCGGTACAAATGTTAACGGCCATTCATTCAGCAATGCTGATATCGGTTACATGACATCAAAGAATCCGCTCGCTGATTATGTATACCAGGGCGTTGTATTCAAGAACACAGGTACACAGAGACTTGACAACGGCGGTAACAACCACCACTCGATCATCGAATTCAAGGGCAACTACTATGTTCTTTACCACTCACGTCAGCTTGAGATGCGTATGGGCGTTAACGGCGGCAACGGTCGTAACTACAGATCACCCTGTATCGATAAAGCAAGTATAAGCAACGGTGTGATTACATGTAACGGTTCACAGACCGGTGTAAGTCAGCTTGAGACACTGAATCCATATGAGACGGTTCAGGCTGAGACAATGGCTAACCAGGGCGGTATTCAGATCAAGGGCGTCGGTGATACTGTTGTGACAGATATTCAGCGCGGCGACTGGATCAAGGTAAATGGGGTAAATTTTGATAAGGGATGCAAGAGCATCACTGTGAAAGCCTCCTCCTCGAAGGGCGCAGTCATCAAAGTTACGACTGGCAGCCCGAGCGGTGAAGCATTTGCTTACGCAGAAATTCCTGCTGGCTCGAACGGAGAAGTCACCTTCCCGACACTGAACATGACCGGGACAAAGAACATCTGCTTCGTCTTCAGCGGCGAGCTTGAGTTCGACAGCTGGTCGTTCAGCTAATTAGCTCCCCCCTTGGCTGTGTAATTTGGCTCCGGCTGAATTACACAGCCATTTTTTAATTTGACAAGCTTTCCGGAATATGGTATAATCAATGCAGCAAAATGAGGTGATATCATGTACGAAATCGGAAAGCAGGAAACGGCCCACGGCGTCATTCTGGTCGGACTGAATACCGGTGAATATGACGCGGAACAGTCCATGAAGGAGCTGGAAGCTCTGGCTGATACCGCCGGATGTGAAGTGCTCCGTACCGTCATTCAGACGCGGGATACTCCGGAATCGGCAACCTGCATCGGCAGCGGCAAGCTCGAAGAAATTGCAGAGCTTGTGCTGTTCACCGAAGCAGAAATGCTGATTTTTGATCTGGAGCTGACCGGTATGCAAATCCGGAATATCTCGGAACAGGCTGACTGTAAGGTCATCGACCGTACCATGCTGATTCTGGATATTTTTGCCGGCCGTGCCCGGACAGCAGAAGGAAAAGTACAGGTCATGCTCGCACAGTACCGTTACCGCCTTTCCAGACTGGTCGGAGCAGGTGCAGCACTTTCCCGTCTGGGCGGCGGAATCGGCACCAGAGGCCCCGGTGAAACAAAACTGGAAACGGACCGCCGTCACATCCGCACAAGAATCACCGCATTGGAGCATGAGCTCCGCGATCTGGAAAAGCACCGGAAATTCATCGGCAGCCGCAGAAAGAAGGACGGCGTACTGACCGTTTCCATCGTCGGATATACCAACGCCGGAAAGTCTGCACTGTTTAACACTTTGACACAGGCAGGCGTCCTGACCGAAAACAAGCTCTTTGCAACGCTCGATGTGACGGCCAGAGCGCTTTCGCTGCCGGACGGCCGTTCCGTGCTGCTGTCTGATACAGTCGGATTCATCCGCCGGCTCCCCCATCATCTCGTGGAGGCATTCCGTTCCACGCTGGAAGAGACTGCACAGGCCGATCTGATTCTCCATGTGCTGGACGCTTCCGAGCCGGATATCCGTGAGCGGATGGAGATTACGCAGTCTTTACTGACAGAGCTTGGCTGTGCTGAAATCCCGCAGATTCATGTTCTGAACAAATCAGATCTGGTAGACATTCCGATGCGTGACGAAGCGGACACTGTCTGGATCAGTGCCAAAACCGGCTACGGCCTTGACACTCTGCTGTCGATGATCTCCCGCACGCTGCCTCAGACAGCCAAACGCATGACGCTCTGCATCCCCTATTCCGAAGGCAGTCTGCTGCAATGCTTACGGGATGAAGGCAAAATCTTTTCAGAAGAATACACAGGAGACGGTGTCGTGATTGATGCCATGGTTGACATCAAGCGCCATAAACAGGTGCAGCGCTATCTGCAAGATTCTTAACCACAGAAAAGGCCCCGAAGCAAAATGAATGCTTCGGGGCTCAGTTTTTGATCGGAAATGTTATCTCCAAAGGACCGGACTGCCGGCTGCCAGACTTTTCCGCACATCGAGAATCCGCTGATTTTCAGAGCCGCGGAACCGCAGAGACAGATTGCGAAGCGGTTCTACAAATTCTCCGTCCACCAGCACATCCAGCAGCGAAAGCATTTCGTCTGTGACCTCACATCTTGCACGGGACTCCCCTGTCAGCTCCTCGAAAGTGTATCCCGAATAAGCCCAGATATCCTTTTTCGGCAGGCGTTCCCGTACCTTGTGCAGAAAACCGCACAGTACACGCTGATGATCCGGCTCAAACGGTTCACCGCCCAATAAGGTCAGACCGCGGATGTATTTCGGTTCCAGAAGCCGGAGCAATTCTTCCTCGGTTTCCTCAGTGAACGGGATCCCGAAGTCGAAGCTCCATGTTTCCGGATTGAAACAGCCCTTGCAGTGATGCGTACAGCCCGATACAAACAGGCTGACACGCACACCCGGTCCGTCGGCAATATCCACCCGTTTGATCTGTGCATAGTTCATAAGTGCATAACCCGGTCACGGATTTCAGCCGTTCTGCCCTGATTCCAGTACTGTGTACCGATATATCCGCAAGTACGGCGTGCAATGTTCATCTTGGACTGATCGCGGTTGCGGCAGTTCGGACATTCCCAAACGAGCTTACCGTCTTCCTCCACCGTGACGATCTCACCATCATATCCGCAGACCTGACAGTAGTCACTCTTGGTATTCAGCTCCGCATACATGATATGATCGTAGATGAACTTCATCAGTTCGAGCACAGCCTCCAGATTGTCCTGCATATTCGGCACTTCCACATAGCTGATTGCACCGCCCGGCGACAGACGCTGGAACTGCGACTCAAACTGCAGCTTTGTGAATGCATCGATCTCCTCAGTCACATGGATGTGATAGGAATTCGTGATATAGCTCTTGTCCGTGATGCCGGGGACAATACCAAACCGCTTTTGCAGACATTTAGCAAACTTGTAGGTTGTGGACTCCAGCGGCGTTCCGTACAGACTGAAATCAATGTGCTCCTTGGCCTTCCACTTGGCACAGGCGTCATTCAGATGCTGCATGATCTGCAGTGCAAACGGCGTTGCGGCGGGATCGGTATGCGATTTGCCGGTCATCGCCTTCACGCACTCATACAGACCTGCATAGCCCAATGAGATGGTCGAATATCCGTTATACAGGAGCTTATCAATTGTTTCGCCTTTCTTCAGGCGGGCCAGCGCACCGTACTGCCAGAGAATCGGTGCCGTATCGGAATATGTACCCTTCAGACGGTTATGACGGCACATCAGGGCACGATAACAGAGATCCAGACGCTCGTCAAAGATTTCCCAAAACTTGTCGATATCTCCGCCAGAAGAAAGTGCGATATCCGGCAGATTGATCGTCACGACGCCCTGGTTGAATCTGCCGTAATACTTCGGCTGATTCGTTTCCGGATCCACATACGGAGTCAGGAAGCTGCGGCAGCCCATGCAGGTGTAGCAGTGGCCTTCGCCGTTTTTGTCCACCTTGTATTCAAGCATCTTCTTCTCAGAGATATAGTCCGGGACCATCCGTTTGGCCGTACATTTGGCTGCCAGTCTGGTCAGATACCAGAACGGGCTGTCCTCGTGAATATTCTGTTCCTCCAGCACATAAATGAGCTTCGGAAACGCCGGTGTGATCCAAACGCCGGCCTCGTTCTTCACGCCCTGGATCCGCTGAATCAGAACCTCCTCGATAATCAGCGCGAGGTCCTTTTTCTCCTGCTCGCTGCGCGCTTCTCCGAGATACATAAAGACGGTGACAAAGGGGGCCTGTCCGTTTGTGGTCATCAGTGTGACCACCTGATACTGAATGGTCTGAACGCCGCGGCGAATCTCATCGCGCAGACGGTCCTCCACGATCCGGTCAATGGACTGCGGTGAAGCAAAGCCGCCAAAATCATTGGCCTCAGCCTCCACCTCTTTGCGGATGCGATCACGGCTGGTCTGCACAAACGGTGCGAGGTGCGTCAGAGAAATCGACTGTCCGCCGTACTGACTGGACGCAACCTGTGCAATGATCTGTGTCGCAATATTGCAGGCAGTGGAGAAGCTGTGCGGCTTTTCAATCAGCGTGCCGCTGATGACTGTGCCGTTCTGGAGCATATCTTCGAGATTGACCAGATCACAGTTGTGCATATGCTGTGCGAAATAGTCCGCATCATGGAAATGAATGATGCCTGCTTCGTGCGCCTCGACGATGTCGCGGGGCAGGAGCACGCGGCGGGTAATATCCTTGCTGACCTCGCCCGCCATATAGTCACGCTGAACACTGTTTACAGTCGGATTCTTGTTGGAGTTTTCCTGTTTGACCTCCTCGTTGTTGCACTCGATCAGCGTCAAAATCTGTTCATCGGTCGTATTGGACTGACGCACCATTGCACGCGTATACCGGTAGGTAATATACTTTCGTGCAACTGAAAATGCGCGCAGACCCATGATCTGATTCTCGACCAGATCCTGAATCTCCTCCACACTCGGGGCGCGGTTCATCGCAATGCAGGACTGTTCGACCGCGGCAGCAGCTTCGTGTATCTGCTGCGGTGTCAGCCGCTCATTTTCCGGAACCTCCCGATTGGCCTTTGAGATTGCAGCGATGATCTTCGTAATATCGAAGATGACTTCTGCACCGCTGCGCTTGATAATCTTCATAAAAGATCCTCCCTTCCGCACTTGTCCGTGCAACTATCAGTATACACTATATCTTGTGTTTTGTCAAGGGAGAATCACCAACATTCAGTATTTATATTGCGTTTTACACACAGTTTTGCCCGATAAAAAAACGACTGTCTGACAGAGCAAAAGCATCTCAGACAGTCGGTTTAATTGGTTTACTTCAGATTATATTTCAGCACCTTGACAGGCTGCAGAGCACGGATGATTTCGTCCGCATCATTGAGCTGAAGCATATACGGATAACTCGCCGTAACAAATCCTTTCACCAGTTCACTGAGTGAATTGACATGAAAATGCTGAAATGCCTCATTCAGCTCCTCCTCAGATTTGCAGCTGTACTCCATAAAGTATTTCCAGCTCACATCGTGTAGCGCCTTCATCCGCATTTTTTCGGCAAGCTCCACACGCTTTCGGTTCGTCCCGCGGATTTTCCGGAGATCGACCATGCACCGGGCAACGCGGTATTCCTCCGGACCGGCAGCCCGCATTCCGCAGACATCTACTGTGTCAAATTCTTCGATCAATGTAAAGTACCTCTCATTCTGTTAAAATTAAATGCTGCATCATGGCACAGACCGGCATCAGCCGTGCTGTATCGAGAATCAAAACCTATTCTTGAAGTCACCGAAGGAGAAAGTCCGAAGGATTTTGCAGTTTCCGTCTGTTTCACGGACGGCAACCGCAGGCATCGGAATACCGGTATACATCTTGGCCTTTGTCAGGGTGTTGATTGCCATATCTCGGAAAATCAGGCGCTCACCGACCTGCAGCGGGTGTGCAAAGGAGTAATCGCCGAAAATATCCTCCGGCAGACAGCTTCTTCCGCCGAGCCGATATGTAAACGGCAGAACAGAAGGCTTTTCTGCACCGATCAGATTGGGACGGAACTGCAGCTCGGTCACATCCGGTGTGTGGCAGGATGCAGAGGCATCCAGAATTGCAATCGGAATGGAGGTCTGCACAATGTCCACCACGCTGGTAACAAAATAGCCCGCCTCCCAGACAACTGCTTCGCCGGGCTCCAGATAAACCGTCAGCCCGTAGGTCTCCGTCAGACGCCGGATACAACGCTCCAGCGTGTCCACATCGTACCCCTGCCGCGTAATGTGATGCCCGCCGCCGAGATTGATCCACTGCACATCAGAAAGCACAGCGCCGAATTTCGCAATCACAGCGTCAATCAAATCGGAAAGTGTGTCGGCGTTCTGTTCATACAGCGCATGGATGTGAAGCCCGTCGATCAGGCGTTTCATGTGCATAGGGAAATGTGCCGCAGTGGTTCCCAGCCGAGAATCCGGTGCGCACGGATCAAATTCTGGAAGCTGCTGCGAAAGGAATTCCGGATTGATTCGCAGTCCGACAGAAAGACCGTTTGCTTTTGCCTGCATTCCGTATAGCTGAAGCTGCGAAGGAGAGTTGAAAATGATGTGATCGCAGATATTCATCAACTCCGGGATCTCATCCGGCAGATAGGCCGTCTCCAGCACATGATGCTCACCGTGGAAAAACAGATGGGAAAGCTGGGCTTCATATGCGGAGCAAGATGCGGTACCGTCCAGATACCGTGACATCATAGAATAGAACGGAAATGAAGAAAATGCTTTTTGGGCATACAGAATTTTACAGCCGGTGCGCTTCCGAAGCCCATCCAGCATCGTCAGATTGTCCTTGAGTTTGGTCTGGTCGATCAGGTAGCACGGCGTCGGCAGTGCTGATTCAAGCATGATTCCTTCACTTCCTTTGCTGCATTCATAGCAATAATGTGATGCTGCTATACATAGTATAGCATATTCTCAGACAATTTGCAAGCACTGATTGCAATCATTTCCGCAAATTTACGAATAAAAAATCGCCGACAATCAGAAGGGCGAACAAAACAGCCGCCAAAAGCAGAACAAATTGCGGCAATTTCCGCATCAAAAACCTTACAAACGGAAGGACGCCCTTCACAAACGCCACGGCCAGCAGGCCAAAAATCAGGCTGCTGATCAGTGAAATGCGGTCACAGACAGAAAGTGGCCAGTCATTGTACGACCAGAAACTCTCATGAAAGATCAGCTCCAGCAAATACGAGCAGGCAAACTCAAACACAGAAGCGATCAGCACACTCAGAACAAAAAACAGACAGACGGAGCGAACCCGGCGCAGCAGCAGTGCCAGCCCCCAAGCCCCGAA
>JAILIG010000114.1 GCA_024695445.1 Oscillospiraceae bacterium
ATGAAGCAGTATGATATGCTTCCGGCTGCGGCTCACTCCAAGTGAGCCGTTATTTTTTTGCCCGTTTTGGCTTGATGAATTGGTAGGATTATGGTATAATGGATATAACGCAATCATTCACAGTACATGGTTTTTCCAGACGACAGGAGGTCAGAATATGAAACACTATGAAGTGGATACGGAATGCCAATATTATGTGGATAACGGAATCGTGTGGTTTTCGTGCAGAGGAAAGTCTGAGGTCGTTGCGAAATTTGACAGCGACATAAAAGCCGAAGCATATCTGACTAAGCTGGTCAGCAGAAAACCGGAATCGAAAAGGAAAACGAAGAAAACATCCGGTAAATATGAAAACAAAAGAAAACATCGTAAATAACCGACGCATGAAGCAGTATGATGCTTCCGGCTGCGGCTCACTTCGGTGAGCCGTTATTTTTTTGCCCGTTTGTCTTGATGAAACGGAAGGATTATGGTATAATGGTATGGTACGAAAATCGCATCAAAGAGGTGAAGCACAATGATGAATCAATACTTCGGTGAAATGGAGTATGCCACAGGCTGGAAAACGAAAAGACAGATTGAACTGTTCGGAAACATCTATGATATAGTAGTCAAGATTCAGGCATACGATCCGGAAGACGATATTTCAGAAAAACAGGATCAGGCGTGCCGTGTGTATATTGAAAATGAAAAAGAAAATCTTGAATGCATGGAAAAGCTGATGCTGGAATACAGTGCGGATGCGAAAACACGCTTTTCTCCCCGCAGACTTTTATTTGATACGGATGGCGGATGTGCTCTCCTTTGCAATGATGCGGAAGACGAGGACGAAGGTATCGCAGTATGTATTCTTCCGGATAAGTGCGTGATGGATCAAAGCGATTATCTCTGAAAATAATTTCTGTAAAGAATACTTTTCAAAATCCTTAGTAGTAACACACCCTGTGTTTACTACCATTTTTACTACTAACGATGTCCTTAGAATGCTAAGATTTGCCGCAATTTGCCGAGTTAGCCCCGAATTTTGACAGAATCAATACACCTGTTCGTCAAAGTATACAAGGGCAAATCGCGGCAAAACACGGCAAATCACGGAGGTTTAAGCCCATGATAAAAGTAATGTTTGTGTGCCACGGCAACATCTGCCGCTCACCGATGGCAGAAATGGTCCTGAAGGAGCTGGCGCGCAGGGAGGGCGTATCCGACCGTCTGGTGATTGCGTCCTCAGCGACCAGTACAGAGGAGATTTACCGCGGTGTAGGCAATCCGGTTTATCCGCCGGCCAGAGCGGAGCTGAAAAAGCAGGGGATTCCCTGTGAATCGCATCATGCCTGTCAGCTCACGCGTGCGGACTACGACCGCTATAATCTGCTGATCGGCATGGATAAATACAATCTGCGCAATATGGAACGGATTACAGGCGGCGATCCGGCGGGCAAAATCCGGCTGCTGCTCTCCTATGCGGGCCGGCAGGAGGATGTAGCCGATCCGTGGTATTCGGGGCGGTTTGATGTTGCCTTTTCCGATATTCTGGAGGGCTGTACCGCATTGATGGACAATCTGAAACAGAACGGGCTGCTGTCAAGGGGCCCGTCCGAAGAGAGGAATAAACTGAAATGAAAGCAATTACCGCGCTGTGTCTTGCGCTTACGCTCTGCCTGACCGGATGTGCGGATTCGCACCATTCCGAGCCGGAGCAGACGGATGTAACCGTATCGATCATCACCGGCAGTGAAACCGCTGAGCAGGCAGAAACAACTGCCGAGACGACGGAAAATGCAGAGCCGGAAATCACTCTGCCGAAGATGAACGCCCCGCTGGAACCCCTTGCCGGCATCAGCCTGGAGGGAACGGTCAGCGCAGCGGTCTGCCGCGGAACGACTGCCGCGGTGCAGTGCGTCAGCGGAAAGGAAAACCGGTATTATATTGTTAATTTCAAGGACAGCCGTCTGATCTCCTCCGGAACCTTCCGGACAGCGGATGAACGCCTGGTCGGGCTGTCGCCGTCAGGCGAGGCAGTGAGCTTCGGTTTGAAGTACAATGATTATGACGGCAGCCTGAATTATTACGGCACATCGGAAACACCGCGCACCGCAAAAGGCCACTGGCTGGCCAGGGCGGTCTATGATCCGCGGTCTGACCGTGTCATTGGATATGATTATGAAAAAAACGCTGTCATGCAGATGAACGGCAGCGGAGAAGAGCAGGTATTTATACAGCTTTCGCCGTCGATGTTTTACCTGGGATGCTGTACGGACCGTCGGGTTCTGATGCTCACAGAGCAGTCTGACAATCCGGCGCTGCCGCGCAATGCAGCAGCTTATTCGCTGGACAGCGGGATCCGCCTCGGCAGAATCACATACATTGACAATACGGAATATGCGTTTTCCGGCGGCATGATGCTGCGGGAGTATCTTGATTACGATCCCGACACTGACGCCTCCTCCTACGAAGTGCGCACGAGCCGCTTTATGGACGAAACGCTGTCTTCCGGTTATCAGCTGGAGGACAAGGCCAGCGACCATCAGTTTGACTATGTGACCAATATGGCTTCGCCGTATGCGCTCAGTACAGAGGGGGGCGGCGACAGCATCCGCGGGCTGATATTCGCCGATTTCAAAGCCGGAACCCGTGCGGTGCAGCCTTTTGCGGACAATCAGCAAGCGGCCGCGGTACAGTTCTGTTTCTCGCAGGAAACAGGCCGCTGGCTGACGGCTGCATCATTTATGGAGAACGGCAAGACCGTCACCCGCCTGATGATGACGGAGCCGCGGCTTGCAGAGCAGACCGAGACCTTCCTGCCGGTGACATCGCTCTCACAGATTCCGGAACAGAAGCAGTGCGCGCTGTATCTGGAGGGCGCACGCGGTCTGGCTGACAAAATTGCAGAAAAATACGGCATCCGTATTCTGATCGGAGATGAGGTGCTGAATATTCAGGATTCGGGTTCGTCGTGGACATCCGTGGAGGCGCTGTCGTCCGAGATGAAGGAGGACGAGATCGCCGCCGAAACGGTACTCTTCCTGAAGCAGCTTGAAGCCCGTCTGGCGGTCTATCCGAAGGGCTTTTTCTCAAAGTTCCGCGACGAATACGGTGAGGGCGGCCTGCTCATTCTGCTGACCGACCAGCCTTACACCGATACCATAGGTCCCGCAGGCGGTGTACAGTTCCTGGCGGGCAAGTGGTACAGCATTGCACTGGAGCGGAACGGCTACAATCATATTCACCATGAGCTGTGGCACGCAGTGGAAGCGCGCATTTCCGCAGAGGATCCCAAAGCGTTTCTGGATGAAAATAATACGCCGTGGCTTTCCTTGCAGCCGAAAGGCTTTTCCTTTACGCAGTATGCGGAGTCGTATGACAGTATGCCAAGGGACTATTTTCTGTCGGAGACCGATCATCCGCAGGATGCGTATTTTGCAAGGCGATACAGCGCGGCCGACAGTCGTGAGGATCGTGCGACCTTGATCGAGTGGCTCTTTTACGGCAACAGTTTCTATGAGAATCTCGGAGAGGAGAATAAGCAGAACTGGGAGCTTCTGCCGCTTCTTCCGCATATCAAGGCGAAGTTGGATTATATGGCAGAGAGGACGAAAAAAGTGTTCGGCTCGGTGTACTGGGAGGAGATCATGCAGAACGGATACGATTACGATGCCATTTTGAACATGACCTTCACGCCGTACCCGTAAAACAGAACTGCCGTCCGGCACACCATGAATGCGTGCCGGACGGCAGTTTATCATGCTTTATTCGCGGAAGAGATTGTTCTTGCGTCTGTCAACGGGATTCTTCTCATAGCGCTTCTTGCCGATCCAGTATCTGATAAACTTAATCAGCGTAATCAGCACTGCATAACAGGCGGACTCAAATGCCATCTCTGCAAGGTCCATGACATATTTTTTCCCGACAATCTCCGCCCAGAGCCAGCGGAATACAAAGAGAACCGTCAGTAAAAAACAGAAATGCAGCAGAAGGTACAAAGCCCAGAAGCGAGGGGATGAGCGACTGATTGCAATTTTCATGGTACAGCTCCTTTCTCGGTCTGCGATTTTTGCGGAGGATGCAGCTCACAAGGATATTATACATGATATTTTCAAAAAAATCAAGTGGTTTTTGTTGATTTGTTCGGTTTTGACAGCGGATTTTTTGCAATATGGTCAGAAAACGACGCAGATACATCCAAAATCCCATTTCAGCGGGAGAAAGCTTCTTTTTCGGCTTTGTATCAGAGTGTTCAGCGCTCAGCTTGCGTTTTTAGAGAGAATGTGCTATAATCAAGGCGGAAGCGGTACGCCTTGTGCCGCAGTGCGGAACAGGAGGTTTTAACATGGGAACGATTCGTGTCAGAGGGTTTGCAGAGCGGCGGTTTCCGGCGGAGCGGTTTACGGTCTGTATGGAGATCCGGGCGAACGGAACAACATCCGGCGAGGCGATTACCGCCGGAAAGCAGCAGACGGAGGAGATGCTCGGCCGGATGCTGGAGCAGCTTCAGCTGAAGCCGGAATGCTTCATGATGCAGAACGAAGCGGTCCGGCAGATTTACGGCGAACAGCCGCGCTATCAGTATACGAAAAGCATTTCCGTCGAGATCGCGGCAGATCTGGCGGCCGTTTCGCAGATGACTGCGATGCTGGAAACGCTTTCGGACACCGAGTATCACATTGACTACGCGCTTTCCGATCTTGCGGAAAAGGAGCGTGAGGTGCTGCGCCTTGCGGTGGAGGATTCCCGCCGCCGTGCGGAGCTGATTGCGTCGGCGGTCGGTCAGAAGCTCTGCGGCATCGAGGATGTCCAGTGCGAATATGCCGGCTGTGAGGAGATGATGCGGGATGCAGCGGTGCCGAAATGTGCTGCTGCCGGCTGTGTGAACGGTCTGGCGGAGCGGCTCCGGACGCCGGAGCAGACTGTCTCCAAGGATGTGCAGATTGTCTGGAAAACGGAGTGAGCGGCGAACAGGCGGGCGGTATAGACGAATTCAGCTCAGCTTGCTTTTTGCACCGTAATATGGTATAATATATGTGTATCCGTCAGACGATAGGAGGGAACAGAATTGATCAAAGTGGATCTGAACGATCTCGGCAGATTTTTTCAGAAGTCGGAGCTGATTCCGGCGGTCTGCTATGAGGTCGATACGAAAACCGTTTTGATGCTTGCCTATATGAATGAAGAAAGTCTCCGGCGCACGCTGGAAACGGGTTTCACATGGTTCTGGAGCCGTTCGCGGCAGGAATACTGGAACAAGGGCGCAACATCCGGTCATCTGCAAAAGGTTGTTTCGATTTACGCGGACTGCGACGATGACACGCTGCTGGTCAATGTCCGGCAGACGGGTGTGGCCTGCCACACGGGTGCATACAGCTGCTTTTTCAAGGAGCTTTACAATGATGAGGAGGACGATTCGGAATGAATGTCTACAAGGAAATATTTGAAGTGATCAAGGCGCGCAAGGCCGCCTATGAAGCCGGAACGGCGGAGGAAAACTCCTACACTGCCTATCTGTTCAGCAAGGGTGTTGACAAGATCTGCAAGAAGGTCGGCGAGGAAGCGACGGAAACCGTCATTGCGGCAAAGAACGGTGACAATGACGAGCTGATGAACGAAATCAACGATCTGCTCTATCATGTCATGGTGCTGGCTGCGAATCAGGGCCTTGACTGGGATCAGGTGGAGGCAGTACTGGCAGAGCGGAACAATGTCTCCGGCAATCTCAAAACCTTCCATCAGGTAGATAAAAACTCCTGATCTCTGCACAGAATTCCCCCCGGCTGAATACATTGTAGAGAGGATTCCGGCCGGCAGTGTCCTGCGGTACGGGTTCCAATCTGATTCGGGAGGAATTCATATGAACGAAATGCCGAATGCCGGCGGTGTCAGTGCGGTACCGGTCAAACTCGACCGCGTGTTCGACAGCTGCAGCGACAAGGACTGCATCACCAATTTACAGGTCATGCTGGAAAACGGCGGCGATCTGCCCCCGCAGTTCACGGCGGTCAAAACCCGCTGCTGCACGATTGACAATGTCTGTATGACCGTAGAGCCGGTGCCGTTCAATCGCGGCTATTACGCGGTGGATGTGACCTATACCTTCGGCGTGGAGCTGCTTTGCTATGAGCGAAGCTGTGAGAGTCCGTCGCTGCTGCGCGGAACTGCCTCCGCCTCAAAGAGTGTGATTTTATACGGCAGCGAATCAAACACCAAGACATTTTTCAGCAACGGTGCGCGCATCGGTGATACGAACGCCTGCTGTGAGACGGTCAATCTGCCGACGGCGAGCTGCCAGTGCGTCGAACCGATCGCGCTGGAAACCAGAATCGTCAACCTGACACAGGGCAATGCAGGCGAGGGCTGCTGCTGCCGCCGGGCTGTCATGCTGACACTGGGTGTTTTTTCCGTTGTGGAGCTGACGCGCCCGGTGACGGTCACTGCCGCGGTGTATCCGTACACGGTACCGGCAAAGACCTGCTCCGCGCAGACAGATTCGCCCTGTGAGATTTTCAGCCGGCTCTCCTTTCCGACAGAGGAATTTATCCCGCAGCTTCCGGATGTGCCGGAGAGCTTCTGAGAAGGTCAATCAGCCGCGTGGGCGCGTGCTCACGCGGCGTATTTCAGCGCCGGTGCGGACAAGGCTGCGCTCGGCAGAGGGAGGTTGTCAGTGCAGATCCGGAAGGCGGTTTCGCAGGACGCGGATACCGTGCTGCGTCTGACGCAGGAGACAATTCAAGCGGTTTATCCGCATTATTATCCGGCAGGCGCCGTGGAATTCTTCTCACGCCATCACAGTCCGGCCGCGGTTGCCGCAGATGCGGCAGCCGGTCTCGTGTATCTCTGTACGGCAGATGACGGTCAGCCGGCCGGAACCGTGACGGTGCGCGGCAATGAGATTCTCCGCCTGTTCGTGCTGCCGGAATATCAGGGGAAGGGATACGGCGGCGCACTGCTCTCGTTTGCGGAGCAGCTGATTGCTGAAACATATGAAACCGCTGTGCTGGATGTCTCGCTTGCGGCGAAGGCGATATACAGAAGGCGCGGTTATACCGAGATGGATTATGCCGTGATTCAGACGGAAAACGGCGATTATCTGTGCTATGATATCATGGAAAAAACACTCGGCAGAAACGGGAGGGACAAGGCATGACACATGAAGAAGCGGCGGTACGTGCTGCGGAGCTGACCAAAACCCTGATCCGCATGGCGCATGAGTATTACGATCTCGATGCGCCGACGGCGGAGGATTATGAGTACGATACGCTGATGCGCGAACTGCGTGCGATCGAGGCGGAGTTTCCCGATCTGCTGGAGCCGGATTCCCCGACGCAGCGTGTGCAGGGTGTCGCGTCCGGTAAGTTTGAAAAGGTCACGCATACGGTACAGATGGCAAGCCTTCAGGATGTGTTCTCGTTCGAGCAGGTTGCGGCATTTGTGCAGCGTGTCCGCGAGACGGCGGACGAGCCGTTCTTTACGGTGGAGCCAAAGATTGACGGCCTTTCCGTGTCACTGGAATATGAAAACGGTGTGCTGACACGCGGCTCGACACGCGGCGACGGCTTTGTCGGTGAAAATGTGACAGCCAACCTGAAAACGGTTCACAGCATTCCGCTCCGGCTTCACGGCGCACCGTCGGTTCTGGAGGTGCGCGGCGAGGTCTATATGCCGCGCGCATCCTTTGAGCGGCTGGCTGCCCAGCAGGAGGCAGCAGGGGAGGAAGTATTCAAGAATCCGCGCAATGCGGCGGCCGGCTCACTCCGGCAGAAGGATTCCGCTGTGACAGCCTCGCGCCGGCTGGATATTTTTGTGTTTAATATGCAGCGCGTAGAGGGTGAGACCTTCACCGCGCATTCCGAGACGATTGACCGCATGACCGCGCTCGGTTTCCCGACGATCCCGTATGTGCGATGTCCTGCGGATGCGGAGGTCATCTGCGCCGAGATTGAGAAGATCGGTGCGATGCGCGGCACACTGCCCTATGACATCGACGGCGTGGTCATCAAGACAGACAGCCTGTCACAGCGCGAAACGCTCGGCGCAACGGCAAAATACCCGAAATGGGCGATTGCCTACAAGTTTCCGCCGGAGGAAAAGCTGACCAGACTGCGCTCGATTGAGATTCAGGTCGGACGCACCGGTGCGCTGACGCCTGTTGCTGTTTTTGATCCGATTTCGCTGGCGGGAACCAGTGTGTCCCGTGCCGTGCTGCACAACCGGCAGTTCATCGCGGAAAAGGATATCCGCGTCGGCGACATGATCCGCGTGCGCAAAGCGGGCGACATCATTCCGGAGGTTCTTTCGTCCGAGTCTCACGAGCCGGATTCTGTGCCGTACTGTTTCCCGGAGGTCTGTCCGGTCTGCGGTGCACCGGTTTTCGCAGACGGTGACGAGGCAGCGGTCCGCTGCTTTAATCCGGCCTGTCCGGCACAGATTTTCCGCAGCATCGTGCATTTTGCGTCAAAGGGCGCGATGAACATTGACGGCCTCGGCCCGGCGATTGTGCAGCAGCTTCTTGATCAGAAGCTGATTTCTTCACCGGCAGACCTCTATACGCTCACGAAGGAGCAACTCCTCACGCTGGAGGGCTTTCAGGAGAAATCCGCAGAGAATCTGCTGACGGCGATTGAACGCTCCAGAAGTCAGCCGCTGGACCGCGTAATTGCCGCACTCGGCATCCGCAATATCGGACAAAATGCGGCGATCCTGCTCTGCGATCATTTTCCGTCAATTGACGCGATCCGCAATGCAAAAGCGGAGGATATTGCTTCGATTGACGGCTTCGGAGAGATTATGGCGGAGTCTGTGGCAGAGGCATTTTCCGAGCCGGCGTTTGTATCGTTGGTTGATGCGCTGATTGCAAACGGCGTAAAAATGGAATACCAGGCAAAGGAAGTCGCAGATACGCGCTTTTCCGGCATCACCTTTGTTTTGACAGGTACCCTGCTGAATCTGAAGCGCGAGGAAGCCAAGGCCATGATCGAAGCGCACGGCGGCAAGGTTTCCGGCTCTGTCTCGAAAAAAACGGGCATTGTAGTTGCCGGTGAGGACGCAGGCAGCAAGCTGACCAAGGCGCAGGAACTTGGTATCGAGATTATTGACGAGGCAGAGCTGCTGCGCCGCCTCGGAGAGCAGCCGGAATCCGAGTGATTTCGGAGAATATTGCCGCGGCTGTACGACTTGCTTTGTCAAGGTCAGGCAGTACGGTCCCACTGTACGCGATCACCG
>JAILIG010000050.1 GCA_024695445.1 Oscillospiraceae bacterium
CTGACTGAAATGGCGAACAACAGCGAAGTCCTGTCGGAATTCCTGCGGTTTCAGGGGCGTGTATTCAAGCAGTCACCGTCGATTGCACTGGAATTCTTCGTCCAGAAGCCCGACACGAAATTCATCGGCACAGCCGGACAGTGGGAGCTGGCAGACAGTCCCGTGAAGCCCGGCGAAACAGCACTGGAATTCTTCGACCATGAGGGAAATGTCTACAGTATGTACGATTTCTCGCAGTGTGACAGCGAAGCCCCGCCGTGGCAATGGACAATCAACAGCCGGAATATCGCAGCCGTCAAGACAGAAATGGGGATTCCGGCGGACAAGTCTCTGCTGGAGTCGCTTTCGGTGCAGGCCGGCACGCAGCAGCTGATCGTTGAGACCATGCGGCGGCTGAATATCCCGCCGTCACAGCATCAGACTTTCGGGCATTCCATGACAGTCTGCATCGGCGAGATCATCGCAGGACGGCTTGCGGTCGGCGGCGGCAATTTCCATGTCAAGCCCGATCACAACGCATTCCGTATGCTGGGAAGCAATACGCAGCGCATGATGTTCCTTGCGCTGTCGGCGCGGGCTGCCCGGCGCGTACTGAAACAGATCGAGGATTTTCTGAACGAAACCCGTCAACAGGAACAAATCAAAGCACAGGAGGTACAGAATCATGACTTACGAACAGTGGTTGAACCTGACAGAAGCAGAGAAGCTGACACTGCCGGAGAGCGAATACCCGGAGATCCCGGTCGGGCAGCTTCGGAACTTCCTGACGAGAGCCGTCGTGAGGAAGGTGAACGGCGTAATGGGCTGGGAGGTGACGCAGGAGCATCGCAACCGCAAAACGACGGAGTGGTTTCCGGAGTTCAGACAGCGGGAGATCAACGGGATTCCGATGTGGTACCTGTTCAGCCCGATCGACGGGACATATCACCTGAACCTGGAACGGGAGCCGTCGATGGAGGAGGAGCCGATCGGGAGCTACGGTCTGGCGTGGATGCACTTCATGGAGACGCAGTATCCGGAGTGGGTGGAAGTCCTGAGATTTCAGCACCGATATCTGACGGAAGCGCGGAAGGTGGACGAGAGCGCGTGGGAGTACCGGCTTCTGCTGGACGAGCAGTACGCGAAGGAGAATCCGCGCCCGAACACGGGGTTCGAGGAGAATCTGAAATGGGAGAGAGCGCGGCAGTTCTGGACGGACAGCACGGTGATGCGGGAGCGGATCCTGATCCCGCCGACCGTTCCGACGGAAGCCATGGCATAACTGAATCAGACGATGCAGAAGCATCTGAGAAACCGCTGACCGAACCGGACAGCGGTTTTTCTATGCCTGCTGACGGAAGACAGCTCTCTCTGTTCGGCGTGGAGGATGTGCCGGAAGAAGCCGATGAAAAGACGCAGCTTCTCCGCGATGATCTCGGACGCGGCTCCGGTTTTGTGAACGGGAAACTGCGCATTTCGGAATACTTTGAACAGCATCAGCCGACTGACAAAGAGCTTGCTGCGTTTCTCCAGAAAGAATATGGGATCGGCGGTCATTCCGGCCCGGATATGGCGGATGTGAGCTATGACAGCAAGGGTATTCACATCATTTCAGCAGATAAGAAAGGCAATTATCACTATACTTGGGCGCAGGCTGCAAAAGAGATCCGCGGCATGATTGAGCGCGGTGAATACATTACGCCGAAGGATATCTATGATGCGGTTGACCATGTGCTGTATTATCTGCGGGAGGTTGCGCGTCTGGATGACCGGGAGCGCGATTGGTATACTGACGATCTGAAAAAGCTGCGCACTCATCCGCTGCTGTCCGATGAGGGGAAAGCACGGATTGATGAATATTTTTCGCCGGATAAGCCAGCGGAGTTGTCCCCGGCCGCAAAGTACATCATGAACGAGGACAATATGCCGATGTTCGTAGACCGTATGGTCGCCGGCGATGAGCTGGAGGAAATTGCGCACCGTATTCTGGATAACGGCGAGAACGCTGCGGCGGTCGCACAGGACTTTGTTGATGCTTCCAGATACATCATTTCCGACCATGAGACCTTTGATCTGACCACATTTGCCGCAGCCAAAGACGATGACGGTGTGACATTGACGGCAGAGCCGGATTCTGCGCATCCGTTCAGTGTGTCGTACAGTTGGGAGCAAATCGGAAGCTTTTTCCGGGCGGCGGCACAGCTGCATCGTGATGTGGAGCGTGAGGCAGAGGAAGCGTATGAGCGGGATATTGCCGAAAACATGGAAGCATATGATGCACTTGACCATCACCGGGATGTGTACCTCAATTTGCCGGAAGAAAACACCGCTCGTTACCCTATCTCTGATGCACGGAGACCGGAGCTTTACAATTACCGGCTGCATTTTGAGCCGGATCAAGGCTATCTGCTGCTGGCGGACAGCGATTCTGAGGATGACCTGATTCTTCGTAACTTCACAATGGTCGGCAGTTCGGTTGTACTGCACGGCATCCGGGAAATGGGTTTTACCGTGACCGGCGTGGAACCGGCTTTCACCTATGAGATTTACCAGCTGAAAAGCGGAGAAGAACATCATTATCATCGCTTTGAGAGCATGGAATCCAACAAATACGCGCACCTGACGCATGAGGACTATGATCTTGTGTATTCCGGCGATCTGCGGGACATTGAGGGCGATACCGTCCAGCAG
>JAILIG010000118.1 GCA_024695445.1 Oscillospiraceae bacterium
ATCAGGAAGCCGAACCACGAGGGCGCACTGTTTTCCGCGGGCTCCGGCAGAATCAGCCTGTCCTGATACGGCGCGAGAATGGCTTTCAGGCGCGCCCAGTTGTGCTGCCGCCGTTCGATGAAGCCGGGCAGCTTTTTAAGCTGTTCGCAGCCGATTGCCGCCTGTAAATCGGTGGCCTTGAGGTTGTAGCCGAGGTGGCTGTAGACATATTTGTGGTCATAGCCCGCGGGGAGCTGACCGTACTGTCCGTCGAAGCGGTGGCCGCAGAAATTGTCCTTGCCGGACGGGCAGACGCAGGCTCTGCCCCAGTCGCGGAAGGAGAGCGCGATGCGGTGGAGCAGCGGATCGTTCGTGTAGACGGCGCCGCCCTCGCCCATGGTCATGTGGTGCGGCGGGTAGAAGCTGCTCGTGCCGATATCGCCCCATGTGCCGGTGTAGCGCGTTTCGCCGCCGATCGTGTATTTGGAACCGAGCGCGTCGCAGTTGTCCTCGACGAGCCAGAGCCCGTGCTGCTGACAAAAGCTCCGGACGGCGCCGAGGTCGAAGGGGTTGCCGAGCGTGTGTGCGATCATGACGGCTTTGGTCTTTTCGGACAGTGCCGCTTCGAGCTTTGTCACATCGAGATTATACTGCGGCACGGTGACATCGACAAAGACCGGCACCGCACCGTACTGCAGCATCGGGCTGACGGTCGTCGGGAAGCCGCAGGCGACGGTGATGACCTCGTCGCCGCGTCTGATCTGCTTCTCACCCAGAAGCGGAGAGGTCAGCGTCATGAAGGCGAGCAGGTTTGCGGAGGAGCCGCTGTTGACCAGCAGCGCGTGCTTTACGCCTAAAAAGGCAGCGAGCTCCGACTCAAACTGCGCGGCAAATCTGCCGGCCGTCAGCCAGAAATCAAGTGCCGCATCGGTCAGCGCACACATCTCCCGCTCGTCGAACACGCGGCGGGCATAGGGCAGATAGCTGTCGTCACCGGCGGGCTCCTTCTGCTCCAGAAAATCGTGATAATACTGCGCAACGAGCGATTTGATCTGCTCCCGCGCTTCGGATTCATTCCGCCATTCAGCCATGCCTTCGTTCCTCCAGAAATTCCGTAATCTGCCGGTCGGTGACGGCGCGGACATCGCCGCCCTCCGCCCAGACGCGGTACCACTGTGCCGTTTTGACAATCGCCGTGCCGAAGTCCCAGCGCGGCGCCCAGCCGAAGACATCGCGGATCTTCGCGCAGTCCAGCTTCAGAAAATGTGCTTCGTGCGGGCCGCCGTCCGGCTGCACGGTGCTGCGCAGTCCGTCGCCCCATGCCGCGGCGAATTGCGCCGTCAGATCGGCAATGCGCGTGCAGCCCTCGTCGGCGGGGCCGATGTTGTAGGTTCCCGCCCGCTCCGGGTAAACGGTCTGCTCTGCGGCTATCATCAGATAGGCAAAGAGCGGCTCCAGTACATGCTGAAACGGCCTTGTCGCATCGGGATTGCGCACGATGATATCCTCATGCCGGACCGCGGCACGGACACAGTCCGGCACGATGCGGTTCTCGGCAAAGTCGCCGCCGCCGATGACATTGCCCGCACGGACCGCCGAGACCGGAATCCGCGGACGGCCGTCCTTTCCGGTGAAAAAGCAGTCCTTGTAGCAGCGGGTGACAAGCTCCGAGCAGGACTTGGAATTGGAGTACGGATCAAAGCCGTCGAGCGCATCGGTCTCGCGGTAGCCCCAGCACCACTCGTTGTTTTTGTAGACCTTGTCGGTCGTGATGTTGACGACGGAGCGGACGCAGTCCGACTGCCGGACGCATTCCAGCAGATGCACCGTGCCCATGACATTCGTGCGGTAGGTGAGGACCGGCTCCGCATAGCTTTTCCGGACAAGGGGCTGTGCCGCAAGGTGCAGCACGATCTCCGGCTTTGCCGCATCAAAGGCGGATTTCAGCCGGTCAAAATCTGCGATGTCGCCGGTCACGGAGCAGATGTCCTGCCCGATGCCGGCAAGTGCAAACAGCGAAGGATCGGTCGGCGGTTCCAGCGCATAGCCGGTGACGGAAGCGCCCGCCAGCGTGAGCATCCGGCAGAGCCAAGCGCCCTTGAAGCCGGTGTGGCCGGTCACAAAGACGCGCTTTCCGCGGTAGAAGGAAAGATCAGAAAGCATGGTCATTCCTCCCATTTCTTCCACGGCGCATTTCCGGTTTCGAGCATCCGTTCCAGCAGATCCTTTTCGCGCTTGTTGTCCATGCACTGCCAGAAGCCCTTGTGCAGATAGGACATGAGCTGCCCGTCCTCGGCAAGCCGTTCGAGCGGCTCCCGCTCAAAGACCGTTTCGTCGCCGTCGATGTAGTCAAAGATTTCGGGGTTCAGCACCATGTAGCCGGCATTGATCGGCGCACCGTCAGAGAGATTCTTCTCGCGGAAGGACTTGACGGCATTGTCGCCGCCGATGTTCAGCACGCCCTTCTGCTGTTCCTGTATGACAGCGGTCAGCGTCGCAATTTTGCCGTGGCTCCGGTGATATTCGAGCAGCTCCTGCAAATTGACATCACAGACGCCGTCGCCGTAGGTCATCATGAAGGGCTCCTTCCCGATGAACGGCTGAATGCGCTTGATTCTGCCGCCGGTCATGGTTTTGAGGCCGGTATCGACGACCGTGACGCGCCACGGCTCGCAGCGCTGGTCGTGGATGATGATTTCCTCCTTGCCGCCGGTGAAGTCAAAGGTCATGTCGGATTTGTGCAGGAAGTAGTCGGCGAACCACTTTTTGATCATGTGCTGCTTGTAGCCCGCACAGATGATGAAGTCGTTGAAGCCGTAATAGGAATACTCCTTCATGATGTGCCAGAGGATCGGGAAGCCGCCGATCTCGATCATCGGCTTCGGCTTGAACTGGCTCTCCTCGGAAAAGCGGGTGCCGTAACCGCCCGCGAGCAGGATGACTTTCATGGCGCTGCTCCTTTCTCAGTAAGCGTAGAGAACCGTGTCTGCGAGCATATGTCCGTGCTGACGGACTGCAAAACGGTACTCCGGATTCAGTTCGTGCAGCAGCAGCGGAATCGAAAACAGATCGACCGCGTTGTGATAAATACAGATCGCGGCCTTCGGCTTCCATGCGGCGATCGCATCCGATGCTGCTTCCAGTGTCTGATATTCGTAGCTTTCGATGTCTGCCTTTATGAAACAGTGCGCCTTGATGTACGGCGCCAGCGAGACGATCCGGCAGGTGATGCCCTCTGTCTGTCCGTCCGCCGCGGCCAGTTTGGAGCCGAGCCCGTTGTTGACGGTGTTCTGTGCGAGAACGGCTGTCTTGTCGCTCCTGCCGACTGCGCAGGGATACAGCTCAAGCTTGCTGTCGGGGATGTTCCATTCCCGTTTCAGCCGTTCCGTGCGGTACTGCATCGCCGCAAAATTTGCCGTGTCCGGCTCAAAGGCGATGATCTTTCCGAACACGCCCTCATGGCTCCAGAGATACTGCTCAATTGTATCTCCGACATAAGCGCCGCAGTCGATAAAGGCTTCGGCGGTGTCAGTTCTGGCGAAGGCGGGAACGGCAAAATACTGGTCGCCGCAGACTTTGTCCGCGTCCGGGAACTGACAGGCGGCACGGGTTTTCAGAACATTGAAATAAACAGCACGGGAACGGTCGTCGTCCAACGCATCAAACACAGTCAGGATTTCATCTCTGTACAGACCGAAGATGCCTGCGTCGATATACACGAACGGCAGCCCCAGACCGCCGATCTGCTTTGCGATGCTCTGATAGGCAGCGGGCTGTCCGGTGCAGACAAGAATCAGCAAATCCTCAGAGGGCTGCACCTGAGCGGGTGCCAGAACCGGCGCACCGAACATGATTTTACCCTGCCGGTCAGGGTTGTTGTCGATGTACGCCTCGATGTGAAAATCGGGAATACGGGCAAAACCCTCCTGATAGAGCTCTGTTGTATTGCCGGTGCCCCATACATAAATGCGTTTTCCGCGGATATCGGGAAGTGTATTCAGAAATTGAATCAATTCGTTTCTCATGTTGATTGCTCCTCCTTTTCCGCACGGTCAAAGTTGATCCGCTCCTCCTCGATGACGAGAGGCCGGTTCATCATGCGGGTATTGATGCTCATGATGTATTCACCGAGCAGGCCGATGAAAAAGAGCTGGATGCCGCCCAGTACAAAGACGCCGATCAGAATCGGGGCATTGCCCATCTGGAAGTTGTCCCAGTTGACAAGCTTCAGAATCAGGTAGACCAGCGCAATCAGCAGGCTGATCGCCGAGATGATGAAGCCGAAAAAGGTCGCCACGCGCATTCCGGTCTTGGTGTACGAGGTAAAGCTCAGCATCGCGGCGTCGTAGAGCAAGAAGAAATTGTTGTGGGATTTTCCGGCTCTCCGCTTCTGCTGCTCGTAGGGGATCTCCTTCATGCGGTAGCCGAGTTCCGAAACAACGCCTCTCCAGAACGGAATCGGATCGTGCAGCTCCCGCAGCACATCGAGGAAGGAGCGGTCGTAGAGTCCGAAGCCGGTGAAATGCTCGATGATGTTCACATTGGACATCTTTTTGAGCAGCTTGTAGTAGACCGTGCGGAACAGCCGCATGACCGGATTTTCGCGGCTCGTCTTCTTGACCGCGTTGATGATCATATACCCCTGCTCCCACTCGTGTACGAGCTTCGGAATCATCTCCGGCGGATCCTGGAAGTCGGCGCACATTCCGATCGTGCAGTCGCCGGTCGTCTGGAGCATCCCGTGGAACGGGGAGTTGAACTGTCCGAAGTTCTTGGCGTTGAAAATGGCCTTGATGTTCGGATTGCCCGCACAAAGCTCCCTGAGCAGATCTCTGGTGCCGTCGGTCGAGCAGTTGTCGATGAACACGAGCTCGTATTCATACTGCGTCAGATGCTCCGTAAACTGCGCGATGATCGCTTCCGAGAGCGGAACGACATTTTCGGCCTCGTTGTAGCAGGGGACCATAACCGAAATCTTTTTCATGAGGCATCATCCTTTGCAGGGCGCTTTTTCATCACCCAGAATTTATTGAGCGCAAAATTGAGCGGAATCGTGAGAATCAGACAGAAGATGGGCGCCAGGTACGGTGAAATGTGCAGGTGCTTGACAAACAGCCAGAGCAGAAAGCTGCCGAGCAGCAGGTTCGTGCCGTAGGCGGCAAAGGTGCGGAGCAGCGTCCGCAGACGGTCCTCCTGCATTTTGAAAACATAATTGCTGTTCCAGTAGTAGGAATTCAGCACGCTGACCACAAAGCCGAGCACATTGCCAGCGAGATACCAGCGCTCCCCGAAGCCCAGAATCACGGCGTAGTAGACCGCCAGGGAAATCAGGGTGTTGGATACGCCGACGATGCCGAATTTGACAAACTGCAAAAAGGGCTGAAACTGCTCCTCTGTCAGTTCTTTTCCGGCAAGCCGCATACACCGCGCACAGACCTTGAACAGCAGATCGCTGAACAGATGCCAGAGCGCTGCCGCAAACCGTTTCATACTCCCTGCTCCTGTTTCTTCCGGCGGTACAGGAACATCAGGGCGATCCAGAGCAGGATGCCGGCGCCGGAGCAGATCAGACCGGCCGTCAGCCAGGGCGTGCGGTAGACGAAGCGGACATGGTGCGTGCCTTCCTCCAGCATCACGCCGAGGAAGATGCGGTTGACCTTTTCGAGCGGCTGCTCCCTGCCGTCCACATAGACGCGCCAGCCGTCATTGTGCAGCAGCGAGACGGACAGCAGCTTTTTGGACGGGACCGTGATATCGCCGTCCAGTGTGTTTCTGCCGAAGGTAACCTGTTCAAGCGTCTCCGCGGTGCGGGCGGTGCAGGCGTCGGTCAGGACGGAGGCCGGAATCGCATACAGCTTCATGTCTCCGTATTCCGCCGAAAATTCAAAGCTCAGGGTTTTGAGGCCGTTCTCCCGGTAGCCCAGATTGAAGGAATAGCGGTCGGCTTTTCTCGTCCACGGCCAGTTGCAGTTTTCGTTCCAGAGAATGAACTGGAGTTTCTCAGATTCGTCCGCCTTGATTTTGAGTATTTTGCCGGCGAAAAACTTCGGATACCGGCAGTGGACATCCGTGACATCCAGATAGAGGAAGCAGTCCGAGACATCCTGATTGACCGTGATGGCAAGCTGACTGACCTCCATGCCGAGGCTGTTTTTCTTGACGAAGGCTTTGTCAAGCGTGAAATCGCAGGCATAGTCCTCCAGCGCCTGAAGCTTTCCGTCGGAGCTTTGCCCGCCGCGCTCCGTCAGCGCGCTTTCCAGCATCAGATAGGGCAGCAGGGAACAGCGTGCCGCATCGTATTCCTCCGCGGACATATAGCTGTCATAGGTCACGCCGAGCGGCAGCGCATAGTCGTAATGATAGACGCGGAGCTTTTCGCCTTCCCCGGTGTCGCGGCGGGAGACCTCCTCCAGCCCGAATGAATCGGCCGGCGGTGCCTCCTTGCCGTAGCCGACGGTGCTGACGCCGAACAGGGAATACAGTGCGGGCATCCGGTCAAAGCCGACAAAAGCGGTCAAAGCGCCGTATTCGTTGCTGATGCCGCAGCGGTTCAGCAGCGTGTGCATATCCTGATCCAGCAGATTGTGGAAGGTATTCGTGTCCGGAAAATCGTAGGCAAGGCTGAAATTCATTTCGACGGAGCCTTTAACCGGCGTCGGGGCGTAGACGGCGCTTTCCTTCGTAATGGTGAATGCAATCTTGCCGTTTCGATTGCTGTCAAACTGGATTAGTTCAGTGTCCTCCTCTGTGTTGTCCGAAGTGCCGGCGCTGTCCGAGCCGGAGCCGGCTGCCTCCGCGGGCCAGTCACATTCAATGGCTCTGCCGAAGCTGTCCTGCGCGTTGACGGCGGCCTGTTCCATTTCGATCAGCTCGGGCTGCTTCAG
>JAILIG010000087.1 GCA_024695445.1 Oscillospiraceae bacterium
ATGCGTGCGTTCGGCCTTCTGAAATAAAGGGGGAAGTGCGATGCTGCTGTTTTTCGGACGCGGTTCTGCGTTTTCCGACGCACAGAACAGTGCTTTTTTTGAGCCGGACGGGGGCTTGGTGCTGCTGGACTGCCCGATGTCTGCTTTTCACAGCCTGCGCCGGCTGGCATCATTCCGGACATGGAACTGCATTCGTGTTCTGGTGACGCACACGCACAGTGACCATATCGGGGGCATTCCGATGCTGATTCACTATGCCAAGCATCTGCTGCACATTCCGGTGACGGTCATCGTACCGACGGAGGAGCTGGTCTCCGACCTGCGTTTTCTGATCGAGCGGCTGGACGGCTGCAAGCCGGAGGATTACCGGCTGATGACAGTCGCGGAATGCCACTTCCCGTGGCTGAAGGCTGCTGTTCCCGTCCGGCATTCCGAGGCACTAGAGGGACGCTGCTTCGGTTATGTGCTGGCGCTCGGCGGACAGGATGCTGTCTATACCGGTGATACGGCTGAGCTGACACCGTTTCTTCCGTATCTGCACAGCGGTTCTGTTCTCTATACAGAGGCGGCCAATTTCGACAGCGGCGTGCATCTGTATCTGGACGCTGTGCTGCCGGAGCTGCTGCGGCTTCAGGCAGAGGGCGTGCGCGTATACCTGATGCACCTGGACGACGAAGCGGCGATTCTGAGAAAAATCAGCGGTTCCGGCTTGCTTCCGGCCCCGCTTTGGCGCGAAAAAGACAGGATTCCCTGCGGGGGATCTTGACAGAACGGGAAAAATCCTGTAAAATAGAAGTATTATCGGATTGAAAGGAATATGCACATGATTTTACTGGACGATATCCGTACCGAGCTGGTCAATGCCAGACCGGAGGTCATGGAACTCGGTGAAGTGCTGCAAATCGAGCGTGCGAAGTCCGATCTCGGCGACATGAAGCGCCAGATGGAATATGAGGGCTTCTGGGACGATCACGAAAAGGCACAGCAGGTCACGCAGAAATGTAATACGCTGGAGCGCAAGGTTGAGAACTATGAGAAGCTGTGCTCTCTGCTTGAAGATACGATTGCTCTGATCGAGCTCTGCATCGAGGAGGGCGACGATTCCTCAAACGATGAGATTCTCGCCGACGCAGAAAAATTCCGTGAGCAGCTTGCCGCCGAAAAGCTGAAGACGCTGCTGACCGGAGAATACGACAATTCCAACGCGATTCTGACGATTCACGCCGGTGCCGGCGGAACTGAGGCGCAGGACTGGTCGCAGATGCTCTACAGAATGTATAACAAATACGCGGAATCGCACGGCTTCAAGGTCGATCTGCTCGACTGGCTCGACGGCGATGAAGCCGGCATCAAGTCCGCATCCTTCATGGTGCAGGGCGAAAATGCTTACGGTTTTCTGAAGTCTGAAGCGGGTGTCCACCGCCTTGTCCGCGTTTCTCCGTTTGATGCTTCCGGCCGCCGCCACACCTCGTTCGCGGCGCTTGAAGTCATGCCTGAAATTTCGGACGATGTGGAAATCGAGATCCGTCCGGAGGACATTGAGATGCAGGTTTACCGGTCGTCCGGTGCGGGCGGTCAGCATATCAACAAGACGAGCTCGGCAGTCCGTCTGACACATATCCCGACCGGCATCGTCGTTTCCTGCCAGACGCAGCGCAGCCAGTTCCAGAACAAGGACTACTGCATGAAAATGCTGCGTGCCAAGCTGGTCGAGATCAAGGAGCGCGAGCATCTGGAGAAAATCTCCGATATCAAGGGCGTCCAGCTCAAGATTGAGTGGGGCAGCCAGATCCGTTCCTATGTCTTTATGCCGTACACTTTGGTCAAGGATCACCGTACCGGCTGTGAAACCGGCAATGTGCAGGCGGTCATGGACGGCGATCTCGATGCGTTCATCAATGCTTATCTGAAGGCACTTTCTCACGGCACACTGCAGTCCGGCGCTGCCGCCGCAGACCTTTGATGCTGTTCCCCGGAGCACTTTTTCGGCGCTCCGGGGTTTTTTGCATCTGCAGGAAAACCGCCGGCAGTACTTGCAAAATCGTCCGGATTGTGGTATAATAAAAAGGAAATATCTGCAAATCCGCCGGTGCGGCGATGCGGTTTTTTCGCACTGCAGCACCGGAAAACAGCCGCACAGTCTGACGGCAAGGAGGAGGGCATCCAGATGAGGCTGTTGATTGTCCGGCACGGCGATCCGGACTATGAGCATGACACCCTGACGCCCGCGGGACACCGTGAGGCTGCGCTCGCAGCGGAGTATCTGTCCGGGGAGCAGATTGATGCTTTTTACCTTTCCCCGCTGGGACGCGCACAGGACACTGCAAGGTATACACTGGACGCGATGCACCGGACCGGTGAGACGCTTCCGTGGCTCTGCGAGTTTTACGCAAAAATCCAGCATCCGGATACCGGCGATTTCCGCATTCCGTGGGACTGGCTCCCCGCCTTCTGGACGGCGGAGCCGCGGTATTATGACAAGGATTTGTGGCATCAGACCGATGTCATGCGGGAGTACCGTGTCGGAGAGGCGGCGGTGCTGGTGTATGAGGGGCTGGACGCAGTACTGGCCGCCCACGGCTATGTCCGTGACGGTATGGTATACCGTGCAGAGCAGCCCAATACGAAGACGCTTGCATTTTTCTGTCATTTCGGCGTCGAGTGCGTGATGCTCGGCCATTTGCTCGGCATATCCCCGATGCAGCTCTGGCACGGCTTCTGTGCGGCACCGACCTCGATCACAACGGTTTATACAGAGGAGCGCAGGCAGGGCATTGCATCGTTTCGCGTGTCCCGCTTCGGCGACACCTCGCATCTGTATGCAGCGGGGGTGCAGCCGTCCTTTTCGGGGCGCTTTTGCGAACGGTATGACAATGCGGACGAACGGCATGACTAATCTCAACTGGAGGAAAACGGTTTGAATATCATTATTGTGGGACTCGGCAAGGTCGGCAGAGCGCTGACGCAGCAGCTCAACGAATCTGGCAACAATATTACGGTTGTGGACCTGGATGCGGGAAAAGTCAATGATGTAACCGACCGGACAGATGTCATGGGTGTTACCGGAAACGGCCTGACACGCACTGTTTTAGAGGAGGCCGGCGTAGAGGAGGCCGATCTGCTGATCGCCGTTACCGGTTCGGACGAGCGGAATCTGCTCTGCTGTCTGCTGGCCAAGCGGGCGGGTGAGGGCCGATGCCAGACGATTGCGCGTGTGCGGAGTCCGCAGTACAGTGAGGACGGTGCATTTCTGCGCAAGGAGCTCGGCCTTGCCATGATTATCAATCCGGAGTACGCGGCCGCGGCGGAAATCGCCAGAGTGCTGCGCTTCCCGTCTGCCATCAAGATTGATACCTTTGTCAAGGGCCGGATTGAACTGCTGAAATTCAAGCTGCCGGAGGATTCCCCGCTCTGCGGTATGGCTGTCCGGGAGATTGAGCCGAAGCTGCACTGTGATGTGCTGGTCTGTACCGTAGAGCGCGGCGATGAGGCATTTATCGCATCGGGCGACTTCATTTTCCGCGGGCGTGATGTCATTTCGATCATTGCCGAGCCGAAAAACGCCTTTACCTTCTTCCGCAAGATCAATTACAAGGCGCTGCCTGTTCACGATGCCCTGATTGCGGGCGGCGGTGATATTACGCATTATCTGTGTGCTATGCTCATAAAATCCGGCATCGGTGTGACGGTCATTGAAAAGAATCCGGACCGTGCCGACCAGCTTTCCGATGAGCTGTCCGGCGTTACGGTCATTAACGCCGACGCGACCGATCAGGAAGTGCTGATGCAGGAGCAGATCGACAAGGCCGGCGCCTTTGTCGCACTGACCAATATCGACGAGGAGAATATTTTGCTGTCGCTGTTTGCACGGTCGGTCAGCAAGGGCAAGCTTGTGACGAAAATCAACCGGATCGACTTTGACCATGTGATCGAGCGGCTGGATCTCGACACAGTCATCTACCCGAAGAACATCACCGCAGAAATCATCGTACGCTATGTCCGTGCGATGAAAAATACGATCGGCAGCAATGTCGAGACGCTGTACCAGCTCATCAAGGGCAAGGTGGAAGCGGCGGAATTCACGATCTGCGAAGGCTCTCCGATCATCGGTATTCCGCTGATGGATCTGAAATTCAAGGAAGGTGTTCTGGTTGCGGCGATTGTCCGGAACCGCAAGGTCATCCTGCCGCGCGGCAATGACAGAATCGAGGACGGCGATGCGGTCGTCATTGTCTCCAATCATCTCGGACTGCATGATATTACGGATATTTTGCGATGAAAGGAGAACGGTGAGAGTCTGCTATGAATTTTCGGATGACGATTTATGTGCTGGGCATCCTGCTGGCATTTGAGGGCGTATTTTTCGGCCTGCCTGCGCTGACAGCCGGCATCTACGGCGAAAAACAGGTCTGGCTGTTTCTGGCGCTGGCGCTGTTCTGCCTGATCGGCGGATTTCTGATTGCATCGCGGAAGCCGAAAAACCGGAACATCTTTGCGCGGGACGGATTTGTGATTGTTGCGCTCAGCTGGATTGTAATGAGCTTTTTCGGCGCGCTGCCGTTTTATATTTCCGGCTGCATCCCGCAGTTTGTGGACGCGCTGTTTGAATCGGTTTCCGGTTTTACAACGACCGGTGCGAGCATCCTGAGCGATCTGGATTCGATGCCGAAGAGCATGATTATGTGGCGCAGCTTCACGCACTGGATCGGCGGTATGGGCGTGCTGGTCTTTATTATGGCGATTCTGCCGCTTTCGGGTGCATCGAATATGCACATCATGCGTGCGGAGAGCCCCGGACCGTCGGTCAGCAAGCTGGTGCCACGCGTGAAGAATACGGCCATGCTGCTGTATATCATCTACATTTTTCTGACGCTGTTCGAGGTCGTGCTGCTGTGGTGCGGCGAGATGAATTTCTTTGAAGCGGTGAATGTTTCCTTTGCAACGGCAGGCACCGGCGGCTTCTCGATCAACAACGCCGGCATGGCGGGTACCAGTGCGTATTCACAGATTGTCGCCACGGTCTTCATGATCCTGTTCGGCATCAACTTTACGAGCTATTTCCTGCTTCTGACCGGTAAGTTCAGGGAGGCATTCAATACCGAGCTGCGCGTGTTCCTGCTGATTATTGCCGCTGCGATTATCAGTATTTCGATCAATGTGCATCAGATGTTCAGCAGTCTCGGCGAGACGGTCCGCCATGTTTCCTTCACGGTCGGCTCCATTATCACGACAACAGGCTTCTCCACCGCAGATTTCAACCTCTGGCCGGCGTTTTCCAAGACCGTTCTTGTGCTGCTGATGTTTATCGGCGCGTGCGCCGGCAGTACCGGCGGCGGCATCAAAGTTTCGCGCTTTCTCATTCTCGGCAAGAGTATGCGGAATCAGTTCCGCACAATGCTGCATCCGAGACAGGTGCGCAAGGTGCGCCTGGACGGGCGTCAGATCGAATCGGAAACGATTCGCACGATCAACGCCTATCTGTTCTGCTATATCCTGATCTGTATCGTATCTATGTTGGTGATTTCGCTGGACGGCTTTGACCTGACAACCAATTTTACATCCGTTGCCGCAACACTGAATAACATCGGACCGGGACTGAGCCGTGTCGGTCCGACCGAAAACTTTGCCCTGTTCTCACCGCTGTCCAAGGGGATGCTGATCTTCAATATGCTGGCGGGCAGACTGGAAATTTTCCCGATGATCCTGCTGATCTCGCCGATGACATGGAAGAAGTGAGCAGCCGGTTCCGGACGAAGGAGTATGTTTTCACATGAATGAAAAAACCGGACTGATTCTGGAAGGCGGCGCAATGCGCGGCCTGTTCACCGGAGCGGTTCTCGATGTACTGATGGATGAAAAGATCCGGCTGGACGGGATGATCGGTGTCTCAGCCGGCGCAACCTTCGGCTGCAACTATGTGACGCATCAGCCGCGCCGTGTGCTGCGGTACTGCCTGAAATACCGCTGGGATCCGAGATTCTGCAGCGTGCTGTCGCTGCTGCTGACCGGCGATATGTTCGGTGCAAAATTCTGTTATCATACGCTGCCGGACAAACTGGATCCGGTCGATCACAAGAACTTTGAAAGCTGCGGTATTCCGTATTCCGTTGTCTGTACGGATGTGGAAACGGGCGAGGCAGTGTATCACCGCTGCAAAACGCTTTCCGGCAGAGAGCTGGAGTGGGTGCGTGCGTCCGCGTCGATGCCTCTGGCGTCGAGGATTGTGCGTGTCGGCGGCAGAGCAATGCTGGACGGCGGTATTTCGGATTCGGTTCCGCTTCGCTATTTCCGTGAACAGGGCTACCGGAAGAATGTCATTGTGCTGACGCAGCCGGCGGGTTATCAGAAAACCCCGAACCGGATGATGCCGCTTATGCGGACGGTTTACCGTGCCTATCCGGCGCTGATCCGCGCAATGGAGGAACGACATCTTGTTTATAACGAGCAGATCCGCGAGGTGTCGGAAGCAGAAAAACGCGGTGAGGTTTTTGTCATCCGGCCGCCGCACAGTCTGCCGATCAGACATACGGCGCACAGTGCCGAAAAGCTTCGGGAAACCTATGCAATCGGCAGAAAGACGGCGCTTCAGGCATTGCCCGCTCTGAAGGCGTTTCTTGAATCCTGATAAAATGATAAACAGGGCTCCGCCGGCGTTTGGCAGCGGAGCCCTTGTCATTTGTGATTGCGTCACAGTTTCTGCGCGGTCAGAGCTGTGCTTTGATTTTGGAGATGGCAGCTTTTTCGAGGCGGGAGACCTGCGCCTGAGAGATTCCGATTTCCGCTGCGACCTCGACCTGAGTTTTGCCCTCCCAGAAGCGGCGGTGCAGGATGTTTTTTTCGCGCGGATTCAGAGCAGCAATCGCGTCCCGGATGGCAAGTTCACTCATCCAGCTTTCGTCGCGGCTTGCCGGATCTCCGATCTGGTCAATCAGATAGAGCGGATCGCCGGAGTCGGAATAAATCGGCTCATAGAGCGAGACCGGATCGGAAATACTCTCCAGTGCGAGGACGACCTCAGCGCGTTCTGTTCCGACGGCGTCAGCGACCAGCTGAACAGTCGGTTCTCTGCCGAGCTCTGCGGTGAGGCGTTCCTTTGCCTGCATGGCGCGGTACGCGAGGTCGCGCAGCGAGCGGCTGACCTTGACCGCGTGGCTGTCCCGCAGATGCCGCCGCAGCTCTCCGGCAATCATCGGGACGCAGTAGGTTGAAAACCGCACATCCTTTGTCAGGTCAAAGTTAGAAATTGCCTTGATGAGTCCGATGACACCGATCTGAAAGAGGTCATCCACATCCTCGCCGCGGCCGGTAAAGCGCTGAATCACACTCAGCACGAGCCGCAGATTGCCGAGAATCAGCTTTTCTCTGGCTTCCTCGCTGCCGGTCTCCTGCATTTCCCGCAGCAGCGCGATTTTTTCATCTTCCGTCAGAACCGTCAGTCTGGCCGTATCCAGTCCGGCAATTACAACCTTTTGATAAGACATAGCAAGGCCTCCTCATGCGTTTGTCTTATCATTGACCGGTTGCGCCGGAAATAATCATGGCAGCAAATGGAAACCCCGCAGCGCTTTTGTCGACTCTGCGGGGTGTTTGTCAGTTCAGCGGGTAAGTCCAGAGGCAGGGGAGATCGTCGAGTGCGAGGGTATCCTTGCTCTGATAGACCGCATCCCACATGGAAAAGTCCGTATAATTCTCCGAGGCGAGGTTGTTTTCGTGGATGAATGCGCCGCCTGCCGTGCAGAACCAGCTCCAGACAGCCCAGTCGCGCTGGACATATTCCGGATCGGGCATCACGCCGTTTTCGCTCAGTGCAATGAGCTTTCCGGTTCCGGTCCATTTCGTCATTTCCTGAAACGCCCCGCACTGCGAGGAATAGCAGTGTGCCGGTGCATAGATGTCCGTGCTGACGATATCCACAGTGCTGTCGCCGGGATACCAGTCCTTGTCCTGTCCGTTCCAGATCCAGATGAGGTTGTGCAGCCCGTGCTCACGGACCATTTTGTCGTAGAGCAGATTCCATAGCCAGAGATAGGATTCCGGCTTGCAGTCTCCCCACCAGTAATCGCCGCCCGATGCCTCGTGCAGCGGACGCCAGAGCACCGGAACCTGCGCTTCTTTCAGCGGCTCCATTGCTTTGCAGATTGCGTCGATGTCCGCACAGAGGGCAGCTTTGCCTGCCGCATCGGAACCGTCCGCAATCGCGTCGAGGCGGAGCGCGGTATGCTCTTTGCGGCAGCCGGAATACCACGGATGCTCGTCATTGTTGATGAGATACTGCTTCGGCGGGATCCAGCTCCAGCACATCGTGACGATTCCGCCGCTGTTGACATAAAAGTCCTTCGCCGAGCCGACTGCGTTGTCATTGGTGCCGCCGAGCTCCTGGCAGGAAGGGGAGTAGTCCGCCATGTCCAGTCCGAGCAGTGCCGGAAAATGACCGGTCTGTTCATGAATCAGCTTCATTTCGGTGCCGTTCTTTCCGGTCGCACATTGCTGGCCGGTGATCGTATACCGCCCGTAGCAGTCGCAGAGGAACTTGTAAAGCCGTTTGGAATTGTCAAACGCCTTTTCGTCGCAGAGCGGTGCTGTGAGCTGATAGACGGCATCGGGCACCTGCGTACCGGCTGTGACCGTGAGCCGGTCAACATAATAATATCCCCAGTCCGTTGCCGCCGTGATTTTGTGGCTGCCTTCAGACAGATAAATGCCGTTTAAGCGGCTCTCCGTGAAGCGTTTTGCCTTGTGTGTGCTGATTGTGCCGACAGTCTGGCCGTCCACCTCGACGGGATTGAGCTTGTCGGAATCAATGGCTGCGGTGTCAAACGAGAGATTATACATTCCGCCGGCCGGCACAGTCACCGTGAACATGACGGTATCCTCTTCGCCGGTGAAGTTCCCGACATAGCCCCGCCCGTGAAAGTTCTCGATATCGCCGGACTGCACGGAGACGACGCCGCTCAGCTCCGCATCCTCCGCTTCACCGATCCAGACGAAGTCCTCCGGAACGGCGTGTTCTCCGGTCTGCGGTTTGGTCAGATCGAGGTGCGTGTTGAATTCCTTTCGGACCGTCGCCTTGTCCTGAAACCTTCTGATATCGTAGGAGTTTCGGTTCCAGAAGCAGCTGTTCAGCAGCAAAGACGCCGTGAGCGGCAGTGCAGCCAGCCGCAGGCGGTTATGCAGTTTCATGCGGTTCTCCTCTCTGTCCCGCAGCACGGACGGCTCTTGCGAGCTTGGACTCCGGCTCAGGTGTCAGCGCAAACTGCGCAGCAAGCGCATTTGCAAAGCGGAAAAACGATTCGGCGTCGCCGGATTTCAGTTCGAGTTCAATTTCGGTAAAGGGCTGCATATTCCCGTTTCCGCCGAGCGCGCCGGCGTCGATGGCAAATTCCGCCGTAAATTCTGCAAAAGTCAGCGGATCGTGCAGACGCAGCAGTGTTGCGCGGCGTGTGAAACGCGTTCTGGCAAGCTCCGTGTAACGCTGTGCCGCCAGCGCTGTGCAGAGCGCAGCAGGCGCACCGGCAGCAGGGAGCCGCTCAAATGCTTCAGCGAGCGTTTTGGCCTCAGTCTCGTATTCCTCACGCTGGGCAAGGGCGCCCTCCTTGCGGACGGTCCGCTTGAGACAGCAGATACTGCGGTCATTTTCCTGCCGGATGCGCAGGGCGATGCCGAACTTTCGGAGCAGTCCCTCCGGTGTTTCGTAATAGGTTGCCGCCATACGGAGCGTCTGCTCGGAAAGGCAGTCGCCCTTGATGCGCAGATAGCGTTGCAGTGCCGTCAGATTTTGTTCCGGCAGATGCCACTTGAATTCCTGCTCCATTGCACTCAGTCCTTGCGTACCGGAGTGAACTTCGGGCGATAGCTCTGGAAATCGAATTTGACAAGGCTGTTGATGAAGGCGAGCATATCGCTGGTATCCGCGACCAGTGCGGCGGCCGTTTCCGTGTCAAGCATCAGCAGGAAGTCTGCCGGATAGCGTGCTTCAATGTAGTAGTGGTTGATGTCGCTGACGAGCGGCAGCTTGTCCCGGAAATGCGGATCCTCCGTCATGGCCTGCTTGCAGAGCCACGGCAGGTTGTGTCCGTCGTAGAGGTGATGCTTGCGCCAGAGCAGATAGCCCTTGATGCCCTTTTCGATGCACTGCTGACAGTGAAATGCGACTATGTTGAGGCAGCGTTCATCGGAATAGAGCAGTTTTGCGGCTCGGAGGTCGATTGCCGCATAGTAAAGCCAGTCGAAATAGCGTTTGCTGTCGCCGTCACGGTATCCTCTGCTCATACGCCGCTGTCCTCTCTTTCGTAGAGTACGGTGCCGTTCTCACGAATGGACCATGCAAAGGTGCGGGGATCCTGTGAGAGCGATTCCCATTCCGTTTCCTTATACAGCACGAGGTCATAGGGATAGCAGCAATCGACCTCGGTGTAGAGGTAGCATTCCAGCTCGGAGATGTTCGGCGTGTCGTCCGGCACGATCAGTGCGAGCTTGAAGCTGATGAGCGCACCGGTAGCAGGATTGATTTTGTGACTGATGAGATAGATTCTAATCGGGTTGCCGAGCGCACCGATGGTTTCGGCGGTCAGCCGGATTTCCGGATAATTCATGGGTAGGCACATCCTTTCTGTGAAAATCAGTGGCGGAAAAAGCCGCTGTTTTACAATTCATAAGTGATGCCGTAACCGGCGAGAAGGCTTCGGATTTTCTCGTCCCGGAACGCATTGTATTCCGAATCTGCATAATCGAGATGATACAGATTACAGGTGATGCTCCATGTGAGATTGTCCTCATACGGGCGGTCGGCCGTATTCAGCCGGTAGTTCAGCAGCGCGACGGCTCTGTCCTTGTCAACGGTCAGTTTATCGCACACAGCTTCCCAGAATACCTGTGAAATGACAGTGTATTCATCCTGTTTCCTGCTGTCATCCAGCAGAATCTGAAACAGCGCTTCCTGGACCGCATCCCAGCCGGATTCCGGCACGATGATTTTATAGATCAGATCATAACGCCATATTTCGAGCGTATCATTGCTGTCAATATTCAGTTTCAGAACTTCATTGATCTGTGCAAGCAGACTGTCCATTCTGCACCTCCGAGCGTATAATGCTATTTGTGATACTTTCCGCCGGAATTGATCTGGAACGCACGGTAGATCTGCTCCATCAGCAAAATGCGCGCAAGCTGGTGCGGAAAGGTCATCGGAGACATTGAAAGCTTCAGGTCAGCCTGCCGCTTCACTGCATCGGAGAGCCCGAAGCTTGAACCGATGACGAAGCTGACGGCACTGTCTCCGGTCACGCCGGCCTGACTGAGCACGGCAGCGAGCTGTTCGCTGGAGCGCGGATTTCCTTCAATGCAGAGTGCAATGATTTTTCCGCGGCAGGCCTGCAAAATCGCCTTTCCCTCGTGTTCGAGCGCCTGTGCGATTTCCGCATCGTTCGGATCTTCGGGCAGCCGGGATTCCGGCAGTTCGGTCAGCGTAAATTTGCAGTAGCGGGAGAGCCGTTTTTCATATTCCGCAAAGCCGTCACGCATCCAGCGCTCTTTGAGTTTTCCGACGGCCACGAGCTGAATCAGCATCAAAATACGATCATCCTTCCGTCTGTTTCGGGTGCGGCAATTTCGAGCAGATAGTCCCGCCCGCGGATAAAACCGGCCAGTCCGCCGACGACTGCCTGTTCTGCAACGGCGGGGCGGTTGTTGTCCTGGCTGAGATGTCCGAGCACCAGCCGTGTCGTTCCGGAACGGATGAGCTTTGCTGCCTCGTCCGCGCTGTCAGGATTGGAGAGATGCCCCGAACCGGAAGCGATTCTTGCCTTGACATTCGGCGGATAACGGCCGTTTCTGAGCATCTGGGGATCATAGTTCGCTTCGAGCAGTACGAGGTCACAGCCTGTGAGGGCCTGCTCGACGGTTTTTGTCACATGGCCGAGGTCGGTGCAGACCGCGCAGGTTCTGCCATCAGAAAGCTGAACGCGGTAGCCGCAGCTCTGGTCGGTGTCGTGCGGCGTATCAAAGGCCGAGACCTGCAAATCGCAGACGTCAACCGGCTCGTGGATTTCCCGCAGAGTGGCATTCGGAGCAATCTGGTCGCGGTCAATCAGGTTCCGGAGCGTCTTTTCCTGTGAATAGACCGGTACCTGAAGATTGGCGGTCAGGGTATGCAGACCGCAGATATGGTCGGAGTGGTCGTGGGTGACAAACACCGCACGGATACCGGACAGAGGGAGTCCGGAGCGTTCCATTGCCAGCGAGAGCCGCCGGAACGAAACACCGGCATCAATCAGAATGCCGCATTCCGGCGTACCGATGTATGTGGCATTGCCGCGGCTGGAGCTGAACAGAGGATAGATCCTGGCCATTGTCTGATTCCTGCCTTTTGGACTTGATACAGAGACAGGGCGAAATCACTTTCGCCCTGACCGTCATTATACAACATTTTTGTGAACAGTGATTTTGCCTGCGCGGTCAGTTTTGCGGCCGTCTTTGTCATCGGTCTGTTCTGCGCGGCGTTTCTGCTCAGCCGGAGCAGAAGCCGTCCCGGAAGAACCGGAGGCTTTGCGGTTATCGTCCTCATGAACGGTGGGGAGCTTGGTGATCTCTGCACCCAGCGCCCGCAGCTTACCTTCCATGTCGGCATAACCGCGCTCGATGTGATAGATGTCCTCGATGGTTGTGATGCCGCTGGCAGCAAGTCCCGCGATCATCAGTGCCGCACCGGCACGCAGGTCACAGGCCTTGACGGGAGCACCGGTCAGAGCACCGGTTCCCTCAATGACAGCGACCTTGCCGTCCACCTGAATATCCGCACCCATTCTGCGAAGCTCCTCGACATACTGGAAGCGCGCATCGGTGACACCCTCCTTGATGAGGCTGGTACCTTCCGCGAGACAGAGCAGCGCGGAAATCTGCGGCTGCATATCAGTCGGGAATCCGGGATGCGGACGGGTTTTGATGCTGGTTTTCACGAGCGGTCCGTCCACATAGACACGGACGGCATCGTCAAACTGCTCGATCCGGACACCGATCTTTTCCATGATGTCGATGATGGATTCGAGATGCTTGGGGATGACATTCTTAATCAGCACATCACCGCCGGTTGCCGCAGCAGCAACCATGTAGGTGCCTGCTTCGATCTGATCGGGGATGACGGCGTAGCTGGTGCCGTGCAGATAGGGGACACCGCGGATCTTGATAGAATCCGTGCCGGCGCCCATAATGTCGGCACCCATAGAATTCAGAAAGCTGGCCAGATCGACGATGTGCGGCTCTTTGGCAGCATTTTCGATGATGGTCATGCCCTCGGCGCGGACGGCAGCCAAAATGGCATTCATGGTTGCGCCGACCGTGACGACATCAAAGAAAATCTGATTTCCTTTGAGGCCGTTCGAGGTGATATCCACCATGCCGCGGTCAATCTGACAGTTTGCACCGAGCTTGGTGAACGCCTTGATATGCTGGTCAATCGGACGGTCGCCCAGCGGACATCCGCCGGGCAGGGAAACGCGGGAATGCCCGAAGCGTCCGAGCAGCGCGCCCATGAAGTAATAGGACGCCCGCATTTTCCTTGCAGACTGATACGGAACGGTGCAGGAATTGATGCCCCGTGCGTCGATCTCGTAGGTATTGAGCCCCAGACGCTTGATTTTGGCGCCGAGCTGGCTCAGAATCTGCAGGCTGATCTGAACATCACTGATGTCCGGAACATTCTCGATGATGCAGGGCTCATCGCAGAGGATGACGGCCGGAAGGATGGCAACGACCGCATTTTTTGCGCCGCTGATTTCGACCTCGCCGTGCAGAGCTCTGCCGCCCTTGATGACAAACTTCTCCGGTGTTTTCACAGCTTTGTCTCCTTGTTCTTCACTTTTGTTCTGCTGATTATCTTCTGCGGCAGCAGTGTTTTTTTCTGTCTGCGCCGTTTTCTCGTGTATGATTTCCAAAATCACTCATCCCTTTGCATTGATGCCGGCCTGCTCCTCGCCCTTGTAGTTGAGCCAGTGAGCACCGCTGCCGTCATACTTGACCAGCTCAGCCTTTTCAATGACAACAGATGTTTTGGGTTTGTCGTTCTGATCGACCTTGACCTTCTGGATTTCCAGAACCTTGTCCATACCGTCAAAGACCTGGCCGAAGATCTCATAGCCGCCGTCCAGATGCGGTGCGCCGCCGAACTGATTATAGATGGAGGTAACATACGGGCTGAATTTATAGCCTTTTGCAGCCATCGAATCCATGTATGTGGTGTCGCACAGTCTGCCGGTGACGATATAGAACTGAGATTTATTAAGCTTTTCCTGCGGGTTGATGGCGTAGGCCAGAGCGCCCGGCACATGAACCAGTTTGTCGGAAATGGTCTGGGCGAAGCCGGTTCCGCCCCAGGCATCTTCACCGCCGGTGCCGTTGCCCTTGGGATCGCCGCCCTGAATCATAAACTGATTGATGACGCGGTGGAAAATCAGCTCATCGTAAAAGCCTTTTTTGACCAGCTCCTTGAAGTTTTCGACGCCCTTGCTTGTCTCCTCCGGGAAAAACCGGATCTTGATGTCACCGTAATTCTTGACGGTCAGGACGCAGATTTCCTCGTCCTGTGCCGGCTCGGTAAAATTGATAATCTTCTCGTTGTCCAGTGCAACCTTCTTGTGCTCACAGGCACTGAGCGGTGCAGCGGCCGCAGTGCCGCAGAGCAGCGCGGCTGCAATTTTTATCAGAAACTGCTTTCGCATAAGCTTCTCCTTTGATTCAGAAAGCGTTCGCTGTACCGTCCGGAGATCCGTCCGGTATAGTCTACCCTATATTATAGCACATTCTTCAGAGGAATGCAAGCAAAATTTCATAATTCTGTAATCTTTTTCCAAGATTGCGTCTGTGTCAACCTTTGAAATTATCCGATTATTCAAGGAATGGACGAGGTTTCGACGGATTTTACGCGGATTTCCTCTTTCGGACGGGTTTCTCCGTGTTCGCCCGTGACCTCCGCACCGGTGATCGCATCGAGAATGTCAAAGCCGTCAATCAGCTGTCCGAAGACAGTCATCTGCATGGAAAAATTCGGAATGCCGCCCTTTTCGATAAACGCATCGGCGACGGCGGAGAGCTGCTGGTTTTCACGCATTCCCTGCTGCAGCTCCTCGGTCATCTCGACGGTATCGACAACGAGGAAGCGGCTTCCCGTGAAATACTCCTGTTTGCCGAACAGCGTTTTCCAGAATCCCGCATCGGCAGAAGTTGTAGCGGCACAGAGCGCGCCGCGCAGCGGCCAGAGCTTTGCGGAGAGCTCCCGCGGGATGCGCTCGGACGGCTTGTCTGCATCGCCCTCATTCAGCGAGCCGTCCGCATTCGGTGCGCCCGCCTCAAAAAAGACATCCGGTTCGACCAGAAAGACAAAGCTGTCGTTGTAATCGCCGTTCTGCGCGAGTGCTATGAAGTTTTCGACGGTCTTCGGGCACTGTTCTGGATACAGCAGAAAGGTCATGTCGCCGGCCGTCGTGTGAACAACAGCCGTCTGGTCGCCGGATTTCGGCGGATTGAGCTGAATCATCTCGATTTCGTTTGCGTCGATGACGGAGGAATACCCGCTCATCATTGCATAGAGCCCGGAAAAGAGCAGGGAACCCAGCAGGGTAAAGATCGCACAGAGCGTCAGGACTCTGGCCATTTTGCTTTTGCGCCGCGGCATCATTGCGCCGGTTCTTCTCATAGTAGCGTCATCCTTTGATTATAGTATGATGTTTGTTTTCCGTTATTATACCATATTTGGCAGGAAAAAGCAAGCCTTTCGCCGAAGAACAGGTGTCATCAGGCATTTCTCTGCCTGTCGGCGGATTGACATTTCTGCGTTTGCGGAGTATAATAATATTATTACCTTTTGGCAGCATTTCAGAAATGAAAGGAAATGAGCAAATGAATCATGCAGTTATCCTTGCCGGCGGGCAGGGAAAGAGAATGCACGCGCCGATTCCGAAGCCGATGTTTCCGGTGCTCGGAGAACCGATGCTGGAGTGGGTGCTGTGTGCCTGCGAGGGAGCCGGCCTGACGCAGATCTGTGTCGTGACGGGCTATGAGGCCGAACAGATTACTCGGTACTTAAACGGCCGCTGTGAGACGGCGTTTCAGGCGGAGCGCCTCGGAACAGGTCATGCGGTCATGCAGGCGATGCCGTTTCTGCAGCGGAACGCAGACGGAAACACGCTGGTTCTCTGCGGTGATGCGCCGTTTATCGACAGTGATACAATCCGCCGCTCGCTGAACCGGCATATTGCCGAGAATAACGCTGTCACGGTCATTACGGCAAGGGTGGACCAGCCAGCAGGCTACGGCAGAATCCTGCGCACGGACAGCGGAATCGCCGGCATTGTCGAAGAAAAGGACGCAACCGACGAGCAGAAGCAGATCACCGAGATCAACTCCGGCTGCTACTGGTTCCGCACCTCCGATCTGACTGAGATGCTCGGCAAAATCACTGACAACAACGCGCAGAAGGAGTATTATCTGACTGACACGATTGCGATTGCGCTGCAGAGCGGGCTGCGCGCCGGTGCATACTGCTCGAAAAATCCCGATGTTGTGCTCGGCGCAAACGACCGCAAGGGACTGCTGCGGCTGAACACGGCCGCCCGCATGGCCGTGCTGAACCGCCATATGGAAAACGGCGTCGGTTTTGTCTGTACAGACGGCGTCATCATTGAGCGCAGTGTCAAAATCGGCGCAGGAACAGAGATCCTGCCGGGCACGATTCTGCGCGGAAGCACCGTCATCGGTGAAAACTGCGTCATCGGTCCGAACTGCCTGCTGACGGATACGACCGTCGGCGACCGCGCCGTACTGAACACGGTGCAGGCCGTTTCCGCAAGGATTGAAGCGGGTGCCGAGCTCGGCCCGTTCGTGCAGATTCCGTCCGCCGAGTAAAAAGGACGCTGCATATGAAGGATTATCAGTTTCAGGCCGGCAGCAAAACCGTCCGGTTCACGGCGGACATCACCGCCGATGCAGCGAAATTCTTTGAGGAGCTTCTGACCGATCAGGAACGCAAATACGGCATCGTTGCAGACGGCAAGCGCATTCAGATTCTCTCGCTGTTTTTCATCCTGTCGGCGGAAAAGGGCGGCTTTCGGGTGTTTGCGCCGGACTATGCCGGAAACCCTGCCGAGGATATGATTTCCGATCTGACGCTCTCCATTCAGATTCTAGGACAGCAACTTTTCATCATGCAGAAAACCGGCCTTGCGCCGCAGGACACCGTTTCACTGCTTGATACAGCGGTGGTGCGCCGCACGGTGCAGACCTCGCCGGATGTATACCTGATGAAGCAGGAGCGGAAAAAGAACCATGATTCCGGGCTGTATCTCGGCTCGCTGTCCGATCACGGACGCTCCGACAACCCAGACGATTACACGGTTCTGCCGCTTTACAGTCTGTTGAACTCGCATCCCGCAGCGCTTGCGGTCGTCGGCCTGCCGGTCGGCGCGATTGCGGTCATCCGGCAGAATGAAATCGTCGGTATCTGTGATCAGGACGGAAAGGAAGTTTTCCGCTGAAAGCATCAAATGGTCATCAAAAAAGCCTGAGGACTGTACTGGACAGTTCTCAGGCTTTTTCTTGAGACCGGGATTCCGCATCAGCCGGCTGTGTGCGGCGGAATCAGTTTTCCGGCGGCTTCCAGCAGTGCATCGCGTGTATTCGGCAGACTGCCGTCCATGACGCAGTCGAGCAGCGTGTTCAGACAGGTGCCGATTTCTCTGCCCTGCGGGTAGCCGAGCGCGAGCAGATCACCGCCGTTGACAGCGAGATCCTTGAGTGACATCGGAGCCCGCGCGGAGAGAAGCGTATTGAGCATTCCGATCAGGCGGTCAGCTTCGGCGATTCGTTCCGCACGGTGAATCGCAGCCTGTGCGCTGACATCTCCGCGGTGCAGCAGCAGCAGTTCTTTGGCGGCATCCGCCCCGATTTTCCGGACGGTGCGTTTCAGCTGTTTTTCTGTCCCGTTCCAGACCGTATCGTGCAGCCGGACGAGCAGCAGCAC
>JAILIG010000140.1 GCA_024695445.1 Oscillospiraceae bacterium
TCCAGCGCGTTCATGAAGTCCTCGTCGATGTGGTTTGCTTCCTCGTCGCCCTTCTTGATCAGCTCCTCCTGCGCCTCAAAGCGCTTGCGCTGGTCAATCGGATCGTTCAGCTCGGAGTACGCATTGCACATCTCACGCGCCGTGATGAACAGCTCGAACCGCTCCACATAGTCCGGTTTGTCGGGCTTGCGCTTCGTCAGCGGCGAAATCTCGACCGGGTGATCCATGACAAAGGTCGGCTGAATCAGGTGCTCCTCGACGAATTCCTCGAAGAACAGATTGAGGATATCGCCCTTTTCGTGGCGGTCCTCGTAGTGGACGCCCTTCTCGTCGGCGATCTTCTTTGCAGCCGCCGTGTCGGGAATCTGATCGAAGTCCACGCCGGTGTACTGCTTGACGGCATCAATCATCGTGATGCGCGCAAACGGCTTGCCGAGGTCGATCACAACATCGCCGTAGGGCACCTCAGTCGTGCCGCAGACGGTCTGCGCGACATGGCGGAACATATTTTCCGTCAGGTCCATCATGCCGTGGTAGTCGGTGTATGCCTGATACAGCTCCATCAGCGTGAATTCCGGGTTGTGGCGCGTATCGACGCCCTCGTTGCGGAACACTCTGCCGATCTCGTAGACGCGCTCCAGCCCGCCGACGATCAGGCGCTTCAAATACAGCTCCAGCGAAATGCGCAGCTTGACATCCTCGTCCAACGCATTGTAATGCGTCTCAAACGGTCTTGCTGCCGCGCCGCCCGCATTCGAGACGAGCATCGGCGTCTCAACCTCCAGAAAGCCCTGCGCATCGAGATAGGAGCGGATTGCCGCCAGAATCTTACTGCGCTTGATGAAGGTGTCGCGCACATCCTCGTTGACGATGAGATCGACATAGCGCTGACGGTAACGGGTATCGCGGTCGGTCAGGCCGTGCCACTTCTCCGGCAGCGGCTTTAAGGACTTCGACAGGAGCGTCACCTCTGCCGCATGGACGGACAGCTCGCCGCTTCTCGTGCGGAACAGCGTACCGGTCACGCCGATGATGTCGCCGATGTCCCACTTGCGGAAGGCGGTGAACGCCTCCTCGCCGATATCATTCATCCGGACATAGACCTGCATTCTGCCGCTCCGGTCAAGCAGGTCAAGGAAATTCGCCTTGCCCATCTTGCGCCAGCTCATGATTCTGCCGGCGACCGTGACGGTAAACTTTTCGTGCAGTGCCTCCTGCGCGGCCTTCATGGCCTCCTCGTCAAGATCGGCGGGAATCTCCGCCTCTGCTGCTTCGTACATCGCACGGCAGTCCGCGATATGCGCCGTCACATCGAACTTTGTCACCTGAAACGGATCGCGGCCGTCCGCCTGCATCTCCTGCAGCTTTTCGAGGCGCACCTGACGCAGCGCGTCAATGTCCTCGACTGCTTCGGCCGGCTGATTCGCCTGCATATTCTGCTCGCTCATTTCAGCCCTCCGTTCCCGGCAGCTCACCGTCCGTGTTGATTTCCAGCACGGTGAAGGTCATGATGCCGACCGGCGCCTCCACGATGAAGCTGTCGCCGACGCCCTTGCCGAGGACGGCCTTGCCGATCGGGGAATCGTCCGCGATCTTGTGCTGATTGTAGTCTGCCTCGGAACGGCCGACAATCTGCAGCGTTTCGATCTTCTGCGGCTGATTGTTGAAGGCGGCGCGGCTCAGCACGACCGTACAGCCCGTGCTGACGGAATCGCTCGAAATATTCTGAATGATCTCCGCGTGCTCCAGGATATATTCCAGACGGGAGATTTCATCCTCCAGACGCGCCTGTTCGTTCCGCGCCTCGTCATATTCCGCGTTTTCGGAGAGGTCTCCGTGGCTTCTTGCCTCAGCCAGCGCGGCTGCGACCTCTGCACGGCGCTCGCCGGAGAGATATGCAAGTTCCTTTCGCAGCGCGTCATGGTGCTGCTGTGACATTTTTTCTCTGTAAGCTTCCATAAAGATGGCCTCCTCAGGTAAATTCAGAGAGGGAGCAGTCTTGCGGGCTGCTCCCCTTCTGTGTTCAGTTTGTCAGTCGGTAATCTCGCGGTGGAATTCCTGCAGGGATTTCACGGAGAGGCAGTCCTTCTGCTCTCTGACCGCACGGATGCCCTCCACAGAGGCATATGCCGCAGCCATCGTCGTGATATACGGGATGCGGTACTTGATTGCTGCCTTGCGGATGTAGCTGTCGTCGTGCAGGCTGTCCGCACCGGCCGGTGTGTTGATAATCAGGTTGATCTTGCCGTTCGTCATCGCGTCGGTGATGTTCGGTCTGCCCTCGTAGAGCTTCTTGATCTTCTCCGCCGGGATGCCGTTTTCGGCGATCATTTCGTAGGTCTTGCCGGTCGCAAGGATTGTAAAGCCGAGATCGTGGAGCTTCTGCGCCAGCGGAATCAGCTCCGGCTTGTCCATGTCGCAGACGGAAAGCAGCACGGTGCCGCCCTCCGGCAGTCTGGTCTGGGTGGCCTCCTGCGCCTTGAAATACGCCTCGCCGAAGTTCGGAGAAATGCCGAGCACCTCACCGGTGGAGCGCATCTCCGGTCCGAGCACCGGATCGACCTCCTGGAACATATTGAACGGGAACACAGCCTCCTTGACGCCGTGATGCGGAATCTTGCGGTCATGCAGCTCCGGCACCGGCGACGGCTTGCCGGTCAGCTCCGAGGTCATGATCTGCGTTGCGATGCGCACCATGTTGATGGCGCAGACCTTGGAGACCAGCGGGACGGTTCTCGATGCACGCGGATTGGCTTCGAGCACATACACCGTGTCGTCCTCGATCGCGTACTGCATATTCATCAGGCCGCAGACGCCCATTTCGACGGCGATCTTTCTCGTGTATTCCTTGATTGTCTCGACATGCTTGGCGCTGAGGTTCAGCGACGGCAGGACGCAGGCGGAGTCACCCGAATGGACACCCGCCAGCTCGATGTGCTCCATGACAGCCGGCACGAAGCAGTGCTTGCCGTCGGAGATCGCATCCGCCTCGCACTCGGTTGCGTGGTGCAGGAAGCGGTCAATCAGAATCGGTCTGTCCGGTGTCACGCCGACGGCTGCGGCCATGTAGACGCGCATCATGTTGTCGTCGTGAACGACCTCCATGCCTCTGCCGCCCAGCACATAGGACGGACGCACCATGACCGGATAGCCGATGCGGTTTGCGATTTCGAGGGCATCGTCCACCGTGACTGCCATGCCGGATTCCGGCATCGGGATGCCAAGGCGATCCATCATCGCACGGAAGTGGTCTCTGTCCTCTGCCAGGTCAATCGTCTCCGGCGAGGTGCCGAGGATGTTGACGCCGTTCTTTTTGAGGTCTGCCGCGAGATTCAGCGGTGTCTGGCCGCCGAACTGCGCGATGACGCCGGCCGGCTTTTCCTTCTCGTAGATCTGAAGGACATCTTCGAGCGTCAGCGGCTCAAAGTACAGCTTGTCGGAGGTGTCGTAGTCCGTGGAAACGGTCTCCGGGTTGCAGTTGACGATGATCGTCTCAAAGCCGAGTGCCTTGAGCGCCAGTGCCGCGTGAACGCAGCAGTAGTCAAACTCGATGCCCTGACCGATTCTGTTCGGGCCGCCGCCCAGAATCATGATCTTCGGGCGGTCTGTATTGCACGGAGATTCGTCCTTTTCAATGTGATAGGAGGAGTAGTAGTAGGCGCTGTCCTTCGTACCGGAGACATGGACGCCCTCCCAGCCCTCACGGATGCCAGCCGCATAGCGCGCATTGCGGATGTCCGCCTCGGACACCTCCAGGATCTTGCTGAGGTAACGGTCGGAGAAGCCGTCGAGCTTTGCCTGTCTGAGCACGCCGTCTGCCGGAACCTTTCCCTTGCTCTCAAGCAACAGGTTCTCCTCCTCGACCAGCTCCAGCATCTGCTCCAGGAACCACTTTTTGATTCTGGTCAGGTTGTAGAGCTCATCGACGGTCGCGCCCTTTCTGAGTGCCTCATAGAGGATGAACTGCCGGTTGCTGGTCGGATACACCAGCATGGAGAGCAGCTCCTCCTTCGTTTTCTCGTGGAAATCCTTTGCGAAGCCGAGGCCGTATCTGCCGGTTTCCAGCGAACGGATCGCCTTCTGGAAGGCCTCCTTATAGGTCTTGCCGATGCTCATGACCTCGCCGACGGCACGCATCTGCGTACCGAGCTTGTCCTCGGCACCCTTGAACTTTTCAAATGCCCAGCGGGCGAACTTGATGACGACATAGTCGCCGGACGGCACATACTTGTCAAGCGTGCCGTACTTGCCGCACTCCATTTCATCGAGCGTCAGGCCGGCCGCGAGCATCGCGGAAACGAGCGCGATCGGGAAGCCGGTCGCCTTCGACGCCAGTGCGGACGAACGCGAGGTGCGCGGATTGATTTCGATGACGATGATTCTGTCGGTGACCGGATCATGCGCGAACTGACAGTTGCAGCCGCCGATGACCTGCACCTTATCAACAATGCGGTATGCCTGCTCCTGAAGGCGCTTCTGCACATCCTCCGAAATCGTCAGCATCGGGGCGGAGCAGAAGGAATCGCCGGTGTGAACGCCCATCGGGTCAATGTTCTCGATGAAGCAGACGGTAATCATATTGCCCTTTGCGTCGCGGACAACTTCGAGCTCAAGCTCCTCCCAGCCGGTGACGCACTCCTCGACGAGCACCTGTCCGACCAGAGATGCCTGCAGACCTCTTGCGCAGACGACCTTCAGTTCCTCGACATTGTAGACCATGCCGCCGCCGGCACCGCCCATCGTATAAGCCGGACGCAGCACGACCGGATAGCCGAGCTTTTCTGCAATCGCCACAGCCTCGTCCACGGAATAGGCGACCTCCGAGCGTGCCATTTCCACGCCGATGGACTCCATGGTCTCCTTGAACTCGATTCTGTCCTCGCCGCGCTCGATCGCATCGACCTGCACGCCGATGACCTCGACGCCGTACTCCTTCAGCACGCCGGCCTTGTCGAGCTCCGAGCAGAGATTCAGACCGGACTGTCCGCCGAGATTCGGCAGCAG
>JAILIG010000165.1 GCA_024695445.1 Oscillospiraceae bacterium
TGCACGGCCGTTTCCTCAAGGTGATAGAACCCGAAGAACAGCCAGCTGTAGCCGAGACAAACTGCTGCGGCCACTGACCAGAGGACGATCGTGAAGATCTTCAGCCCCTTTTTCGGGATGTGCAGCAAAAGCTGCAAAATGCCGATGCCGGCACCGACACCGGTGAAAAAGGAGAGCGGCTCCCGCAGCCAGACACGCAGCTTCAGTCCGCAAAGCGACAGAATCCACGACACGGCGAGAAAGGCTGCCATCACAAGCAGCGACCAGAACAGAATGCTCTTTTTCAGTTTCATGATGTTATCCCTTTTTTGTAATATGCCTGTCCTCCAGCAGCCGGATCAGCTCATCGCGGCTGCCCTCGGAATAGCCGTCATCGTGAAAGCACATATAGCACTTTTGCTTTTTCTCCTGTCCGTTCACCCGCAGATAGACGGCACTGTCCGCCGCCCAGAAGCAGTCTGCGTTTTCGTAGGCGTATTTCGCCTCGGTGCTGACGCCGCCGGCGCTGTGCTGCACGGTGATGCCGGTCTCATCAAATGTGTAAAGGCGCGGCACGGTGAGGGACTTCGCCTTTCGGTCGCGGCGGCGGGTGATCTGCTTCAAAAATACCGCACGGTGTACCAGAAGGATGCCGAGCCCCAGAAACACGCCCGCCGCGATCATATCACCCGTCTGAATCCACTTTGCGTGTTTGACAAAATAAGCGTACGGGAGCAGTCCGCCGGCGTACAGCAGATAGCCGCCGAGCGCCAGGCCGATGATTCTTGCAATGATGACGACCGGGTGCTTGCGGAGCTGCGCCCGGATGAAATCCTGATCCAGTACCGTGAGTACAGTCCGGTTGACGATCATGGCATCCCCCTTCTTCAGTCTGTTCAGATGCCCGGTTCATGGGCTCCCCTCACCGGAAACGCGGGACGCTCACCGCATTCCGAGGAGCTCCGTGCTGCGGAACAGCAGAAGCCTCGGTTCATAAAAGCAGCGACGGTATCCGCTGACGCTTTCGCTCCGTTCCGCGATGCAGCATCCGTTTCCGCGGACGCGCGCTCTGACCGCTTCCGGCACACAGATTTCGTACCGCTTCCTTCCGGGGTGATAGCGCTCCTCGTGCAGATGCTCAAATGCAAACACGAATACACCGGCGATCAGGCCGGCCAGTGCGGCAATCGCCCAGAGTACGGTCACAAGAATGCGGAGCCGGCGCTGCGGAATCCGCAGCACAAGCTGCAAAAGCCCGGCTGCGCCGCCGAGTGCGGTCAGAACCGTGACCGGCTCGCGGATCCATGTGCGGAACCGCAGACCGCAGAGGCGCAGAACGCCCGACAGCGCGGGAAACACCGCCGCCGAAACGGCCGACCAGAACAAAATACTGTCTGACAGTTTCATGGTTCCCTCCCCGGATGTGCGGGACACTCACCGCAGCACATTCAGATGCTCGATCTCCGGGTCCTCCGTTCCCTGCATGGAGCAGCCCTTTTCCTTTGCATAGCGGATATACTGCAAAATATCCTCGGTGATGATCTCGCCGGGCGCCAGAATCGGGATGCCGGGCGGATAGCACATGACGAATTCCGAGCAGATGCGCCCGGCCGTCTGGCTGAGGGGGAGCATCTCCTTGTCCGCGTAGAAGGCCTCCTGCGGGGTTGCAACGACCTTTGGCGGGATGTATTCGAGCGAGAGCATTCCGGTGTTGTCCTTGGCGTACAGCCGCTTGATGTCGGCCAGTGCGCCGACCAGACGCTCGATGTCCTGCATCCGGTCGCCGATCGAGATATACGCGAGGATATTGCCGATGTCGCCGAATTCGATCTGGATGTCGTACTCGTCGCGGAGCAGGTCATAGACCTCGATGCCGGCGAGCCCGATCTCTCTTGTGTAGACCGAGAGCTTTGTCACATCAAAGGCAAAGCAGCTCGTGCCGTTGCACAGCTCGGACGAATAGGCATAGTAGCCGCCGATCTCGTTGATCTCGGTGCGGGCATACTCTGCGATGCCCATGACCTTTGCGAAGGATTCGCTGCCGCGCAGCGCCAGATTCCGGCGGGAGATATCGAGGCTGGAAATCAGCAGATACGAGGCGCTGGTCGTCTGCGTCAGATTGATGATCTGGCGGACATAGCCCTCATTGACGCTGTGATTCAAAAGCAGCAGCGAGCTCTGCGTCAGGCTGCCGCCGGATTTGTGCATGGAGACAGCCGCCATATCGGCGCCGGCTTCCATTGCCGTGACGGGCAGCTTCTCCTGAAAGTAGAAGTGCGTGCCGTGTGCCTCATCGACCAGAACCTGCATTCCGTGGGCGTGTGCGAGCTTGACGATCGCCCGCAGGTCGGAGCAGATGCCGTAATAGGTCGGGTTGTTGACAAAGACCGCGACGGCATCGGGATTTTCGTTGATCGCCTGCTCGACCTGCGAAAGCTCCATGCCGAGCGCGATGCCGATGCGCGGTTCCACATCGGGGTTGACATAGACCGGCACCGCGCCGCACAGCACCAGCGCATTGATGACGCTCTTGTGGACATTGCGCGGGACGATGAGCTTCTGTCCGGCCTTGCACGCCGAGAGAATCATGCTCTGCACGGCGGAGGTTGTGCCGCCGACCATGAAAAAGGCGTGCGCCGCGCCGAAGGCATCCGCTGCGAGGTTCTCCGCTTCCAGAATCACCGATACCGGATGGCAGAGATTGTCCAGCGGCTTCATCGAATTGACATCTATGCCGACGCACTGCTCACCCAGCAGCCGCACCAGCTCCGGATTGCCGCGCCCGCGCTTATGGCCGGGAACATCAAAGGGAACCACGCGCTGCCGCCGCAGACGCTCCAGCGCCTCATATACGGGGGCGCGCTTCTGCTTTTCAAAATCCATGCGCTTTAACCGATCCTTCTTCTGCGGATTCCGTGCAGATGCGGCTCTCCGCCCGCACGGTCAAAATATCTGTGTAAAGAGAGAAGGCACCCTGCACGGAGCCATCGTACCGGAATCAGGACGGCGGAAAACGCCCCCTTGGCAGCTGATGAACGGGATGCAGATTGCCTCACGGATATACTGCTCTTATTATATCACAGCAGACGCGGACTGTCAAGCGGAATCCCGCAAAACAAAGCGGTATTTCCGGCGGATCCCGCAGGGGACACCGGCTTTGACGCAAACTGCCGGGAGCCGTGCGAACAAAGGGGCTTGACTTTCCGCGCACTCTGTGATACGATAGAGGCAGGGAAACCTGAATCCTGAGGGGGAAGGAGTTTTTTACATGAAAAGAAAGAGACTGACCGCCGTGCTGCTCAGTCTGCTGACAGCCGGCGTCATGCTGCCGCAGTCCGCAGCGGCGACCGCGCTGCCGCACACCGCGGACTACGAGGAGCCGGAGCTGAATTTTGCGCGCCTGCTGCAATATTCGCTCTATTTCTACGACGCGAATATGTGCGGGACGGAGGTCACCGGCAAGAGCCGGCTGCCGTGGCGCGGCAACTGCCATATTTATGACGCGGCGGTTCCGCTGCAGCCGATTGAAAACGGCAGCGGCACCAATCTGTCCGAGGCGGAAATCGAAAAGTACCGGGATATCTTCGATCCGGACGGCGACGGCTTTGTCGATGTGTCCGGCGGCTATCATGACGCGGGCGACCATGTCAAGTTCGGAATGCCGGAGACCTATGCCGCGTCCGTTGTCGCGTGGGGCTATTATGAGTTCCGCGACGCTTACGAGGCAATCGGCGAGGCCGGGCACACCGAGACGCTCCTGCGCCATTTCTCCGATTACTTCATGAAGTGTACCTTCCGCGACGAAAACGGCGATGTTGTCGCGTTCTGTCATCAGGTCGGCGACGGCGCCGTCGATCACCTGTACTGGCAGTCGCCGGAAATCGACGCCATGGGACGGCCGGCGTTCTTTGCGACCGCAGAGCGCATGGCGACCGATGTCGTCTCCGAGGCGTCCGCGTCGCTGGCAATCAACTATTGCATTTTTAAGGAGAGCGACGCAGACTATGCGGAGCGCTGTCTGGACTGCGCCAAGGCGCTCTACCGCTTTGCCGCGAAGGAGAAAAAGGCGCTGCTCAAGGGCGAGGACGGCCCTGCGAGCTTTTATGAGTCCAAGAAGTGGGAGGACGATTTCTGCTTCGCGGGCGGCTGGCTGTACCTGATTACGGAGGATCACTGGTATCTGGAGCAGTGCCTCAAGTACGACGACTATTATGCGCCGCCCGGCTATGTGCTCTGCTGGAACGATATGTGGAACGGTGTTTCCATCATCTTCGGCAGGATTCAGGACCGGTATCCGGAAATCTGCGAGGAAACCCGCGCCGCAATCGGCAGAGGGGAGTACGAAAAGCTCAATTTCTGGGAAATCGAGGCCAAGGCGCTGAACGAATACATCTCCGGCTCCAAGTACACCGATGCAGGTTATTTCTTCATCGACAACTGGGGCTCTGCGCGGTACAATACCGCGGCACAGTTCACCGCGCTCGTCTATGACAAATATCAGAAGGGCAAGGACTGCTACAAACCCGACCAGCCGGACTATCACTTCTCAGAATGGGCGCTCGGACAGATGGAATATCTGCTCGGCGACAACCCGCTCGGGCGCTGCTATGTGGTCGGCTACAACGAAAAATCCGCGAAGTATCCGCATCACCGTGCGGCCTCCGGCCTGACAAAGGCAGAGGATACAGCCGAGCACAAGCATGTTCTCTGGGGCGCGCTGGTCGGCGGCCCGAGCAAAACCGACGAGCACAGCGATACCACCAATGACTGGGTGTTCAACGAGGTGACGATCGACTACAACGCCGCCTTTGTCGGCGCCGCCGCCGGACTGTATCTGCGGTACGGTGATGAGACGATGCAGCCGACACCGGACTTCCCGCCGCCGGAAAAGGAATCGGACGAGGACCTCTTCTCCGGCAATTCCTTCTGGGTTTCCGGCTACTGTATGGATTCGCCCGAATCGACGGGCGCCGGCGTGACCAAGCTGACCGTCTTTGTCAACACGGATGCGCTGGAGCCGCACACCGACCTGTCCGTGCGGTATTATTTCAGCATCAGCGAGTTTGAGAAAAAGGAGATTCCGGGGAGCTTCGTGCTGCAAAAGACATACGATCAGGTGCAGACCGAGGTTGCAGACCGTGCGGCGGTGCTCTCCGAGCCGAAGCAGTACAAGGACGATATTTATTACATCGAGATCTCCTGGCCGGACTACGCGATCGCAAATTCCAATAAGAAATACCAGCTCATCATCGGCAACTACTACGGCGAAAACTGGGATCCGACGAATGACTGGAGCCTCAAGGGCGTCAAGGACCTCGGCGCGGACTATGACAACATCGTCGGCGGCGTGGAGTATGCCGAGCGCTGCCCGAATATCTGCGTCTATGCAGACGGCGTGCTGGTCGGCGGCACCGAACCCGACGGTACCGTGCCGGACAAGGTCTATACCAAGGCGCAGCTTGACCGCCTGATGAAGGCGCTGCTGAACATCCGGCCGTTTGAATCTGCGGAAACGGCGATGCAGTTCGATTTCAGCGGCGACGGACATCTTGATGCGCGGGACGCCGCGCTGCTCAAGCGCATCCTGCTCCGCGGCGGGAAATAATCCGCGGCAGCTCCGCCGGGGACAATGCGGAAGGATTTGCGGGATTGCTTGCATTTTTGATAAAAGTATGGTATACTAAGGATGAATGATTCCGCTGCGTGGAAGGGGGCATCCGAATGGGCTGGACGATACTGCTGATCGTTTTGACGGTATTCGCAATCATTTTGCTGCTCCCGATCCGCGTGAAGGCTTCCTTCGGCGACGGAAAATGGTCTGTCCGGGTGTATTACTGCTTCATCCGCGTGTTCCGGAAGGAATCGGAGGTCAAGCCGCCGCCCGAAACGCCGCCGCTGCCGGATTTAGAGGCGGACGAGCAGCCGCAGAGCGTACCGGAGCCGGCTCCCGCGGCCGAAAAGCCGCCGAAGCCCGAAAAGCCGCCCAAACCGGAAAAACCGCCGAAGCCCGAAAAACCGCCCAAACCCGAAAAGCCTCCGCAGCCGGAAGCGGCTGCCGCGGACGGAACGGAATCTGAGGCGAAGCCGGAAAAACCGAAGAAAAAAGGCCCGATCAAGCGCTTTCTCGCACGGCTGAAGCCGCACTCGCTCTCCGATATCACGGGGCTTGTCAGGGACGGCGGCGCATCGCTTTCGGCGTCCATGCGGTTTCTGCTGCGGCATTTCCATTTCCGCCATGTGAAGCTGTATCTGGCTGCCGCTTCGGATGACGCCTCCAAAACCGCGCAGCTTTACGGAAAGCTCTGCGCCGGCGCCTTCAATCTGCTCGGACAGATGCAGTGTCTGTTTGATATGCAGGTCGATGAATTCCGGATTCTGGCGGACTTTTTCAGTGAAAAGACAACCTTCCGCGCCGCACTGGAGCTGCAGGTTTCGCCGGCCGTGCTGATCCTGACCGCGCTGAAGCTCGCCGGAAGGTTCCTCTGGCGGACAATCCGCCGCTTCCGGCGCGAGGACAAGGAGGCAAAGCGCCGCGCACGGGAATCCGCGCCGCTGCCCTCTGCCGGAGGATAAATGTGCAAACGGACTCAGCACCTGCATCGGCAGGATTATGAATCAAGGAGGAAACTACTATGAGCGAACGCAGCAATGAGCATCCGGTGCAGGAAACCCTGCGCGTCACGATGGACGAGATCCGCGGCATGGTCGATGCAAACACCATTGTCGGACAGCCGATCTCCTGCGAAAACGGCACGACGGTTATCCCGATCTCGAAGGTCAGCTTCGGCTTTGCATCGGGCGGCTCCGATCTGCCGACCAAGGTTGCCAAGGATATGTTCGGCGGCGGCGGCGGCGCAGGCGTGACCATTACGCCGGTCGCATTCCTCGTCATCATGCCGAATGATGTCAAGCTCCTGCAGCTCTCCGTCAACGCGGCAACCCCGAATGCGATCATCAATATGGTGCCGGATGTCATGGACAAGATCACCGGCTTCATCGCCGGCAAGCAGGCGAAAAAAGAGGGAGAGACCGAAGTCGCGGACTGAGGCGTTCCCCATTCCGACGGAGAATCATCATTTATGGAAAAAATCAGAATTCAGAAGCTGCTTTCCGATGCAGGATACTGCTCCCGCAGACGCGCCGAGGCGCTGATTGCGGCGGGACAGGTCAGATGCAACGGACATCCCGTCCGCGTCGGGGACAAGGCCGCCAAAACCGACCTCATCACCGTGAACGGCGAGCGGGTGAATATCCCGAAGCGGACCGCACACCGCTATATCATGCTCAACAAGCCCCGCGGCTATGTCACCACGCTCTCCGATGAGCAGGGACGGCGCTGCGTCACCGACCTGCTGACCGATGTGCCGGAGCGCGTGTATCCGATCGGGCGGCTGGACCGAAATTCGGAGGGGCTGCTGCTCTTTACGAATGACGGCGACTTTGCAAACGGCATCATGCACCCCTCCCGGCAGGTGACCAAGACCTACCGCGTCACGGTGCGTCCGCCGGTCTCGGAGGAGCAGCTTGCGCTGATGTCCGCGGGCGTGAAGCTGGATGACGGCTTCCAGACGGCGCCGGCCAACATCGTGACACAGACGGTCGAGCCGGAGCGCGTCGTGCTGCTCGTGACGATTCATGAGGGAAAAAAGCGCGAGGTGCGCCGGATGTGCGATGCCGTCGGGCTGGAGGTTGCGCGTCTGCGGAGAATTTCCATCGGGCCGCTGAAGCTCGGAATGCTGAAGCCCGGCCAGTGGCGCGACCTGACGACCGAGGAGGTCCGTGCACTGCGTGCGGCAATCGGAAAATGACGGAGCGGCCCATTGCAAAGCCGCAATAAAATCCACAATTAGAGCAAAATCGTCGCTTTTCACAGCGGCGATTTGCTGTTATAATCTAAAGTAGGGATATATGTCCCTAAAAAAAGAAATATATCCCTAAAAAAATGTAAAGGGGAACCGAATCATGAAACAGAAAAGACTGCTTGCCCGCATCGGCGGGCTGGCAACTGCTGCGGTGATGCTGCTGTCACAGTCCGCCGGACTGTCCGGCAATGCCGCGCAGATGACCGGCAGGGATCTTGCGGAGACCTGCACCTACTCCGAAGATGTCTCGATCAAACTGACACAGGGTACACCGACGGATGTCAAGCCCGGCGACTACGGGGTGCAGCCGACCGATGTCGTCTCGGAGGTCTGGATCGACCTCAGCGTCGATACCTCGTCCGGCAAGCCGATCATGCCCGCGATGGGCTACAGCGCGCCCGGCTACGAGAATGAGGAGCTGAAGCAGAAGGACTGGTACGGCACCGGCGACTGGGTTCAGACGCCGGCCCAGAAGATGACCTTCAGCTGGGAAACCCTCAAGGATTACCCGATCTCCGGCAGCTTCCAGCTCCAGCTCTGGGGCGAGGAGGGACAGGTCATTGATGAGGCGACCGTCACGCGCATCGGCTTTAAGGTCAAGGGCGGCGGCAGCATCGGCACAGCCACCAGACCGGGCGATGTCAACAACGACCGCATGGTCAGCATCGCGGATGTCGTGGCGCTGGTCAAGTACCTCATCTGCGAGACTGACACCATTCCCAATGCCGCAAACGGCGACATGGACAAGAACAACCGCCTCGATGCCGTGGATCTGGCGCTCCTGAAGCGCGGTCTGCTGGACGGCACACTGGGCGGCGGCGGTTCCGAGCAGAATGACGAGACCGCGATGGAATTTGTGTCGCACATCAAGCTCGGCTGGAACCTCGGCAACACGCTCGACGCGCAGAGCCCCGGCTGGGCAAAGACTGCGCCGTATGAAGCGGAAACGAGCTGGGGCAACCCTGTCACCAGCAAGGCCATGATCGACGCGGTCAAGGCTGCCGGCTTCAACACCGTCCGCATCCCGGTTTCGTGGGGCTGCAAGATGGACGGCAGCAGCTACAAGATCAACGACGACTGGATGAACCGCGTGCAGGAGATCGTCGATTATGTCATCGACAACGATATGTACTGCATCGTCAACATCCACCACGACAATTCCGCGAAGGATGCGGAGAGCGGCGTTCCGACCTCGTTCCCGTACTTCTATCCGGATTCCGCGCATTACAGCCAGTCCGAGCGCTTCGTGACCTCGATCTGGTCGCAGGTTTCCGAGCGCTTCAAGGGCTATGACAATCACCTGATTTTCGAGACAATGAACGAGCCGCGCCTGATCGGCCACAGAAACGAGTGGTGGATCGAATCGGGCAACAGCGACTGCAACGATGCGATGGACTGCATCAACAGACTGAACGCAGCCGCACTGAAATCCATCCGCGAGTCCGGCGGCAACAACGAAAAGCGCTTCGTCCTGATGCCGACCTATGCGGCCAACCCCGATCCCGCAACGCTGGCCGGCTGCGTCATGCCGAACGACGACCACATTCTGGCGGAAATCCACGCATACAGACCGTATAACTTCTGCCTGGCGAATGACGGCACCGGAACGAGCACCTTCAATGTCAATTCGGACGGCGGCGAGATCGTCTCGATGATGAACAACCTCAAGAGCAAGTTCCTCGACAACGGCATTCCGGTCATCATTGACGAATTCGGCGCGATGAACCGCGACAACGAGGATGCGCGTGCCACATGGGTGAAGTTCTATCTGGAGACTGCGGATTCCTACGGCATTCCGTGTGTCTGGTGGGACAACAACGCCTTCAGCGGCAGCGGCGAGAACTTCGGTCTGCTGGATCGCAGCTCGAACCAGATCCGCTACCCGAAGATTATGAGCGCGATGGTCGAGGCGACCAAGAACCGCGGCTGAGTCTGATCTTTACTGAATCAAAGGACGCTCTCTGACGAGGGCGTCCTTATTTTGTCAAAAAGGTGTCGCAGTCTTTTAGGGGGAAGCCCTCTATCGCAGGGCGTCCCCCTTTTGCCGCTTTGCGGCAATTCACCCCCTCGGCGGGGCTCTTCTAAGGCGGAGAGAGTTTCGCCGCCTGCGGCCTTTTTCTGCTGCGGAAACGCTGCCAGCATTTTGTACTGCCGGTATGCTTGCTTTTTTTGCGGAATTGTGGTATACTGTGTTTGTCCGGTGCTGCGGCTGCGCGGAAATGCCGCTTTAGAAGAAAATTGCCGGACGATCAGCCGCCTGTGTGCGGCTCAGACCGGGAAAGGAACACCCTGATGAAAAAACTGAAATTCTTTCTGACAGCTGCCGCGGCGGTTCTGATGACCGGCACGGGAATGCTGCACGCCTCTGCCGAGGGTTCCGTGCAGGACGTCTATAACGCAATGCGGCGGATCGGACTGCCGGAATCTATGGTTCAGCAGGCGAAAAACACTTACGAGAGCCGCCCCGAAATGCACGATGAGAACGGCATGACGATCAACGGGCAGTACGGTACCTATCTGGACTGGGCAGACAATATCATTGTCATGGAGGATACGATCTGGAAAAAGCTCGCCGAGCAGTATCAGGTGCCTGTCGAGAAAATCAAGGAGTATCTTGCCGACCAGCCGAAGCAGACAACCACTCCCGCCGAGACCTCCGGAAACGGCAGCGCGACCACGACGGTCACCACCGTGACCACTGCGCGGAAATCTGACAGCAAGTTCATCAACATGACCGCCGAGGAGAAAAAGCAGTATCTGCTCAGCATGACGGAGGAGGAGCGTGTCAGGTTCCTCGCCAATCTGACAAATGCCGAGCGCAAGAGCATCATCAAGCAGCTCTCTGCCGACGACAAGGCCGACCTGATGAAGGACTTTGCGGAAATCGGCAAAAGCCTCGGCATGAACATTACCGTGGACAACATCGACAAGAACGACATCAGCTATTCCGTCCGCGATGAAAACGGCAATCTGATCGACTCGTCCAGCGTCGGCACCCGCGTCGATGATACCGGCTGGGATCTGACCGTCCCGGTGCTGGGCTCTGCGGGCCTGATTTTGCTCTCCGCCGGCGGGCTGGTCCTGATGACCGTCCGGGCGGGCAGACGAAAGGCGGAAGCCGATGCCTGAGACAAAAACCGTCCGGCGCACGGAGGAGCCGCTGCTGCCCTATCTGCTGACGCCGCTGCTGCTGCTCGGCCTCTGCGCGGGCATTCTCGTGCTGGCATGGAGTCTGGCGCCGACGCATCAGATTCAGAAATATCTGAACATCGCGTTCATGGACAATCTGAAAACAACCTCGACCACCGCCGGCTTGCACATCATCGAGCAGGATATTCCGCAGGATGACGGACAGCAGAGCTTTGAAACCGGCAAGGTCATTTATCCGAAATTCGGCGAGCAGGCGGCCGTGCTGACCTGTGATGCCATCGGGCTCAATGTCAGCGTGTTCTTCGGGACAAACCCCGATCTGCTGGCAAAGGGCGCGTGTATGTCCACGCAATCGTCCGTTCCCGGAACCGGCGGCAATACGGTCATTGACGCCCATGTCAAGACCTTCTTCTCCGAATTAAAGGACATGAAGCCCGGCGATACCGTCATGCTTTACACTGCCTACGGTCGGTTCGGCTATGAGGCAGAGGAGGCCATACGCTTCAAAAAGACCGATAAAAAATGGCTTCAGGAGACGAACGATGACTGCCTGACGCTCTACACCTGTGAGCCGCAGCTTCTGGGCAGCGCCGAAATGCGCACCGGAATGCGCCTGAAGCTGATCTCGAAGCAGTTTTACGAAACGGAATAAACGGGCGAAAGGAGCCGGATTTTGAGAAAACCACTGACCTATCTGACCGGTGTGATGATTACACTGCTGATGATTTTCTGTCTGCTGGGACTGACCGCGGGCGCGCTGGTGCGCTGCAAGGCCGCGCAGCCGGACACCTTTACGGGCATCATCCGGTCGAAAGACCTGGCGGAAAAGGTGCATGAGCACCTCACGGTGTATTTCACCGAGCAGGAAAATGTCACCGGCATCCCTGCATCGGTCTATGAGCGCTCCGTTACGGCGGAAAAGCTCCGCCCGATGCTGCTGGATACGGCGGAGCAGGCGTTTCTGTATCTGGACGGCAGAACCGATTATATCGGCATCTCGCCGGACATGACGGAGCTGAAGGAGGATCTGACCGCTTTCTTTGAACAGTACGCTGCGGAGAACGGCTACGAGCGCGACAGCAAGTATGACGAGGTGCTGACCAATGCGATCCGCTCGGCGACGAACAATATCAAATCGGCCTGCGATGTCTACCGGTTTTCGCTGCTGGGCGACGCCGGCGTGATGAAAAAGGTGCGCCGCGCACTGCCGCATACGAAATATCTGATGATCGGCTGCGGCGCGGGCATTGCGGTGCTGCTGCTGATTCTGCTGATGCTGCACCGGCAGGACAAGCCGGCCGTGCTGTACTGGTTCGGCAGCGCCGTGTTGGTGAGCAGTCTGCTGATGCTGATTCCGGCGGCATGGCTCCAGATCACACACTGGTTTGACCGGTTTGCGGTGAAATCCGATCAGGTTTTCGCTGCGGTGACAGGGTATCTCTATACGATGACAGGCACTGTCATTACAGTCTCGGTGATCGGGATTGTGCTGGCGCTTTGCCTGTATCTGTTCAGCGGAATCCTGCGGCAGCGGAGTGCGAAGGCCTGAACCGGTTTGCGGGGGGCTCTGCCCCGCAGAGCGTAAAACACGCAGAACATCAAAAGAACGCTGCAAGGGGGAATTGCCGCCTTGCTGCAAGAGCGGGACGCCCGGCGGAAAAGGGCGTCCCCGCTTTTTTGTCATCGCAACCGCGAAGCAGAGCCTTTTTTCAGAAAAAAACCGGTGATCCGCGCCCGCGGCGGAAAGCGGGTTGACAAACAGGAAGAAATCGACTATAATATAATTTGTATGCACATCCTGCGCGGGGATGCGGATAACTCAAACGCAAAAGGAGCTTATACTTATGAGTCAGCCAGCCGTTCAGACTGCGGCACCGGTCAAGCAGCGCTTTGTCGGCATCGACATTGTCAAAATTGTCGCCTGCTTCCTCGTTGTCAGCGTCCATTTCTTCCTTTATTCCGGGTTTTACAGCACACCGATTACGGAAAACTTCGGACAGACACAGATTTATCTGCGCTGGATTGCCTACTGCTGCGTCCCGCTGTTTATGATTACAACGGGCTACCTGATGAAGAACAAAACGCTTTCCAAGGGCTATTATCTGGGTGCGCTGCGTGTTCTGATTCTCTATCTGGTCATCAGTGTCATTTGCGTCCTGTTCAACCGCTCCTTCAATCACCGGACCTATACCGTATGGGAGTTCATCCGCGGCATCTTCATGTATACGGACGCGCAGTATGCGTGGTATGTCGAATACTATTTCACGATCTTCCTGATGATTCCGTTCATCAACATGGCCTATAACGGCATGAAGACGAAGAAGAACAAGCTCATCATGGTTGTGACCTTTACGGCGCTGACCGTCTTTGCACAGAGCCTGTTCATCGGATTTGAGCGGGAAAGCCAGATCCGTCTGCTGCCGGGCTACTTCACCCGCTGCTACCCGATCGCTTATTATCTCTTCGGCGCATTCATCCGCGACTATCCGCCGAAGCGCAGCTTCGCAAACAAGTGCTACTTCGGCGCGGGCTTCCTTGTCACGCTGGCATGGCTTTCGACCAGCACCTACCGCCAGTCCCTTGCCAACACCGAAAACAACAGGATTTTCCTTTCCTGGCATTACAACGATTACGGCTCCTGGCCGGTGTTCCTCTGCAGCGCAATGATCTTCCTGCTGCTGTTTGACATCACCTGCAAGAACAAGGTCGTGCGCTTCATCTTGAAAACCGTCGGCAACGCGACCTTTGCAGCGTACCTGATTTCCTACATCTTCGACCAGAAGACCTACCGCGCATTTGTCCAGCGGATTCCGCAGCTCACCGACCACGCCGAGATGCCGGACCGCTGCCGGCAGTGGTATACCTGCGTGCTGCCGGTCTTTCTGAAGGCGATGCTCTGCGGTCTGGTTTTGCAGGGCGTATACAGCATCTGTGAAAAGTACATCCGTAAGGCATACCGCAATGCCCGGCTGAAAAAAGCCGCACAGCCGACCGCAGCAGAGGCGGCTGCCCCGGCAGCGGAAATTCCCGCGGCAGAGACTGCCGAGGCCGTACAGGAGACTGCCGAAGCCGTTCAGGAGGCCGCCGATTCCGTCAGAACGGCACAGCCCGTCCGCTCCTCTCCGGATTATTCGATGCCGGAGCTGCCGACCGGTGACGGTCAGAAGGAGGAATGAACCGTGAAACTCGCAACCGCACTGATGAACCGTGCCGATCTCCAGAAGAAAATGGATGAGCTGCACACCAGACTGAACCTCAACGCGAAGGTACAGGAGGGCGAAGAACCCGCCGAACAGCCCGCAGAGCTGCTCGCAGAGCTGGATGCAGCCGCATCGGAGCTGGAGGAGCTGGTCACGCGCATCAATCTGACGAACGCACAGACCGTCACGGACGGCCTGAGCATCACGGCACGCATTGCGCACCGCGATACCCTGATGAAAAAGCAGCGCATTCTGCGGAGCTTCCTCGATGAGGCAAGCAATCTGGCATCGCGCTATTCCCGCACCGAAATCAAGATTCAGAGCACGGTTCATGTCCGTGACCTGCAAAAGAAGCTGGACGCCGTCGCACAGGAGATCCGCCTGACGGACGAAAAGCTCCAGGAACTGAACTGGACGGTCGAGCTGCTCTGACCGTTTTCTGACGGTAGCCCTGCGAAGCGGACACATCTCTGCGGCTGAGAATGAGACCGCGTTGCTTGTAAAAGCGTTTGAGTGAATCCGTGACAGTGACAGCGCACATCGCACATCTGCACACGGAATCGGGCATTGTTACCACCGTGATGTCGGTCAAAGGGCGAGGGCGGGAACGGGGAATCAACCAATCAAAAAGGGCTGCGGTACCAAAACGGTATCGCAGCCCTTTCAGCTTGCAGAAAAAGCGGTATCTCCGGCAGATTGAATCACGGGGCTTGCCCCGGCCGGCAGCCCGAACGAAGGTTTTTAACCGCGCTCCGGACTGAAAAAGAGGGGGACGCCCTTCGCTTGCTGTCCGTCACCGTGCAGCGGTCCCTTTTTCAGGGGCTTTGCCGGCGCGTTTCAGCAGAACCACATTTTCGATGCCGGTCGTGTGCGGGAACATATCGACCGGCTGCACGAATACTGCACGGTATCCCGAACGGCAGAGCTGCTTTAAATCGCGCTGCAGGGTTTCAATCCCGCAGGAAACATATACAATCCGGTCGGGACGCAGCTTCTCCGCACTCCGCAGAAACTCCGCACTCGCGCCCGCTCTCGGCGGATCCATCATCAGAACATCGCAGTGCGTATGCTCTCCCGCCAGCCGCCGCATGAAGTGTCCCGCGTCCTCGTTGCAGAAGCGGATGTTTTTCAGGCCGTTCAGCCGCGCATTTTCCACCGCGTCGCGGCAGGCCGCACGGTTCAGCTCCACGCCGGCGACATCCGCGCCGCGCTTTGCGCAGAGAATCCCGATGGTGCCGGTGCCGCAGTAGGCGTCGATCACGAAATCGCGGTCTGCGAGTCCGGCCGCATCCACGGCGCAGGTGTAGAGCTTTTCCGTCTGTGCCGGATTGACCTGATAAAACGATGCCGGCGAAATGCGGAACCGGCAGCCGCAGATGATGTCCTCGATGTGCCCGTCGCCGAAAAGCGTGATGCTCCGCGGGCCGAGTGTCAGCGGCAGCCCGTCCGGACAGATATTCTGCACGATGGTCGTCAGCTCCGGATGCGCCTTCCGGAGCGCTCCGGTCAGACGATTTTTGGCGGGCAGCAGCGGGGAGGCCGTCACCAGCACGAGCATGATCTGCCCGGTCGCCGGCGATGTCCGGATCAGCGTATGCCGCAGCACGCCGGTGCCGGTGCGCAGGTCAAAGGGCGGAATCCGCAGATCGTGCATGAGCTTTTTCAGCGTCGAGACGATCGGTGCGGCGTGCCGGTCCTCCAGCATACAGTCGTCCACGGCGGTCATGCGGCGCGAGGCGGACTGATACACGCCGGAGAGAATGCGTCCTCTGCCGTCCGCCGCATAGAGGTTCTGCACCTTGCAGCGGTAGGCATACGGGCTGTCCATTGCGAGAATCGGCCGGACCGGCGCAAATTCCGAGAGCATCCGCTGTGCCTTTTCCTGCTTGCGCCGGAGCTGATCTGCATAGGGCTCATCGAGCTGACAGCCGCCGCACCGTTTGAAGCAGCGGCAGCGCTTTTCTCCTGTTTCGGGATCGGTGACGATCTGCTTTGCCATCGTCGGCTCCTTTCTGTTCCGCATGAACAGTCGGACAACCGTTCACGGGGGCTGTCCGGCATGATTTTTGCTGCTTCTGACCGGCGGAGCTGTTCACAGCGCCGGAACCGTGCCTGCCAGATATTGCAGCAGCACGGAGAGGTCGCCGGCGGTCAGGCCGGTATCGCCGTCAAGCTCTGCGTTGACAAGCCCCTGTGCCGTGACGGTCACGGCGTCCTCCGCAAGATATCTTGCCAGCAACACGGCGTCTGCAATTTGCACGGCACCGCTGCAGTCAATATCGCCCTTTTTGTCCTTCACCGCAAACGGATACGGGTACGCATTCAGCACGGCGAGATCGCTGCAGACCGTGATGATGCCTGCGGTGTTGTCATCTGCATCGTCAGCCACATGAACGCCGTAATACGGGATGCAGTAATCAAAGGTTTCGCTGTCGTAATAGAGGCAGGATTCGTCATGCAGTGCCTTGGGAAAATTGGAATCCCAAACGAGCACCCGCCCGTCATAGGTTTTGCCGTCAAATTCCCATTCGCCTTTTTCCAGCCCGTAGCCGGCAACGCCGTGCGAGCCGGTTTTCGTCGCAAAGGTCAGCAGGAACGGCGATGTCCCGTTCGGCACATTTCCGGCGATCTTCAGCATCCGGTAGAATTGAACGGAGTCCGGTTCATAACCCGAAGCATAATCATATTCTGCCTGAATGCAGTGGTAATAGTTGATGAATGAACGCACGGCATCTGTCGGCTCAGCTTCGGAAAGCGTCCCTGCACCTGCCTGAAGCTGCGACGGTGAAAACACGCCGTTCTTCGCCAGAATGGCTGTGACTGCGAGGCCGACACAGGAACCGCTCCATGTGTGGCCGGCGTTCGCGGGATTTATGCCGAGACTTTCAAGATACTGCCGGTCAGCATCGGTCAGGAAGTAGTCTCCGCTGCCGAACACCGTACGCGAATTGCCGAACGACCAGATATCCTTGCTGAAATCAAATGTCATGTCCGGGCCGTCCTGCGGCAGCTTTGTACCGGCGTGGAAGGGGATGCCGCTCCTTTCCGCGAACTGCTCCGCGGCGGTTCCGGCTGTTCCGTAAATGTCCGTCAGGCCGCAGTTTTCCTGCACGCCGATCTCCGTAACGGAGGCGGGGATTTCCAGAGATTTCAGTCCGGTGCAGCCGGAAAACGCATTTTCCCCGACCGTCAGGCAGCCGTCATTGAGGACGATATCACAGAGATTGGAATTGGACGGAAACGCCTCCCTGCAGATATACCGGAGTGAATCCGGACATTCGACGGCAACGGCCCTTGTCTTGCTGACCGAATAGCTTGCGGCAGTCGTGATGCCTTCCGGAATGCGGAGAACGCAGAATTTCGGTTCGGCCTTGATCAGGACAGTGCCGAGCACGAACATCCCGTCTGCCGTGTGCAGTTCCTTCAGCAGATCGCAGCCGTCAAAGGCGTCTGCCGCGATATACTGGATCGTTTCGGGAACGGTGACCTCTTCAAGCTTTTTGCAGCCCCGGAAGGCGCCGTCTCCGATGTGCTGCACCGATGCCGGCAGCTCTAATGAGGTCAGGGCAGTGCAGCCCTGAAAGCAGAGATACTGAACCTTTTCGAGCTGCTCTCCTGCAAAGGTCACATCGGTCAGTGCGGTGCAGTTCACAAATGTGATCATGGAAAGCTCCGTCAGCGATGCGGGAAGCCGGATGCTCTGAAGGCTTGTGCAGAGCGCAAATGCGCCGTCTCCGATGCTTTTCACGGTTTGGGGAATCACAACGGATTTCAGCCCCGTACAGCCGCTGAACGCGACGGCGCCGATTTCCCGCAGCGTATCGGGCAGAGAAACGGATGTCAGCGCCGTACAGCCCTGAAGTGCGCCGCCGCCCAGATTTTCCAGTTTTTTCGGCAGCACGATCTCTGTGATTTCAGTGTGATTCTGAAAGCAGCTGCTGCCGATCGTTCTGATACTTTCCGGTACCGTGACCGTGCCGGGCGCATCCCCGACATAGGCATATAGATACTCTTCGTTGATGATTTGAAAATCGGTATCCGGGAACAGGGCGGTATCGCCGTCAAACAGATTCAGGCCGAGTACTGTGTCCTTCGGGATGCGGATCTCCGTCAAAGACGGACAGTCGCAGAAGCAGTACTGCCAGATTGAGCTGACAGAATCCGCCAGCCAGACGGTTTTCAGATTCGGCAGCTGTGCAAGCAGGTATTTTCCGAGTACCGTGATGCCCTCCTCTACCACGACCGAAGTAATTTCGTCGCGGCGGTCAAACCACGGACAGTCCTCCCGCAGTTCACCCTCGAACAAATCAAAGCTGTAGGTATTGCCCGTTCCTGAGATTGTCAGAACGCCGTCCTGAATGTCCCATACGGCGTTTTGGCCGATCGCCTGATCTTCTGCGGCAAAGACCGTATGCCCCGGCAGCATCAGGACGGAAGCGGTCAGCAGACAGCAGAGCCGCAGACAGAATGTTCGCTTCATGAGATCTCCTCCTTCGTCTGTGTGTACCGCGGGATATCTGCCCGCCTGTTCCCTTACAGTATACCACAGCCGGGGTGCCGCTGCAATTCGTAAAACAAACAAAAAAACGGTTTGGTTTTGTGCAGAACGGCAAAAGCGCCCGCTTTATGGATACAGACAGGAAGCGGCGGAAAACATTACAGTTGTTTCCGTAAAAATACACGGCAAAACGGCACTGCCTTCTCCCGCCCGGAACAGAGCAGGGCGCAGCGCCGTTTTCATGTTCTGTTGTTCAGCGGGACTGCTTCCCGGAAATGACGCAGATTTCGGGCGGATTGCAAAAGCGCAGCTTGCCGAGTCCGCCGCTGACGATCATTTCGGATGTTCCGCGCCGATAGCGCCCCTTGTCCCATTTCGGGAGAAATTTCCGCTCCGGCGAGAGCAGTCCGCCGATTCCCGGCAGCCGCACAATGCCGCCGTGCTGATGCCCCGCGAGGATGAGGCGTGCGCCCCATTCCGCATAGGCCTCAAAAAAGAGCGGGTTATGCGCCAGCAGTACGGTGTTTTGGGGGCATTCCCCGAAGAGGCGTCTGAGGTCCTCTGCGCTGCACCCGACCGCGCCGCGGAAGCCGAGCGGGGGACCGCCGCGGTAATGTGCGACCGACAGCGTCAGGCCGCAGAGCGTGATGCCGCCCAGAGAGAGCATTTCGTTATCGAGCAGCCGCACGCCGCAGTGCCGGAGCATCGAGCGGAATTCCGCCTCCGTCTGCGGCAGCAGGTCAAGCTCGTGATTGCCGTAAACCATGAATACCGGCGCCAGTGCGCGGAGCCGGCGCAGAAGCTGTGCCGTTTCGGAGAAATGTATCATGCTGCGGGAGATCAGATCGCCCGTGATGACGATGTATTCCGGCTTTGCATCGGCGACTGCGCGGATCAGGTCGTGCTGCTCCCGCCCGAACCGCCGGCGGTGCAGGTCGGAAACCTGTACGAGCCGCGGCATTCCCGGCACGGAAACCGGATATTCCGCCGTTTTGAGCATCAGCGTGTTTTCCACGGCGGCCCAGCCGCCGGCCGCTGCCGTGACGGCCGCCGCTGCGGTCAGCAGTTTGTTCTTCAAAGGAAACCGTCCTTTCTGATTTCAGCCGGTGTCCGTCAGGATGTAAAGTGGAAGGTGATGATATCGCCGTCCGCGACCTCGTAGGTCTTGCCCTCCATGCGGACGAGACCTTTTTCCTTTGCCGCCGCCATGCTGCCGCCGCACGCCATGAAGTCGTCGTACGAGATGACTTCGGCGCGGATGAAGCCCTTTTCAAAGTCCGTGTGAATCTTGCCGGCGGCCTGCGGTGCCTTGGTGCCCCGCGTGATGGTCCATGCGCGGCATTCGTCCGAGCCGCCCGTCAGGAACGAGATCAGACCGAGCAGCGAATAGCTCGCCTGAATGATGCGGTTCAGGCCGGACTGCTCCAGACCGAGCTCGGAGAGGAACATCTCCTGATCCTCCTCGCTCATGCCGGCGATTTCCGACTCGATCTGTGCGCAGATCGGGAACACGGCAGCGCACTCCGCCTCGGCAATCTGCCGGACCGCCTGATAATGCGGCTGTGCGGAAAGGTCGCCGGAGAAATCCGCCTCGGAGAGGTTTGCCGCGTAGATGACGGGCTTTGCGGTCAGAAGCGGGGTTTCCAGAATCACGGCGCGCTCCTCGTCCGAGCAGTCAAAGCTGCGGGCGGGCTTGCCGTCGGAGAGGTGGGCGAGCAGATTTTTCAGCAGCTCTGCGTCTGCGGCGTACTTCTTGTCGCCCTTTGCGAGCTTGACTGTTTTGTCGATGCGGCGCTCAAGCAGCTCAATGTCCGAGAAAATCAGCTCCAGATTGATGACCTCGATGTCGCGTGCGGGATTGACCGAGCCGTCCACATGGACGATGTTGTCGTCCTCAAAGCAGCGCACGACATGGATGATTGCGTCCATTTCGCGGATGTCAGCGAGGAAGCGGTTGCCGAGGCCCTCGCCCTTGGACGCGCCCTTGACCAGACCTGCGATATCGACAAACTGCAGTGTCGCGGGCGTAAACTTTTTCGGCTGATAGATTTCGGCGAGCTTTTCAAGCCGCTGATCCGGCACCGAGACGATGCCGACATTCTTGTCGATCGTGCAGAACGGGTAGTTTGCAGACTCCGCGCCCGCATTTGTCAGGGCGTTGAACAGGGTGCTTTTGCCGACATTCGGCAGACCGACCATTCCGAGCTTCATATGATAATTTCCTCCTGAAAAAATGATATATCAGACAAACCGGTCCGTTCAGGACGGCGTTGCTGTGTCGTCTGCGGGCGGCTCCGGCAGATTCTCTGTCAGGAACCGTTCGATGCGCTCCAGAAGCGCGCTGTTGCATTCGTTATAGCGTGTCCGGTCAACGCCTTCCAGGAAGGCGAGCATTTCCGCATCGGAGAGATTTCTGCCTTTTTGTCCGGACAGTTCGTGATAGGCCTGCTCCGTCTCCCTGCGGTAGGCGTTTGCCTCATCGCTCAGGAAGAAGCTGTTGTGATCGGCATATTCGCCGGTCAGCGTTTCAAAGGTCACTCTCATGTTCTGGATCTGATCCTGCTTTGCGATGATGCCGCAGCGGTCGTAGCTGACATCGGTGTCATGCTCGCCGTGCAGCACGAGGACCGGAATGCCGGAATAATTGATGCCGCTGACGGCGGTCCGGCTCAGATTGTGTCCGAAGAGCAGGCGGTTATAGCCCCAGATGAACGGATAAGTCAGCAGGCTGCCGATTTTGCCGGCCATCTGCTCTGCCCCCTCGGTGAGCATTTCCATCGGATCGGAATAGCCCGAAATGCTGACGGCCGCGCGTACACGGTGGTCATAGTTCAGCACGGCGCCGACGGCATAGCCGCCCCAGCTGTGCCCGACGAGCATCACGGGGATGCCGGCCAGCCGCAGGTCCCGCTCGGCAAAATCCAGTGCGCAGTTGAGGTCGAGCGCCGACTGCGGCAGTCCGAGGGAGCCGCTGCCCTCACTTTCGCCGCAGCCCGTGCCGTCATAGGCAAAGACGCGCCAGCCGCGGTCTGCGAACCAGAGGATTTCTTCGAGATAGGCCTCGTGGCCGCAGCCGATGCCGTGCGACCAGACGATCAGTCCCTTGTCGTTTTCCTGGCCGTAGATGTATCCGACCAGCATATTGTCGCCGGAACGGAAGCTGACCATTTCGCGGGAATAGGCCGGCCCCAGATCAGAAAACCGCGTCATCGGCGAGAACCGCTGATCGGGATAATCGCCGCGTGAGAACACCTTGTGCATCGAATGCACCGTGAAGAAGCAGCCGCCCGCGATCAGCAGCACCAGAAGCAAAATGATGATTCTCCGGACGATCCGTCCGGTCCTGTGCTTTTTCTGTTCCATCTTTCTTTTTTCTCCCCCCGCAGGCTTCTGCGGTTACTGCGGCGCCGCTGTGCCGCTTTTTTCTGTGATCTGCGGCGCACTGAGTTCGCCGACCTCCTCCGAGAATTTCGTAAACCGGATTGCCGTCACGCCGTATTCGCTCGAAACCGGCTTGCCGGCCGCGTCATAGGTGACCGACAGCACATCGTTCCGGTTGACGACAAAGGTTTCGGTGACGGAGCCGTCCGCCGCTTCGTCACGGCTTTTGACCGTGAGGTCGGACGAAGTCAGCGATCCGTAATAAAAGAACAGGCCGATCATGGCGGAGCCGGTCGGATCAACGCCGGAGAAATACGGGCTGCGCCATGTTTCCTTCACCCATTCTCCGTCCTTCTTGCTGTAGCTCTCTGCGCCGATGAACAGGTTTTCGCTGTCCTGCACGCCGAAATACGACTCCTGAATGGAGCTCGGAATGCGTTCCCTGACGAGATGCAGGCTGTCGCCGCTGACTTCGATCAGCGACTTTCCGATGAGCTCGCCCTGGCTGAAGATCTCGTATTCCGCCGTAAAATGCCGCTTTAGCAGCGTGCTCAGCAGTGCATCCGTGAACGGGGTGTCGTCCTTGCCGAACTGCTGCACTGTTCCCGATGCCGTCAGCGTCAGCTCTGCCGGTGCGTCGGTCGTGTCCGCCGGTGCCGGGGCTGAGGACGGGGCGGTTGAAGCCGGCTCCGGACTGCCGGATGAGCTGCCGCTGCAGCCTGCCGCCGTCAGGCAGATCAGTGCTGCCGCCGCCGCAAATAAAAAGCTGTGCTTCATGATGTTTCTCCTTCCGCATTCTGCGGATGTGATTCGCATAGATTATGGCCGTCTGATGAGGACGGTTCTCCGTGTTTGCATGAAATATGAAAGCTATCAGGTTATTTCAAGTGATACCTTTCCTTGAACAGAAGCAGATACTTCCTTGCTTCGGCCTGAAACTCTGCGTCCATATCTATAATCGCTTCCTCAACATATTTACGCAGGAAGTCATAAAACTCCTGATAAGTGAGGATAACAGGAGCAGTATCAAAAAATTCGCAACCTTCATCGAAGACGACTCCGTCGAACCTTTTTCCGCCGTACAGTTCGATCTCCTCTTCGTCCATTGTTTCAGCTTTTAATAATAATATATTTGCAGGGCACATCTCGCCTCCAATACCTCGCCCTTGTGAAAAACCTTTCAGATAATACATAAATACAGAAGTTGTTTTGTGTCTGCAAATCCATCCCAGGCACTCATCTATCAGCTTTCGATCTTTTTTACTCAATTCCATTCGTCTCACCTTGCTCATAATTGAGATTGCGACTTTTACATTATTATACCAAACAGCCCCGAAAAAGTCAATCTGTAAACCCTATGCAAACCAAATTCCGTTGCAGTACACCGCCGGTTGTGCTATAATTCGGAGAGAGCAGACCGGAGGTGAACTGCAATGGATAACGAAAATGAAGAATTCGTAAACCGTACATTCTATAAGTGAATCCAGTCAATGAACCGTGCCGAAACGGGCAAATGTCAGCTTTTTGTGCGCGGCACGCCAGCAGCCGGCCGGGCTGCACATCTAAAAAAGAATTTGCACACCGCCTTGTGCGAACGGTGAAAATGTGATATAATAGGGGATACAGGTCTGCTCTGTCCGTTTTATTCTGTTTTTGACAAAAGAGCAAGGGCTGCATTGTGCATTCCGACAAAAAATCGGAAGCACTGTCACCAAACGGCCGTTTTCTGACGGTACATAACAGAGAGCGTCGAACGAAGCGCTCCGAACATCATGATGTAAGGTATCTTTTATGGAACAGCAGATCGATCAGATCATTGCGAAATACTATCGCGCTGTCTATTGCTACTGCACTTCCAGACTGCTCGATGCGGAGGGTGCCAAGGACTGCACACAGGAGGTTTTCCTTGCACTGTTCCGCAAACAGGATCAGCTCAGCTCGCTGGACGAGATCCGGCCGTGGCTTTACCGCGCCGCCGACCTCACAATCCGCGAATACCGGAGAAAAAACAACAGATACATCAGCATTCCGGATGACGAGCTGGAACGAATCTGTGAGACTGTGCTGCCGGACTTTGCGGAGGACGCTGTTCGGGAAGTCCTCTCCGAGGAAGAATATTCCCTGGTCTGGCGGCACTATGTAGAGGGGCGCACGATGCGGGAACTCGCTGCTTTGTACGGCATCTCCGAGGATGCTGTGAAGCAGCGTGTCTCCCGGATCCGCCGCAGACTCTCTGCATCGCTCAGGACGGGAAGGGGGCAGTGCAATGGATAACCGAAAACTTGCCGGTCTCATTCTTGCCGACCGCATCAGAGAAATCAATGAAGAGCTGGACCGCGCACGCGCCTCGGCCAATCCGGACTGGGAGCTGATTGCGCAGCTTTCCGAGGAGGCAGCGTCCTATTTTGTCCGGGAGGACAGAATTGCCGACGGATGTCAGGAGCTACTTTCCGCCCTTCATACGCCTGCATCCGCACCGGCCCCCGAACCGGAACCGGAGCAAAAAACACATAGGGCGCATCCGTTCCGCTGGACACAGCTTGCCGTAGCCGCAGCGGTAGCCGGCTTTGCGGTCTTCGGTGCCGCGGCGCTGTTCCGCCGGGCACGCGCCATGCGGACAGATCCCCGCGATGAAACCTCCGTGACAACGACATCCCTGCTGACCGACTCGACGGCAGGAACGGACAGCGGTACCGCTTTGTCCGGAGATTCCGGCTTCAGCACCACGAGCTATACCACGGTAACCGATGACACCGCCGTCACCGGAGACAGCGGCGTCACATCCGTGACGGGTTCTGTCACCGGTAGTACCGGCAGCACCGGCGGCACCGGCGGTACCGGAGACAGCGGCGTCACATCCGTGACGGGTTCTGTCACCGGCAGCACCGGCAGCACCGGCGGTACCGGAGACACGGACTTTACATGGAGCATGACCGGCAGCACGGTGTCCGATCCGTACAGCACTACGGTCACCACTACGACCGTATCAACCACGATGACCACACTGACCTCCGCGACCTCGTACAGCGATGATACCGGCGAATATACAGGAAATACAACCGGCGGCTGGGATTATTCATGTGCTGACACGAGCACGGTAACAACGCTGCACGACACGCAGAAGGTCTGCCGGGTGCAGATCTATGTTGTGGATGAAAGCACCGGCGAGCCGGTCAGCAATGCCTCTCTGTTCCTGTACGATACGGAAACCGGCAGTCTGGTGGAATGGTGGCTGTCCGGCCGTTCGGCCGAGGTCTTCCGGCTTGATCCTGACAGATGGTACCGGATCGAAATCAAAAGCTCGCCGTCCGGCAAGTACCAGAGTGACCGGGTATTCAAACCGTCTCAGCTGGAATCCGACGGCTCCGGTACTTACAGATTGACATTGAAGCTGCGGTAAAACCGCTTGCAGCAT
>JAILIG010000043.1 GCA_024695445.1 Oscillospiraceae bacterium
CCCTTACCGAAAATGTGTGCGCGGGGTTCGGGTTCTCCCGACTGCGGTGCAGCAAAGCCGTCAAGGTCGCAAACCTTGCCCAATAAGCGAAACGCCGTACAGCATTCCTGTTCTGATCAGCCGAAAACGGCTTGTCAGAACGGATATTGGGTAGCACTTATCTGCTGGGGCACGGATTTTACGTTTTCATGTAATTTTCACATCGGGGTTTGCGCATCGGAGTGTCCAATCTGTATTTTGCATATCATTTAAACAAATGGGTGATGACGCTTTCGAGAGAGTTAGCGCTATCATACTCGAAAAATGTTTTCACGCAATGTGACTATCCGTCATCAACATGCGAGTATTTGTCGCAACGGTCTTCTGCTAAAAATCGGAGTACCGCTGCATATTTCTTTTTCAGATTTTTGCAGCCGATCACGCACTTGCTCATCGTATTCCTCCAATCATCATCAGTGCAAAAACAAACGCAGGCGATCTTTTTTGAATCGTCTGCGTTTCGGCTGCTATCAAATTGTGAATCACGCTATCGTCAGTCCCAGACGATAAGCCTCATCCATTTCCGGGCGTCCGATGATGTCGCCCTTTTCCTTCACGCCGCGGACGAGTACCGTGCCGGCATCCTGCAAGTGAAAGAAGTCCAGCACCATCTGATACTGCATCAGAATCGGATCAAACAGATTCGGCAGCTCCGCCGCGCCGACCAACATCAGTGCGAGCTTTCGGATTGCAAAAGTGTTTCGCATCGGTGTGTGCAGCCGGTCGATGATTGCTTTCAGTTCCGCGCTGATGCCGTAAAAGTAGATCGGTGATGCAATGACAAGCACATCTGCACACCGCAGCTTTTCGTAGACCGCGTCCATGTCATGATTGAAGCAGGCATTTCCCTCACGGGTGAAACAGGTGTTGCAGCCAATACACGACGCGACTTTGTAATCCGCAACTGAGATAATCTCAACGCTGTTGTGTTCTGCTGCGCCTTCCGCAAATTTCCGCGCAAGCAGATCGGTGTTGCCGTCGCGCCGCATACTGCCGACGAGAATCACAACATTACTCATATTTCAACCTCCGTATTTCACATCAGCTCTCGATATAGCGTCGCTCTGCGATCCTGCAAAGCCGGAAAGTTATTCCGGCACTGTATGGCTTCATCGTGAATCTCGCAGAAGATGATGCCTTCGCGGTCAATCATACTGTCAACCGTTTCGCCCTCTGGATTGACGGCGCGGCTGCTACCATTATAGTGCAAACTCTCCTGATCGCCGACACAGTTAATGCCGAGCACCCAGCACTGATTTTCGAGTGCGCGGGCTTCGAGCAGTTTATTCCAGTGTGCAATTCGCTTTTCAGGCCAGTTTGCCGCAACAACCATGACATCCACATCTGCGGCAACTGCGCGGAAGATTTCCGGAAAGCGCAGGTCATAGCAAATGAACAGCCCAAACCGAATACCGGCAATCGTAAAAATGGCGGTCTGATTGCCGGCAGTGAAATGCTCGTCCTCGCCGCTGAACGAAAAGGGATGAATCTTGACATAGTCCGAGAGAATCGCTCCGGATGTATCCAGCACCGTATAATGGTTCTCGCCCTTTTCGCCGGTTTTCTTCACCCAACCAAAGCCGACCGCAATCTGATAATTCCGCGCATATTCCTGCATGACCTGAATCGTTTCGCCGTTGGATTCGCTGGTTGCAGACACATTCATCGAAAACCCAGTGAATGACATTTCGGGAAAGAAGATAATCTGCGCTTGTCTCGCTGCTGCCGATGCAATCATGCGCTCTGCACGTTGCAGATTTTTCTCCTTATCTTCAAATTCGATCTGGAATTGACATAATGCTGCTTTCATTCTTCGTCCTCTCCCGGCTTACCTGTGCCGCACGCATATTCTTTCTTTTCAGAGATTATTCTCAGTATACCATGTTTTGCCCGGAATTGCAAGGGACAGCTCCGTTTCGTTATACCCTTCACGATTAAGTGAAAATTCCGGTCAGGTCATAGACCGGCTGCTCCTGTCGGAGCTGTTCGTCGATCTGTCGGTTCTCGGTGCCGCTTTTCAGATGCTTCCCATTCGCTTCGTTGAACAGTGTGCTGAGAAGATAACGCTCATAGTTTCGGATATGCCCCGTGTGCTTCATGATTTCAATGGTTCGCTCGACGCAGCCGCGGTCAACTTTGAGCATCACCGAGCGAATGACCTCCCGCGGATACTCTTGTCCACAGATACGGTCACTCTTCTTTTCAGTGGTGATTGCGTTGACGATGATTGACACGATTTCGTCAAGCTCCTGTACCGTCATGTAGTCTCCGGCAAACAGTCTAATCCACTCAGCATATTCCACATACTCGATATTCGTTTTCACAAGCTCTGTATACTGCTCTCGAATCGTCAATCCGTCCGATTGATGGATGGATGCTTGATCGGATGATATTTGATTATTAGATATTTGATTATTATTTCTTTTATTATCGTCGTGGTTTTCTTGATCTAGGATACCTTGATTTAGGTTTTCTGAATCTAGGTTTTCCAGATCAAGGATTTCCGATTCTTGCGGCAAGTTTTCAACATCGGTCATCGGCTCATCGCTGAACGTATACTCCCAATCGGTGATCTTGCCGTCCGAGTAGACGCGCCGCCGAACCAGATAGCCGGTCTTAGCGAGATTTTTTAGTGCCGTTCCGATCTTTGTCGCGCCGTCAGGTAGAATGCAAGACAGCCCTTTAATGGAATAATTCCAATTATCCGGCAGTGAGAGCATGGTCAGCAGAAGTCCGCGCTCCGTTGCGCCGAGCCGCATATCGCGGAGCATGGTATTATGAATGGTCGTGAAATCACGGGTAATCTTCTTTTTGAGCTTCGGCATCCGTTTCTCCTTCCCATAGACGCAGAAAGCCCTGCGATCGGTTGGTCGCAGGGCTTTCGTGTGACTTATGTGACTTTTACGCATATTTGAGCTGGAGAATGATTGTATGCTACTACACTTCGATTCTCTGTAAAATGCCGCCGGAACACCTCCGGCGTGTGACTTTTCGTGTGACTTTCTATGCAGTTTCGTGTGATTTTACGCAGTTTGGACGTCACACGCGCAGTTATAACGGATTTTTCATAAACAGAAAAACCGCGTAACTGCTAGTTTTCTAAGCAATTACGCGGTTTTCTCAAAAGCGGAAAGAGAGGGATTCGAACCCTCGGTGCGCTATTAACGCACACACGATTTCCAGTCGTGCGCCTTAGACCAGCTCAGCCATCTTTCCATGCTATGCTGTCATCGCTTGTTCTCTTGAACAAGAAAAAAGTGGTGCGAGTGACGGGACTTGAACCCGTACGCCGAAACACACGCCCCTCAAACGTGCCTGTCTGCCAATTCCAGCACACTCGCATCCGCTACTTGAATAGTATAGCAGATTTCATCTGGAATGTCAAGGGCTTTTTTTCGATTCGGCATAATGCACAAAAAACACGAATTTATGAGAAAGAACAGCCGAAACAGGGGCTTCCTGTTCCGGCTGTGTGCGGGCTTTATTTCTGATAGAGCCGGTTGCTCTGGAACTGTGCATCGCAGGTGATGTTGATGCCGAGACGCTTGAGCGTGCGCTCGTCCACCTGTGACAAAATGACGGTCGAGTGCATTTCGCAGCCGCGCAGCTTGGCAAGCTGTGTCATGGCGCGCTCGGCGGTCGGGTTGGTCGCGGCCGAGATGGACAGTGCGACCAGCGTCTCGTCCGTGTGCAGACGCGGGTTTTCGTTCCCGAGATGATCGACCTTGAGGTGCTGGATCGGCTGGATGACCGTCGGGCTGAGCAGCAGAATGTCGTCATTGATCTTGCCGAGCATTTTCAGCGCGTTGACGAGCATCGTCGAGCAGGGCCCCATGAGGTCGCTGGTTCTGCCTGTGACAATTTTGCCGTTCGGGAGCTGCAGTGCCGCAGCGGGCGCGCCTGTTTTTTCGGCGATCTGCCGTGCTCTGGCAATGACGGGGCGTTCGTCCTCGGTGAGGTTCATCTGCTGCATGAGCAGTTCGAGCTTGTAGACCGTTTCCGCATCGGATTTGCCCTGTCTGAGGTCGCAGCGCTCCTGGAAATAGCGGCGGATGACCTCCTGACGGGAGGCGGCTCTGGCGGTTTCGTCGTCTACGATGCAGAAGCCCGCCATATTGACGCCCATATCTGTCGGGGACTGGTAGGGCGAGGTCCCGTAGATCTGCTCGAACATGGCGCGCAGGACGGGGAAGACCTCGACATCGCGGTTATAGTTGACCGCTGTTTTCCCGTATGCTTCCAGATGGAAGGGATCGATCATGTTGATGTCGTTGAGGTCTGCGGTAGCGGCCTCATAGGCCATGTTGACCGGATGCTTGAGCGGCAGGTTCCAGATGGGGAATGTCTCGAATTTGGCGTAGCCGGATTCCTTGCCCATCTGGTGCTCCTGATAGATCTGGGAGAGGCACACCGCCATTTTGCCGGAGCCGGGGCCGGGTGCGGTGACGACGACGAGCTGACGGCTGACCTCGATGTACTCATTTTTGCCGAAGCCTTCTTCCGAGAGGATCAGCGGCAGATTGGAGGGATAGCCCTCGATCGGATAATGCCGGTATACGCGGATGCCGGAGGCTTCGAGGCGCTTCTGGAATTTTTCTGCGGCGGGCTCGCCGGTGAAGCGCGTCATGACGACGCTGCCGACATAGAGTCCCTTTTCGCGGAAAATGCCGATCAGGCGCAGCACATCGGTGTCATAGGTGATGCCGAGGTCGCCGCGGGTGCGGTTCTGCTCGATATCGTCGGCGTTGATGGCGATGACGATTTCGACATCCTTCTTCATTTGCAGCAGCATTCTGAGCTTGCTGTCCGGCTGGAAGCCCGGCAGAACGCGGGAGGCGTGGAAGTCATCGTAGAGCTTGCCGCCGAATTCCAGATAGAGCCGGTTTCCGAACTGCGCGATGCGCTCGCGGATATGGGCGGACTGTGTCTTGAGGTATTTGGCGTTATCAAAGGCGAGTTTCCGTTTTCTCATGATGCACATTCCTTTCCGGTTTTACAAATTTCACCTCATATTATAGCACAATCGGGCGGCTGCTGTCAAGGCGCGGCGGCGCGGGAGCATGGCGGAGCGGCCGGATGCGGGATGCAAAAAAGTGACGGAAAATCGAAGAAAAAGCGGTTCCGGACAGGCGTCCGGTCCGGGCATTTGTTTGAAATTTCGGTGAATTGATAAGAAATCGCGGCGCACAGGGCAGAGATTTCGACAGGGTGATGATACGGCCGCAACGGATTGACAGGCGGCGGATTTTGGAGTATAATGAAAGAGATTCGACACGCCCTGCGGCGAAAAAGGGGAGGGGACAGCATGAGACCGTTCCGGTCGGACGGCATACCGGCAGAGATCCGTGTCGTGCGCAGCAGCCGGAAAACGCTCTCTGCGTCGGTCGGGGAAGACGGCTGTATCACGGTACGCGCCCCTCTGCGGCTTCCGGAGGCTGAAATCCGCCGCTTTCTGCAGGAGAAATCGGCGCGGCTCTGTGAACTGCTGGAGCGGCAGCGTGCGGAAAATGAACGGCTGAACGCGATGCCGCCGCTGACTGCGGCGGAGCTGCACGCGCTTGCGGACGAAGCCGTCCGCGTGATTCCGGAACGGGTGCGGCACTATGCGGCGCTGCTCGGCGTAAAATACGGCAGCATCACAGTCCGGAATCAGAAAACGCGCTGGGGCAGCTGCTCGGCGGAGGGCAATCTCAGCTTCAACTGTCTGCTGATGCTGGCACCGCCCGAAGTGCTGGACAGCGTGGTGGTCCACGAGCTGTGCCACCGGCTGGAAATGAACCATTCTGCGCGCTTTTATGCGGCAGTGTACCGTGTGTTCCCCGACTATGACCGCTGTCGCAGTTGGCTGAAGGAGAACGGCTCGCTGCTGCTCAGGAGAATGATCCGAATGGCATTGCCGAATACATAAAGGGAGTGAAATGCTTATGAAGTTCTTTCGACTACTGGTCTGTCTGACCGCAGCCTGTCTGCTCTGCGGCTGCACCTCGCTGGATTCCGCCGGCAGCGGCGGCACCGGTACGGATACGGCAGCTTCCGGCACACAGGTATCCGGCACGGCAGCGTCCGGCACAGCGGACAGCGGTACCCAGGCGTCCGGCGAATCCGCGGATACAACCGCGCAGACGAAACCCGGCATCCCGTCCGATGCGGTCGATGTGCGGACTGCGTTCCCGAAGGGCGGCTCTGTCGTGCTGAGCGGCAGCGGCGTCGTCTTTGCGCGGGACGGACTGAATCTGCGCAGTCAGCCGTCGGCAAGCAGTCAGAAGATCACGCTCCTGAAGCACGGCACGGCCGTCAAGGTGAAAAACGCCGTCTGTACCGGCGTCAGCAAAAAGCACAATCCGGAGTGCTGGTATCAGGTCGATGCCGGCGGAAAGACCGGCTTTGTCAGCGCGGAATTTGTGGCGGTCTCCTTTGACACGCCCGACAGCGCGATGGATGACACGCAGCGCAGTGCGCTCGGCATTCTGCTCTTCCGGCAGGCCTACAAGCTGAACTGGTATTTCACGCAGGAGGGCGGCATCTCTGCCACGGCGTATCTGACGCAGAAGCAGACCGCAGACGGCTGGATTCCGCTGGAGCCCAAGGGGCTGACCGCCGAGAAGATCCTTTCTGATTACAAGCAGTATTTTGACATGGACTTCCCGTATCCGATCGAGGACTCCTACAAGCAGACCGGCGATACGCTGTATGTCACCAGCAATTTCCCGGAGAACTTTTATGTGGACTACGAGGAGCTGGCCTTCCTGACGGGCAAAACCAACGACAGCATCACCTACCGGACGAAGGCACAGTGGTATACTTCCGGCGAATTTGTCATGTATACGGAGAACAACGGCGTGACCGAGGAGGATTTCATCATCCGCTATACAGACGGTATCTGGAAGGTTGCCCGCTTCATCCCCGCGATATAACAGAGAAACCGCACAGAGCCGGAACGGGCTTTGTGCGGTGTTCTAAGCCGAAATGCAAAAAAAGACGCACCATTCTCTGCGAAGCACGGCTTCTCAGAGAACGATACGCGGAGTGGGTGTTTGCCCCCCGCTGCCATGCGCCGACAGCGTTCAATGGGGAGCAACATGAAAAAAGGGGGATTTCGGGAGCGGCATATGCCTCCCGGAAGGATAATATCAAAATCAGAGGGACCGCATCAGTGTACCGGCTCGTACAGATACTTGCCGATTGCACGGCGCAGCGCGGAAAGCTGGCCTTCATCGACCGTCTTGACTTCCAGACGGATCGGATGCTCACGGTCCAGAGTGAAAATACCCATAATGGATTTCGCATCGACGACATAGGTCCCGACGGTCAGCTGTGCTTCAAACGGAAACCGTCCCATGATGTTGACGAATGCCTCGACATCGGCGAGCTCGGGGAGATAAACAGTGACTGCAGACATTGTTTTAACCTCATTTCTCATCGTATCGGATGAATCCGGGCTTCATAATAAAAACAGGAAAAAAGCGGTCGGTGGACGGGTTGACCGGCGGACTCGGAGCTGCGAGAGGGAACGCTTCGGTTCACAGCGCGGGACCCGAACACCAGAATCTATTTTGGAGGGGTTGTCATGAATCACCCTGTCGATACTATAACACGAAAGGCACGATTTGTCAAGCAAAAATATTACAGTTTGTACACCTGACCGAATTTTCCGGTTGTTTTCAATTATCTTTTTGCAATCCACGCATACTGTAATTGTTGCACAACTGGAATAGTTGAAAATTGTGCAAGATTAACAAAGGAGTTCCCATGCAATTTCAGATCATGACACTCGGATGCAAGGTGAATCAGGCGGAGAGCGCCGGACTGGCATCCGTGCTCACCGAACACGGCCTGACCGAGACCGGGGAAACGGCAAAGGCGGATGTGCTGATTGTCAACAGCTGCGCCGTGACGGGCGAGAGTGTCCGCAAGGTAAGGCAGCTGCTCCGCAGCCTCAGACGCCGCAATCCGAATGCACTGCTGCTGCTGACCGGCTGCTGGCCGCAGGCGTTTCCGGAGGACGATTTTTCCGGCACGGACTTTGTCACCGGCACCCGCGACCGCGCCGCACTGCTGAACTGGCTGTTCGATGCGCTCCGGTCGCGCCCCGCGGCAGGGGAGGCGAGCGTCATCACGCCGTACAGAAAGGGCGATCCCTTTTCTGAGATGCCCTGCGCGGACACAACCCGTACCCGCGCCTTTCTGAAGATTCAGGACGGCTGCAACCAGTTTTGCAGCTACTGTATCATCCCCTTTGCACGCGGACGCTGCCGCTCAATGCCGCTTGACCGCCTCAGAAGGGAGGCCGAATCGCTCAGTGCGCAGGGCTTTTTAGAGATCGTACTGACCGGCATCAACCTCGGCTTTTTCGGCGACGACACCGGCTGCACGATTGCCGATGCCGTCGAAATCTGTGCGGAGCAGGCGGGCTTTGTCCGCGTGCGGCTCGGCTCGCTGGAGCCTGAGCGCATGACGCCGGAGCTCCTTGACCGCCTGTCGCGCTGCAAAAAGCTCTGTCCGCAGTTTCATCTGTCGCTGCAAAGCGGCAGCGATGCCGTGCTCCGCCGCATGAACCGCCGCTATACCGCCGCGGAATACCGCACGCTGGCAGAGAACATTCACCGGCTGTTTCCCGGCGCGGCGCTGACGACTGATGTCATCGTCGGCTTCCCCGGCGAGACCGAGGAGGAGTTCGCGGAAACGCTTCGGTTTGTGCGGGAGATCGGCTTTGCAAAGGTCCATGTGTTCCCGTTCTCGCAGCGGGAGGGAACCCGTGCCGCCGGTATGCCCGGTCAGGTGCCGCAGCCGGTCAGGGCAGAGCGTGCCGCCCGTCTCTCTGCACTCGCGGATGAGATCCGCTCGGCGCATCTGGCGTCCCGTGTCGGGCAGCGTCTGACCGTTCTGGTCGAGGGCGAAAAACAGCAAAATGCACAGACCTTTTTCAGCGGACATACACCGGAAGGTACACTTGTGAAAATTTTCACGGAAAATTGCGAAAAGGGTTTGCAGAATTCTTTGATTTGTGTTACAATAGAAGGGTATGAGCAGGATTCGCTCACGGCAGTTTACCGCAGCGGGGAGGAACCGGAATATGGACAGGGCGGAACAGGCTGTGCAGAATAAGCACAGCGGCATGAACTGTGCGCAGGCCGTGCTGACGGCGTTTGCGGACAGGCTTTCTCTGCCGGCGGAGACACTCCGCGGGCTCGGCGCCGGATTCGGCATCGGGATGGGAACCTTCGGGGCAACCTGCGGCGCGCTCTGTGCCGCGCAGATGGTCTGCGGACTGACGGCGGAACGCTTCGGGCCGGCACAGGCGAGAGAACTGTATCAGCAGTTTGCCGCGCAGTGCGGCAGTACGCTCTGCGGCGAGCTCAAGGGCATCGGCACGGACACCGTGCTCTGCTCCTGCGATGACTGCGTGCGCTGTGCGGCGCGGCTCGCAGCGGCGCAGACGGGGGACTGACCTGTCCTTCTGACGACGGAATACGCGGAGAAGCGGCCGGCAGCGGTCCGCTTTGCCGCGCAGGAATATTTCACATCATTTACGGAGGCTGAGGATTTCTATGGCAGTTTATCGGATTTACACGGAGAAGAAGCAGCAGTTTGCGGTGGAGGCACAGTCGGTGCTTTCGGACCTGCGCACGGCGCTGCAGTTGGATGTGCAGGGCATTCGCGTGCTCAACCGCTACGACGCGGACCACATCACGGAGGAGGACTTCCGGCGCGCTGTGCCGACGGTGTTCTCAGAGCCGGCGGTCGATTACATCTATGAAAAGCTGCCGATGCTCTCGAATCAGGAGCGCGTGTTTGCAGTCGAGTATCTGCCCGGTCAGTTCGACCAGCGTGCGGACTCCTGTGAACAGTGTATTCAGATTCTGAACGGAAAAGAACGCTGCCGCGTCCGCAATGCACGGGTTTACATCGTTACCGGCGCGATTACCGACGAGGAATTTGACCGGCTCCGTGCCTATCTCATCAACCCCGTCGAGAGCCGTGAGGCTTCGCTCGACACCGTCGATACCCTCGATATGAACTATGCGCTGCCGGAGACCGTCGAGACGCTGACTGGCTTCATTGACATGGACGAAGCGGCAAGACGCGAGTTTCTCAGCAGGTACGGTCTGGCGATGGACTACGATGACATCACCTTCTGTCAGGCGTATTTCCGCGACGAGGAGCACCGCGATCCGACCATCACCGAAATCCGCATGATCGACACCTACTGGAGCGATCACTGCCGCCATACAACATTCCTCACCACGATTGACAAGGCGGAAATTCAGACGCCTTATATCAGACAGACCTATGACGAATATCTGGAGATCCGCCGCGAGCTGGGCAGAGAGGCAAAGCCGATCACCCTCATGGACATGGCGACCATGGCCATGCGCAAGCTCAAAGCGGACGGCAAAATCCCCGCGCTGGACGAGAGCGAGGAGATCAACGCCTGCTCCGTCAAGATCAAGACCGAGACCGATCACGGCACCGAGGACTGGATCCTCATGTTCAAGAACGAGACGCACAATCACCCGACGGAAATCGAGCCGTTCGGCGGCGCGGCAACCTGTCTGGGCGGCGCAATCCGTGATCCGCTGTCCGGCAGAAGCTATGTCTATCAGGCGATGCGCGTGACGGGCGCGGCCAATCCGCTGGTGCCGGTTTCCGATACGATTCCCGGTAAGCTGCCGCAGCGCAAAATTACGGTCGGTGCGGCAAACGGCTATTCCTCCTACGGCAACCAGATCGGTCTGGCGACCGGCCATGTCACCGAGGTCTATCATCCGGGCTATGTCGCAAAGCGCATGGAGATCGGTGCGGTCGTCGGCGCGGCGCCGGCAGAGAACATCCGCAGAGAGCGTCCGGTTCCCGGCGATATCATCATCCTGCTGGGCGGCAAGACCGGCAGAGACGGCTGCGGCGGCGCAACCGGTTCCTCCAAGTCCCACACGCTCGAATCGCTGACGCACTGCGGTGCCGAGGTACAGAAGGGCAATGCGCCCGAAGAGCGCAAGCTCCAGAGACTGTTCCGCGATCCGGCGGTCACCAGACTCATCAAGCGCTGCAACGATTTCGGTGCGGGCGGTGTCTCCGTTGCAATCGGCGAGCTGACGGACGGTCTGGACATTGATCTCAACGCCGTGCCGCGCAAGTATGACGGTCTGGACGGCACCGAGCTGGCAATCTCCGAGTCGCAGGAGCGCATGGCGGTTGTCGTCGCGCCGGAGGATGTCGAGGCATTCATGGCGGCTGCCGCAAAGGAAAATCTGCTGGCCACGGTTGTGGCGGTTGCGACGGACACGAACCGTCTGCGCATGAACTGGAACGGCAGAACGATTGTCGATCTGTCCCGCGAATTTCTGAATTCCAACGGTGCGGAAAAGCACACCGATATCATTGCGGCGGAGCCTGCTGCAAAGCCGGTCAGCGAGCCGGCGTTTGAGGATACGCCCGACGGCTGGCGCGACATGATGAGCAGCCTCAACATCTGCTCGCAGAAGGGCCTTGTCGAGAAATTTGACTCCACGATCGGCGCCGGCACCGTGCTGATGCCGTTCGGCGGCGTCTATCAGCTGACGCCTGCACAGGCGATGGCCGCGAAGATCCCGGTGCTGACCGGTGAGACGACCACCTGCTCGCTGATGGGCTGGGGCTTCCACCCGACGCTTTCGGAGCAGTCGCCCTATCACGGCGCGATGCTCGCGGTGATCGAGTCGGTCGCAAAGGTGCTGGCTGCCGGCGGTACGAGAAAGCAGTGCTGGCTGACCTTCCAGGAGTATTTTGAGCGCACGCAGAACAATCCGAAGCGCTGGGGCAAGCCGTTCTCCGCGCTGCTCGGCGCCTT
>JAILIG010000019.1 GCA_024695445.1 Oscillospiraceae bacterium
TCCTTCCCCGGCGATGAAAAAAGCTCCGGCGGCTGTGTTGCCGCGGGCAGAGGCTTTTTCCATATCAATTCGCACGGCGGCGCAGAACCGTGTCCGTTCTCGCCATATTCCGATATCAATGTGAGAGACAGCTCATTGAAAGATGCGATGAATTCGCCGCTGTTTCAGAAGCTCCGCGAGGAAGGTTATCTGCTGGAAGATCACGACGGCGGCTGTGTGCTTTATGAAAAGCGCGAACAGGTCGAACAGCTTATGAACACTTAAAAAGGAGGAAAATGTCATGAAATGGATTATTCCGATCATTATTTGTGCAGCGGTCGGATGCTGCTGCTTTACGCATCGCCGCGTCATCAGGGCGATCTTGAAACATGAACCGATGCCTCCTGCACCCAAGTGGCATTTCTGGTGCAAGAATAAGCGAAGCTGATCTGAATACACAATAAAAAGACGAAAACGGCAAGGGTATTATGTTCCCTTGCCGTTTTGTATTTGTTATGCTTCTGAAAAATCCGTATCCAAAGCAATCTGAAGCCGGTGCTCCGGGTATTCCTTCTGCACATCGGCTGTAATCTGCTGAAATACGGCTTTGCGGTCAGGCGCGTCGAAGCTGATGACCACATCAAAGCGGATTGTGTTTGTTTCCTTTGTCAGATAAAAGCCGTGCATCTGCAAAACATGTTCGTGCGAAAAGACGATCTCCCGCACACGCTGCTCAATTGCCTTTGCTTCATCATCCTTCGTGTTGACCGAATAGACACCGACCGCTGTAAGCAGTACCTTGTGCCTGCCGTATACAGCCATCTGGATTTCGCGGATGAGCCGGTCAATCCTGTCCGCAGAATAGGTATCGGGCACTTCGATATGCACAGAGCCGTTCCATGCGTCCGGCCCGTAATTGTTCAGCACAAGGTCATATGCCCCCTGAACGCCCTCGAACCCGGTCACAGTCTCTTTGATGCTCTTTGCAAGATCGGGATCATTGCGTTCGCCGAGGAGCTGCGAGATCGTGTCTTTCAGCATCTCCAAGCCCGATTTAATAATCACGAGCGAGATGACCGCACCGAGCCATGCTTCCAGCGATAAGCCGGACGCCATAAAGACAATCGCTGCAACCAGTGTCGATGCCGAAATAACCGAATCGAGCGTTGCATCCGCGCCGGAATTGACAAGGGAATCCGAATTGACCCTTTCGCCCACGCGCTTGACATATCTGCCGAGGACGATTTTCACAACGACCGCAACGCCGACAATCACCAGTGAGGCAACCGAATATTCCGGCGTGGAGGGCGAGATGATCTTCTTAACAGATTCTACAAACGAGGTGATGCCCGCATACAAAACAATGACAGAGATCACCATTGCGCTCAGATATTCGATTCTCCCGTAGCCGAACGGATGCTTTTTGTCCGGCTCGCGTCCGGCGAGCTTTGTGCCGATAATCGTAATCAGTGAGCTTCCCGCATCGGAGATGTTGTTGACAGCATCCAGAACAATGGCGATCGAGTGTGTCATCAGACCGATCACAGCCTTGAACGCTGCGAGAAACACATTTGCAACGATGCCGATGATGCTGGTTCTGACGATGATTTTCTCCCGTGCGGTATCATTTGTCGGTGATGCCTGCGATTCAGCTTCATGTTTTTCCATAAACAGACTTTTCCCTTTATAACACTCAGGATTCGGGCGCAGGTATCTGCCCCCTGTTTTTCATTATACCGTATTGCACTGAAAAAGTCAATCTTCCATTGAGAAACGCGTTGTTGTTTTTTCTGTTCACTTCCCGATGTACCGTTCCTTCGCCGATTCCAGCCCCATACAAAACGCAAAATCTAGTGTCAATGTTTTCAGTGAGGGGTCGCCCATCCTGATCCGGAGCGTCCGACGAATTTCTTTTGGTATGACGACTCTGCCGAGGTCATCGATTCTTCTCACAATACCGGTTGCTTTCATTTTGTGCCTCCAGTGTTAATTTCGCTATTTTGGATAGCATATCGGTATTGTTTGCTGTCTGCGGAAGCTTATGCATTGGGATTATTTACCGTAATTGATACAGAAGCTGCAGTTTATCATACATTCATATTATTTTCGTAAATCAAGCGCACATTCGTCCGCTGTACCGAATAATTCAGCTTAATGAACTAAATTCAGTTTTTTTACTTCGTTTCAGAATCGAATCGCTGTAATCGAACTGCCACCCATCTCATGAAAGTTTGCCTCAGCATCCAGATTGGCATTTCCGAACACTTCCTGGCAGATTGACATCAAAAATACTTCACTTGCATTTGACACTAGCTTTATCAAACGAACGATTGCAGCAATCCCAGCGCCTCTGCCTGCTCTTTCAACTTCCGGTTGCTTTGGTTCATCGCTCCGAAATATTCCGTACAGCAGATGACCTCCCTGCACTGCTGCATCACAGCAGCAGCCTGACGGATCGCGTCTTCACCGACCGGCTCAAACGCTTTCTCGGAAATCACGACGGATGCAAGCGCCTTTGCAGTGGGATATTCCAGATCGTTTTCATGCAGTACGCCGGCTGCAAACGGAATGCCCGTTCGGTGCAGTTTCCGGTACACAGGGATTCCGGCACCGCCGCCGCCGATCACAAAGATCTCCGGCTTTCCCGGCACCGCAGAGGGCTCCGCTGTACCGAAACGCGGATCATAAGCGCCGTCCCGAATCTCATACAGCGCGGAAATGTAATCGCCGGCAAAGATCTCCTCCGGAGTGCCGATGCGCTCCGCTTTGCCGTTATGGATGCAGATAACCGTATCCGAAAACTTCTGCGCAAGATCAAGCTCATGCAGTGACTGAACGACCGCGATCCGGCGCTCTTTAGCAAGCTGCCGCAGCAGTGTCAGAATATGGAGCTTATGCCCGATATCAAGAAACGAGGTCGGCTCATCGAGCAGCATGATCTTCGGCTGCTGTGAGATCGCACGGGCAAGCATCACACACTGCCGCTGTCCGTCACTGATCTGCCGGAAATCGGTATCATACAGATGCTCCGCGCCGACAAGCCCCATCGCTTCCCGGACGATCATTTTATCTTCCGCACTGAGAATGCCGAGCGTTCCGGTATACGGGTATCTGCCGGTTTCGGCAACATCGCCGCAGGTCATGCGCTCTGCGGTGATTTTTTGTGTCAGCAGGACGGAAAGGCGCTTTGATACATCCTTTTCGCGCAGCGTACTGAGATCGTCTCCGCAAAGCGCAATCTTACCTGAGAGAATCGGAAGCTGTGCGGCAATCGTTTTCAAAACGGTCGATTTGCCTGCGCCGTTCGGACCGATCAGTGTGCAGATCTCTCCGGCAGAAACGGAAAACATCAGTCCGTCCACGATCACTTTACGGCTGTATCCGGCGGAAAGCGCATCGGTCTGCAAAATTGTGTTCATGATGCGCTCCTTTCCTTTGCATGGTGCAGCATAATGAAAATGACGACCGGTGCGCCGAACACGGCCGTCACCGTGCTGACACTCAGCTCCTGCGGCGCAAAGAGCGTCCGCGCGATCAGGTCGCAGCCCATGCAGAACACACCGCCGCCTAAAAACACAGCAGGAATCAGGATCAACGGCTTTGCCGTGCCGAACATGCCTTTCATCAGATGCGGAACCGCGATACCGACAAAGGAGACCGGTCCCGCAAACGCCGTCACACAGGCGGAAAGCGCACTCGACAGCAGAATCAGAAGCAGACGGAATATCCGGATATTCACGCCCATGTTTTCCGCGTAGGCTTCGCCGAGCTGATAGGCGCCGATCGGCTTGGACAGCAGAAATGCGCCGATTACCGAAACCGAAACAAGAATCGTCATTGCTCGGATATCCTGCCAGTCGGTGCCGGAAAAGCTGCCCTTTGACCAGTTATGCAGATTGACGATATTCGCGTCATCTGCAAAGGTTACGGCAAGATCAGTCAGTGCATTGCAGATGTAGCCGATCATGACACCGGAAATAACAAGCTGTGCCATGTTCTTCACTCTGCCCGAAAACAGCAGCACCGTCAGCATACAAAGCACGGAACCGACAAATGCCGCCGCGATCATCATGCCGCTGCTCATGACGAAGCCGTGCTGCAATGCCGCGATCATCAGCAATGCGACCGTCAGCTTGGCGCCGGATGAGATGCCGAGTACGAACGGTCCCGCGATCGGATTGCGGAAGAAGCTCTGTAAAAGAAAGCCGGATACGGACAGTCCGCCGCCGAGGATCAGGGCAGAAAGCGTCCGCGGCAGCCGGATATCCGTGATGATACGGTATGCTGCCGGATCCGTTTTCTGTCCGGTCAGAATCCCGAAAACAGTCCCCGGCGGAATAGTACTGCTGCCGGACATCAGGCTCAGGCAAAAGAGCAGTCCGGTAAGCAGAATCAATCCGGAAAAGCAAATCAAAGCGCGAAGCATACGGCGTTTTTCCATATATTTTTCCTCAATGAATGCGGTGCAGATATGTGAGCTGTTCGGTATCCGCCTGACCGGAAAAAATGCAGTTCAGGTCGGTCATCATGTCCGCGGCACCGGTCGTCTGCTGATAGAAATTCTGCTCCGTACACCAGACAGCATCGTTCTGTACCGCACGGAAATCTCTGAAAACAAGCGATTTTTCCGTGAGCTGTGAAATCGAATCAAGCTGTCCCTCAATTGTACTGTTGTAGATCAGAATGTCGGCATCCTTGGCTGTGGAATAGAATGTTTCCATCTGAATATTCATGGTAGAAAGCGCGTTTTCATCAATATGCAGATCATCCGCAGTGAAAATATACCGTCCGCCGGAAAGCGCGATCATCTGTGCGATATAATCGCCGGGCTTGCGGATATTGACGGCGCCGTTTGCGGTAATGCTGAAAAACGCAACCGTTTTGCGCTCCGAATCGGGGATATCGGAGAGCGTCAGCGCGCGGAAGCCCGCCGTTTTTTCGTCAAAGCATTTTTCCGCTTCTTCCTCTTTTCCGAGCAAAAGACCGTAGAGCTTAATCCATTCCATACGTCCCAGCGGGTGCTGCTCGTAGCTCGAACGCTCAACGAGCACCGGAATGCCGAGCGCCTCGATCTGCTCTTTGACGGCAGGGCTGTGCGAGATCATGGTGTTCTCGATCACAAGCGGGCAGTCCGATTCCGTCAGTGCTTCGTAATCCGGAGCGCTGTATTTGCCGATGAATGTCAGATCGCCGCGCTGCATCGCATCCCGTACATCCGGCAGCGTCCAGCCGTCGATATCCGTAGAAGTCATCGTGACGGCATCCAGCGAGCCGAGCGCGTCAAACAAATCCATTGCAGAAGATGCTGCAACATAAATATCGCCCTGCGGCTGGTGAATGACCGTCAGCGAATTGTCCGCGGGTTCTGCACATCCCTCCGGTACGAACAGATAGTCATCGCCGGCAATGTGAATGACCGAGCAGCCGTCCGCGCAGTAATCGACGGAAAACTGCGCCGCATATTCCAGCGGCATCTGACCGGAGATCTGATAATTCCCGGAATCCGGCTGAGATGCATTTGTGCAGCCGGTCAGCAGGAGCAATATTGCTGAAGCGAGCAGGAAACGCGGCTTCATTTGATCGTAGACGAATCGAAATACAGCGTGTATTCGATCTCGTGCGGAGTGCTCATCACAGTCGTATCTGCTGCGATTTTGAGCTTTTTATCAAAGGAAGAAACCGGTATTTCAAATACAGAAAATTCCGTGGTATCGGTCGGCAGAATCTTTTCATCGCCGACGATCATGTAGTCGTATTTGTTGCTGCTCCAAATGATCTCAGCCTTTGCCTGTCCGCCTGCAACAGTCAGCTTGGCAGGCGATGTCACGGAAGCGCGTCCGGAACCGCCTTCCAGCTGCACCGAAACAGTATATTCGCCGTCTGCAATGCCGAGCATTTCCGCAGTGATTTTTTTCTGTTCCGGCAGCGCACCTTCGGGAAGCAAATCTGCACGGAACACCAGCTTTCTGCTGTACCAGAGCTGCTTTTTATGACTGAGCGCCGCACAGTCGATCTCCTGATCGAGTGCCTCGACCGGAAATGTGAACAGGTATCCGCCGTCCGATTCCTCCGGCGTGATAAACAGCGATTCGTCTGCCTGTGCAGCCTGCTCCGCCGTGCCTGCAAAGAGATAATCATAGCTCTTACTGTTGATTTTCAGCGTAGCGGTCATTTTGCCGTCAGCAACCATCAGCTTGCAGGATGCAATCTTGAACATGGACGAGCTGGAATCAACCGCAATGTCGTATTCTCCCGGCTTGACAGATGCCGCGGGAATCGCCTCCATGCCCTCATAGCCGACCGCATTTGCTTTGATGACATCGTCACCGGATGCAACAGCCAGAGAGGATTCGTCTGCGACGGTGCTTTCCGACGGCTCCGCTGCGGAGGATTCCTGCATCTGTGCAGAAGAGGAAGACTCCGCCTGCGAAGAGAATGCCGCGTTGCCGCAGCCGGTTATCAGCAGCGCGGAAAGCAGCGTCAGCGCTAGGATTTTCTGTTTCATATTCATTTCTCCCGATACAGAAACCGGACAGCCGAAACTGTCCGGATCCCTTTGTTTTCAACCGGTGCGGACTTACTGTGCCGACTCGATTGCTTCTTTTGCGTGGTCAATGTAAATCTGACGGATTGCTTCGTTCTCGCCGAGACCGCGGACGAGGCACTTGACCTCATAACCAGCAGCCTCAAAGGCAGTCTTCCACGAATCATCCTCATCGCCGGCCATGTCGTTGTTTGCGTGATCGCCGGCAACAACCATCAGCGGCTCCAGAACGACACGCTTGTAATTGCCTTTCTTCACAGCGGCCAGCACATCGTCCAGAGACGGGCTTGCCTCAACCGTACCGACATAATAATTCTTGAAGCCGTCAGCGGTCAGCAGATTCTGCATCTTCTGATAAACCCCGTTCGACTCCGCCTTCGTGCCGTGACCCATGAAGCAGATCGCGGTCTTGCCGTCGTCATATTCCTTAGTCCAGTCCGTGATTGCCTTTTCGACGCGCTTGAAATCGTCGTCGGAGGTCAGCAGCGGCTTGCCGAACACAACCTTGTCAAAGGCGTCCGCCTTGCCGCCGACCTGCTTCAGCAGATCATTGTATTCCAGACCGTCCATCAGGTGGGTCGGCTGCACGACAAGCGTTTTCACCTTGTTGTCGATTGCGCGCTGCAATGCCTTGTCCACATCGTCGATCAGGACCTTGTCGCGGCGGTTCACATGGTCAATGATGATATTGGCGGTGAATCCGCGGCGCACGCCGTATTCCGGAAACGCCGTTTCCAGCGCGCCCTCGATCGCACCGATGGTCAGGCGGCGGCTGTCATTGAAGCTCGTGCCGAAGCTCAGCACCAGCAGCTCCTTTTCACCGATTCCGTCCTGATTGCGGACATTGTCCAGCGCGGCATCGCCGGTATCGTAGTTTTCATCGTCGTCCTCCGCGCCCGCCGCAGAGGTGCTTTCCGCGGATTTCGATTCCGCAGTCGTTTCCGTTCCGGCAGTCTCTTTTGTCGTCTCTGTCGTCGTCACCTGAGAAGTGCCTGCCGTTGTCTTCGGATCCGCCGCAGAGCTGCTGCCGCCGCAGCCGGTCATCGCGGCGAGCATCGCCATACTCATCATCAAAGCCAGTTTCCTTTTCATTTTCATACATTCCTTTCGTAAAAGGGGGTATGAATCGCAAAAAAATGCTTCCTCTCCGTTCGGAAAGAAAGCATTGCAAACAGACCCTGCCGTTTTCGGAGAGCCTGCAAACAGTACGATCAATCCCTCGTGATCTGAGCCTTTCGGCTCTGTACCAACAAAACGGCAGGTTTCCTGACTCATGCATCCTCACAGAACGCCAAGCCTTCCCGATTGCTCAGTGACTCCGCCGGGAGATGCTCCCGCGAACGGCATTCTGCTCCGCAAATACAGTGACGAGATCGTGCAGGATTCTGACCTGCTTCCCTTTTAACTGTCGCATCATCATACAGATGACCGACGGCACCGCTTGCTATGATTCGATTTTGTTCATGAACAGTACCATTATAGCGCAATTACGGCTGAATTGCAAGCATTTTGCGGCTTTTCTTGCAGATTTTACAGTTTTTTATCGGCGAGATAAAGCAATGCATTGCAAATCGCCGCCGCAACATTGCTGCCGCCCTTTCGTCCGCGCGCGACAATGCACGGGATACCCGATGCGATCAGTAGTTCCTTGGACTGCACGACATTGACAAATCCGACCGGCACACCGATCACAAGCTCCGGACGAAAACGCTCCTGCTGGATCAGTTCCGTCAAACGGATCAGGGCAGTCGGCGCATTCCCGACCGCATAGATCACAGGCTTGCCGAGCGAAGCTGCCTGATCAACAGAGGCTGCCGCTCTGGTCGAGCCGTTTTGCTTTGCTGTTTCCGCAATATCCGGGTCAGCCATAAAGCATTCGCATGAACAGCCGTGCCGCGCAAGTGCCGGCTTATTGATCCCCGCTTTCGCCATGTTGGTATCGGTCACGAACACCGCTTTTTTCGTGATTGCCTGCATCGCAATTTCCATGACATCAGGCGAAAAATACAGATTGTCCGGATAGTCAAAATCGGCTGTCGTATGGATCACGCGCAACACGACAGGCTTGATCTCCGGCGGGATTTCACGGTCAAGCTCAGATTCGATGATCTCGAAGCTGCGCCGTTCGATGTCCGCAGGCAGCACATATTCAAGGTTCATACGCCGTCCTCCATGATCTGATAGATCCACGCAAGATCAAGGCTTTGCCGCACGGTATCCGCGAGGCGGTCAAGCTGCTTTTCGCGGTGCGTCCTGCGGTCTTCCGCTTCTCCCTGATACCGCAGACCCTTCGCCGCATACAGCGCCCGGATCAGCGCACCGGAAACCTCCGCGCTGTCAAATATCCCGTGAACGTAGCAGCCGGCGACATTGCCGCTGTATGCGCCGCCGCAGTCCGTCAGCGCTGCACCGGCGGATCCGGTCACGCCCATATGCACCTCATAGCCGCAGAAATGCGCATGAGACAAGCACGAGAAAAATCCGGTTACATTGCAGAAATCCCCTGCTATGCGCGTCTGTGTTTTATCATCGCGGAATACCGTCCGGCAGGGCAGCAGACCGAGTCCGCAGACGGTTCCGCCGCACTCCGTTCCATCAGGATCGGCGATCTCTTTACCGAGCATCTGGAATCCGCCGCAGATACCGAAAACCGGAAATCCGCGCCGTGCCAATGCAATGACTGCCTGTGTCATGCCTATTTCCTGCATCCACTGCATATCTGCGATCGTGCTTTTGGTTCCGGGCAGAATCAGCAGATCGGGATTGCCGAGTTGTTCCGGCTTTGACACATACCGGACGGACACGCCGGAATACTGCGAGAACACATCAAAATCAGAGAAGTTTGAGATCTTCGGCAACCGGATCACCGCAATGTCGATGATGCCGGTATTCTGCGTTTTTGCAAGGCGCTGCGAAAGGCTGTCCTCGTCCTCTAAATCATGCCGGAAAAACGGCACAACGCCGAGCACCGGCAGACCGCTTCTCTGTTCCAGGATCGAAACGCCGTCATCAAACAGTCTGCGGTCGCCGCGGAAACGGTTGACAATCAAGCCTTTGACAAGTGCCTGCTCCTGCGGTTCCAGCAAAGAATACGTGCCGAGAAGCTGCGCAAATACGCCGCCGCAGTCAATATCTCCGACCAGAAAGACCGGAATGTGCAGCATCTCTGCGAGTCCCATATTGACGATGTCGTCCTGCTTCAGATTCAATTCGACCGGACTGCCTGCACCCTCGACCACGATGATGTCATACTGCGCGGAAAGCTGCTCGTAAGCGCTTCGGATTTCCGGCAGCAGTTCCTTTTTCCGGCGGAAATATTCCGCAGCGCGCATATTGCCGCGCACCTTGCCGTTGACGATCACCTGCGAGCCGACATCCGTTGTCGGCTTCAGTAAAATCGGGTTCATAATGGCTGCGGGTTCAATTCCCGCCGCCTCCGCCTGCAATGCCTGTGCTCTGCCAATCTCCATACCGTCCGGCGTGATGTACGAATTCAGCGCCATATTCTGCGATTTGAACGGTGCGACACGGTATCCGTCCTGCCGGAAAATGCGGCACAGTGCGGCGGTCAGCAGGCTTTTTCCGACACCGGACATCGTGCCTTGAATCATGATTGCTTTGCTCATTTGTATTCCTCTCTGATCGCGGAGATCAATGCAAGATTCTCATCGTGCGTACGGACGGCAATGCGGAAATGCGCATCGGTCAGTCCGTGAAAATCCTCGCATTTACGTATCAGAATGCCGCGCTGTTTCATTCGTTCAGCAAAATCAGACGACGCCTGAATCAGCAGAAAATTTGCGACGCTGTCATATACGAACACTCCGGAGTTCCGCAGTTCCCC
>JAILIG010000051.1 GCA_024695445.1 Oscillospiraceae bacterium
TCCGTGCTGCTCCTGCTGACGGCAGCGGGCGCATGGCAGACAAATACGCGGCGGCCGGCGGTGCTCGCGGCCGGACAGGCCTTTCTGCTCAGTGTCTCATCCGGCTTCCTTTCCGCAGAGCATCTGACCGATGCACAGGCAGTGCTGCTCGCGGCGGTGCTGTTGCTCGGATTCTTTGCGGCGTTCCGGTTTATGAAAAAACTGCGCACACCGGTTTCGGACATTCTGCTCGGTGTATCCGCGCTGATTGCCGGACATCTGACACTTTGCTATGACATCTTTGACACATGGGTTAGCGGCGGCGCGATCGCCGTGCTCTCCGCGCTGCTCCTGCTGACGGCAGCGGGCGCATGGCAGACCGAAAGCGTTCTGCCGGCGATGCTCGCAGCGGGACAGGCCTTTCTGCTCAGTGTCTCGGCCGGCAGCTTTGCCGCTTTCCGCCTGCTGAACGCCGCACAGGCAAGTCTGCTCTCTGCGGCGCTGCTGCTCGGATTCTTTGCGGCGTTCCGGTTTGTAAAAAAGCTCCGCACGCCCGTTTCGGACAATCTGCTCGGCCTTTCCGCAATGATTGCCGGACATCTGGTACTGAGCTTTGACGCCTTCCGCACATGGCTAAGCTGGGGCGGAGTCGGTATTCTCGCTGCGCTGCTGCTGCTGACGGTACAGCTCGCATGGAACGCGAAAGCCGATCTGCCGGCGATGCTCGCGGCCGGACAGGGCGTTCTGCTCTGCTGCTCCGCGTCGTACTATGCCGTTCCGGTGCTTGTCACGCCGGCGCAGGGCGCGCTGCTCGCGGCGGGCCTTCTGACGGTCTGCTTTGCGGGATTTTACCTGACACAGCCGCTGCGCACGGGGCTTTCGGATGTGCTGTTCCCTGTGTCGGCGCTGATCGGCGCAGAGTACGCACTCATTCTGGATGTGTTCCGCACATGGGTTGGCATTGCAGCCACGGCGCTGAGCATCTCTCTCCTGATTCTGATGTATCTGCTGGCCGTTTACGATGACCGCACCGATTTGCCCGCCGGGATTCTGGCGGCCGCCGTGCCGGTCGGACTGTTCGCGCTGATGGTTTCGCTGCGGCTGACGCTTCCGGAAAAGCCGCTGATATGGCGCGAGGCCGTTCTGCTCGGCTGGTCGGCTGTCTCCTGCTGCACGGCAGCCGTCACGGAGCGCACGACCAGACACCGCTTCCATGCGGTCCGGCAGACGCTCTTTTATCTGACGGCAATTCCGCCGCTTGCAGGCGCCATGATCGCGCTGGGCTTTTTCCGGACGGACCTGTACTATGTGCATCAGCTTGTCTGCATCCTGTTCGCGGTTTGGCTCTGGCGGATGCTGGCCGGCCACGGCTTCCGGACGCTCTCCGGCGGCGCATTTACGGTCTGCGTGACGCTGCTCTGTCTGACGACCGGTCAACTCACTGCGGCAAAGGTCTTTGAAGGGAAGTATTCGTTCGCGGTGTATATGGCGGCGACCGTATGGATCGTGCTGTTCAGTGCCGCGGCCATTCTCATCCGGCGCAGAATGCTCGTATTTGTCGGACGGGAAGCGATCCCGGATGTGATGCAGGTGCTGACGCCCGCTGCGGCGATCCTGCTTTCCTTCCGGCTGCTGATACAGCAGGCATCCGCATGGCATACGCTGTTCTGGCTGTATGCAGCCGGCCTCTGCATTCTGAGTTTCCTGCTGTCGAAAAAGAATCAGCTTCTGCTGCCGGCAGTCTCTGTCTTTGCGCTGTTCGTCAGTCTGGAAGCCCTGCGCGTGCATCTCGGCCATGCACGATGCCGGCTCCGCCTGAAGCAGCTCCTGGAAGCCCTGCGCGTGCATCTCGGCACAAGCGACGCCACTTTCGTGCTGATGCTGTTCTGCTATACCGGTTTGGTGCTGATTTTCTCGTATCTCGGCTCCGTGCTCCGCGCTGATGAGGAGCGCATCGCAGAGAATCCCCGCGCCGGCGTTCTGACTGCGTCGGGCGGTCTGGTGATGTTCTGGATGTTCATGGCAATCTGCGGGCTGAGCGGCGTCCGGTATTCCCATGTGCAGGTCAGGTGGCTGTACTTCTTCATCCTGATGCTGCTTTCGGGCTATGTGCTGCACTTCACCCGCCGCGCAGAGTTCGAGTCGCGTTCCCGGCAGCTGAAAACCGTCTCGGCGGCGCTGTTTACCGTCGGACTGTGGGTACAGCCGCTGATTTCGGTCAGGGGCGGATACTGGGAAGGCAAGCTGCATCTGATTCCTCTGCTGCTCTTCGGCGCAGCGATCCGGAAGCTGTACGGGGAAAAGACCGGAAGCGGTTTCTTCTTCGCCATCAGCATCTATTCGATGATCCGGCTGGCCGTGACGGCAATGGCAAGTCATCGCACGGCCGATCTGGTGACCGTGCTGTTTGCGGCACTGCTGATCTTCGTGATCTCGTTCTATCTGAAGCAGAAAAAGTGGTTCCTGCTGGGCGGCGTTTCGCTGATCGGCATTGCAGTGTATCTGCGCATCAAGCTGTTCCCCGGAATGCAGTGGTGGGTTTGGCTGCTCATGGCCGGCATCCTGCTGATTATCGTCGCGGCGGCAAATGAAATGCTCAAGCAGCGCGGCGAGACGCTGAAATCGCGTGCAGGCCGCTTCTGGGAGGACTGGGAATGGTGAGACGGCGCCTCAATCCTTCGAAAAAGGTCATCGCAGACTATTTAGGGGGACGCCCTTTATTGCAGGGCGTCCCCCCTCTTGCCGCAAGGTGGCAATTCACCCCCTTGCGGGGCTCTTTATTAAGTCCAGAGGGTTTCGCCGCCTGCGGGCTTCAGATCAATGCCGGCGCGGGCTCCGCGCAAAAAAGCTCGACCAAAAACTTTAGTTTGGGCTGCCGGAAAGCTTTAGATCAATGCCGGTGCGGGCTCCGCGCAAAAAGCTCGACCAAAAACTTTAGTTTTGGCTCCCAGCGGGTTTGTTGAAAAACTGAAACGCCCGAAGGAATGTTCCTTCGGGCGCTTTTTGCATTCTGTCGGAAGTTGTCAGAGATTGCCGGCTTCCCCTGCCTGCTGCCGCAGCTGCTCGAAGGTGATGCCGTACTGATAGGCAATCTCGTGCGCATAGCTCTTGCCGTCCGGCTGCCGGAAGCTGATTTTGTAGGCGCGCTTTCCGTTCTCGCTCTCCATGACGACACTGACCGCCCCGCAAACTGCGCCGGGCGTTTCGCCGAACTGCGCGGCGTGCTCGCCCAGCTCATGCATATGGGTATTGAAGCAGGTACGCGCACCGAGGCAGCAGAGGTATTTCAGCACATCCTCTGCAATGTAAAGGGATTCGGTGTGGCTGGTTGTCGCAAAGGATTCATTGAACAGCAGCAGGCTGTCCCCGTCCGCGGCCTTGCAGATCTCGCGGAACCGTTCCGCCTCCTCGCCGAGCCGTCCGAGCGAAACCGTGCGCTCCTCCTCGACCGGAAAATGCGTATAAATGCCGCTGCACGGGCGAATCTGTGCCGATGCCGCCGGCACGAACACACCGCTCTGAAAGAGCAGAAACGCCAGACCGATTCCCTGCGTGAGCACCGTCTTTCCGCCGCGGTTCGGGCCTGTCAGAATCCAGACCGTGCGTTCCTTTGTGAATGCCGCATCGTTGCGGACGATTTCCTCCCGGACTGTCCCCTCTGCGCGGCAGATCGCCAGCTTGATGTTATAGAAATCCCGCAGGTCCGTCCCGCTGTCCGAGCAGGCCGCATCACAGCAGGGCATTCCGAGCTCCGTGAGCTTTTGCTCCAGTTCGATGAACCGCTGATAGAACAGCATCTCGTCCGCCAGCCGGCCGAGCGCCTTGCCGCTGACATCGACATGACGGTCGAGGAACCGCTTGAGCTTGCTTGTCAGGGAAGGCAGCATCCGCTCAATGATGCTGTTGAGATTGTTCATCAGCGTGCTGTCCGCCGGTCTGCCGACGCCTGCCCAGTTCGGGAAATGCCGTTCGATCCAGTCAAGCCCGTCCTTGTGAACCGCCATATCTGTGGGGTAATACGATTCATCCGTGACCTGATCCTTCCGGTGAAACGCCATGAAGTTTTTCAGCAGGCCCTGTTCGCCGAAATAGTATTTGTTCAGCGAGAGAATGCCCGACACCTTCGGCCGGAAATCCTGATCGAGATTCACGCCGATGGTCATGCTGTGAATGGCCGATGCCTCCTCGCCGAGCGCTTCAATATCTTTGGAAAGCTCCTCAAATCCGCTGTCGGTATAAATCGCTTCGAGGTAGGACGCAAAGCGCCTCAGTCCCTCGGAACGGAAGCTGTATCCTGAAATTGCATCCCGCAGCTTCATGATGCAGCCGATGTAATACTGCGTCGAGCGGAAAAAGGAAAACAGCTCCATGATCGAGGGGGATTCGCCGACCATCACCGGGCGGTCGGTCACATAAAAGCGCATGGCGTCAAAGACTTCATACAGCTTTTTCCGCAGCTCCGGTTCTGCACGCAGTTCGGTATAGATTTCTCTGCGGTACCGGATGACAGCCTCACTGACCGGCAGATTGAGCAGGATTTTACGGAGCGGTTCCTGTTCGGTCCGGCTGCGGGCGAGATGCTCTGCAAGAAAACCGACGGAAAGGTCATTGGCGGTCGTGCTGCTGAGCGCAAACACCGGATGTGTTCCGGCAGGCTCCAGCAGACTGAATTCCCGGATGTCCGGATCGGGCATGGCAATTCCCCCTTTTGTGTATTCTGTTCTATATTATAGCATAATGCTGCATAAAATGCAACCGGCATCAGAGCGCCGTGACATAGACCTGACAGGGGTTTGCGTCATCCCAGAGCGGGAGCACCTCGAACTCCTGAAAGCCCTGGCTGAGATAAAACCGGTTTGTGTCATCGTAGTCCGGATACATTCCCATTTTGACAGTCTTCACCTGCATAAAGGCATAGCCGGCCGCTGACGCCGCCTTCTTTGCCGCCGTTACCAGCTGCCGGCCGATTCCCTGCCGGTGATACGCCTTCAGAACGCCCATCACCGCAAGCTCGACCGTCGCCGCGCCGGTCTCCTTCAGACAGAGAAACCCGACCGGCTCCTTGCCGTCAAACGCGCAGAGGCACTGCATTTCCGGACTTTTCGCAATATAGGCCTCGCGGCTTTCCTCTACCTCAAACCACTCCGGCAGCGCTTCGAGAATCTGCCGGACGATGCGCTGCTTTTCTGCCGCAGTCTGCAATTCTTTCACAGTAATCATGTTGATTTCCTTTCTGTATCCCTTCAGCCGCGCCGCCGCAGCTCCCAGAATGCAACTGCACTCGCAGCCGCAACATTGAGCGAATCCACACCGTGCGCCATCGGAATGCGGACTGTGTAATCACAGGCGAAGATCGTTTCCGGGCAAAGCCCCTCCCCTTCCGTGCCAAGCACGATACAGAGCCGCTCCGCCGCGCCGATGCGCGGATCATCCACCGGCAGCGACGCTTCACAAAGCGCCATCGCCGCCGACACAAAGCCGCGTCCGCGAAGCCTCTGCACGATTTCTGCCGCGGTCGGACATTCCGTACAGACCGCCCACGGAACCTGAAAGACCGTTCCCATACTGACACGCGCTGCCCGCCGGTACAGCGGATCGGTGCAGCCGGCCGTCAGCCATACCGCATCGACGCCAAGTGCCGCCGCCGAGCGGAACACCGCACCGAGATTCGTCGGGTTCATGATGTTTTCCAGCACCGCAATCCGATACACATTTTCCGGCAGAACCGGCTCCGCGGGCTGCGGCTTCCGTCGCATGGCACAGAGCACGCCTCGCGTCAGATGATACCCCGCAAGCCGCTCCATCTCCGCAGTTTCCGCCAGATACACCGCAGCATCGGCGTACCGTGCGGTCAGCTCCCGCAGGACAGGTGTGAACTGACTGCGGTCAATCAGAAACGACAGCGGCACATATCCCGCATCCAGCGCCCGCGTAATCACATTCGGACTCTCCGCAATGAACAGCCCCGTATCCGGCTCGTAAAAATGCAGCAGCTGCGTTTCGGAGCAGGCTAGCCACTCCTGCCACGGCGTGCCGTCTGCCGCTTTGATTTCATGATAATCAGGCATTTTACACCTCGGTTTTTCTTTTTGTCCGGCCGCCCGCCGTTTTTCAGTTCTATTATAGCACAGATGTCCGCAAACCGCAAGATGATTTCAGGTTTTTGAAAAAAAGGCTTGACAACTCGTTCTTTTTATGATATAATGATAGGGCTGAATCCGAAAGGAGAGGTGTCCGAGCGGTTTAAGGAGCCAGTCTTGAAAACTGGTGATGCAGCAATGCACCGTGGGTTCGAATCCCACCCTCTCCGCCATCACTAATCCGGATATCGCATTCGCCACGCTGGAGAAATACCCAAGTGGTGAAGGGGCTCCCCTGCTAAGGGAGTAGGTCGGGAAACCGGCGCGAGGGTTCAAATCCCTCTTTCTCCGCCAGAAGAAAACGACGCTGTTACGTAAATTTCGCGTAACAGCGTCGTTTTTATTATATCGTGCTTTGCAAAATTTTTCCGTATTTTGAAGCAAATTTCGCCATTTTGAAGCCATTTTCAGGGCTAGTTCACACGAAAGTTCACACGAAAACCGAGGGTTTGCACCCTCTCTACTGTGTGTACGCAGGCATCCGATCGTGTGGATTCAGGCGGATTTTTCGGCTTCATCCTCTTTCATACGGCGACAATGGGATTAGGAAAGACGGCGCAGTTCACACGAAAGCACACTCTTTCCGTAGAATGTTGCTTTATCCGGCATAATATTGCCCATGTTATCACTATACTATATTATATATGAAGAATAGTTTGCATTACTCCGCTTGCATTTTCGCCGTTATTATGGTATACTAAATGTAGATGCAAATACGCTGAAAGGAGGCAGAATATGGGACAGGAACACGACTGGCAATATGATTTAGATGAATATATCCGTCAGGGTGAGCCTGACAGTTCCGAAAAAAGTGCTGCATGGCAGACCGCGATCGGCTTGCAGGATGTTGACGGCCTCCGGACTTCGGACTATCTGCTCGAAACCGCCAAAGAGCATATTGAGGGCAAAATTGACATTGCCACAGCACAAAAGCGAATCTACAGCTATTACGAGCAGCGAGATGTTCGTATGACCGCTGAACAGGATACGAAAGAAGCGGATATTGTTGCTTCACGTATCGCCGAGCTGCTGGCTGAGAAGGCATTTCAGTTTTCACCGGCAGAGCTGCAATCCATTCATCGCAGATTGTTCACCGGTGTGTTTAAAGCCGCGGGACAGTTCCGCACCTACAACATCACAAAGAAAGAATGGGTGCTGAACGGGAAATCCGTTTTCTATGCTGCTTTTGACAGTATCCGCGAAACGCTTGATTACGATTTCAGTCAGGAAAAGACATTTTCCTACGCCGATCTGGATGCTACGCAGGCAATCAAGCATATCGCAAAGTTCATTTCAGGCATCTGGCAGATTCATCCGTTTTGTGAGGGCAATACCCGCACTACTGCTGTGTTCATGATAAAATATCTGCAAACCTTCGGATTCATCGTGAGCAATCAGGTTTTTGCTGATAATTCTTGGTATTTCCGTAATGCGCTCGTCAGAGCGAACTATAATGATCTTCAGAATGATGTCCATGCCACAACGGACTTTCTGGAGCAGTTTATGGAGAATCTGCTTACCGGCGCACGGCATGATCTGAAAAACAGATATATGCATATAGACTACTCAGAAACTCCCCAAAGTGCAAAATCAGAGATTTCAAAGTGCAAAAATTGCACTTTGGAGGAATTGGCAATCCTGCGTGAAATCTCCACCAATCCATCTATTACACAGAAAGCACTTGCTGAGGCAATCGGAAAATCGGAGCGAACTGTCAAGTCCCGAACTGTTGAT